>NZ_FYDW01000010.1:0-2395 GCF_900187555.1 Pseudomonas sp. Irchel s3f19 | reverse complement strand
AGCTGCAGGTTCTCGAAAGCACGGCCATCGACATCGACGGCGGACTTGATACCCAGGCTGATCTCACCGGCGTCCTGGTAAACGTCGTCGCCTTGCGCATCGTGGCTGTAGGGCGCGCTGGTTTCGCCCGCTTTGATAGTGACCGTAGCGTTGTTGCTCAGGGTCACGACCAGGTCGTGGGTCAGGGCGGTATTGATGTGAACGGTGAAGGTCGGCTTCACGTTCTCGGCGACCGAAGCCTGGTCGGCGGTGATGGTGACCCTGACCAGGTCGCCTTCGTTGCCGGTGCCTGGGGTGCCCGAACCTGGCTCGTCCGTCACAGAAGTGGTGACGGTATCACCACCCAAAGTCAGCTTCTCGAAGTTGTCTGCGCCCGATACCGACTCAAGCTTGTTGGCGACAGCGCCCTGACCGCCGACGTACACGTCATCTTGAACCGTGATGGTCGCAGTGCCGGAAGCACTGTTGGCCGGAATCGTGACTTTTGTACCGTCGGTCAGGGTGAAGGTCAGCGCGCCGTGCTCAGTGACAGACAGGCCCTGTGCGTTGGTCAGCGTGACGGTGTAGGTCACCTGGCCACCTTCGGCCACGGTTGCCTTGTCCACAGTCAAAGTTGCAACGACTTCGCTGACGGTGTCCGAAACTTCAACGGTCGCCGGGCCGCCGATGGCCAGATTCTCGAAGGTAGCACCCGCGACAGTGGCGCCGGTGACGCTCAACGTCACAGAGCCGGCGTCCTTGATTACGTCATCGCCTTGGGCCGGAGTCTTGTACTCGACTTCGGTCTTGCCTGCCTCGATGGTGACGGTTTCGCCGTTCGACAGCGTTACGGTCAGCGGACGGTCCAGCGCCTGGCTCACTTTTACGGTAAAGGATGGCTGCTGATCTTCAGTCACGTTGCCGTTGCTGACGATGCTTACGGTGACGGTATCGATACTGTCATTGATTACAGTCGACGCCGGGGTCGGGTTCGGCGTCAGCTGCTCGAAGTTACCGCCGGTAGCGCCGGTGATAGTGGTAGTGACAGTCGAGCCGTTGTTGTAGACGTCGTTATCCGGGGTCTGGAAGTCAACGCTGCCTTGGGTTTTGCCGGCTTCGACGGTGATGGTCTGACCGTTCGACAGGGTCACGGTGACAGGCGTCTGGGCAGGGTTGCTCAGGGTCACGGTGTAGGTGATCACACCACCTTCGGTGACCGAAGGATTCGCGGTCAGGGTCGCAGTCGTCACATCGACCGAGTCATTGATCGTGGTCTGCGCTGGAGTCGGGTTAGGCGTCAGTTGCTCGAAGTTGCCGCCGGTAGCACCGGTGATGGTGGTAGTGACAGTCGAGCCGTTGTTGTAGACGTCGTTATCCGGGGTCTGGAAGTCAACGCTGCCCTGGGTTTTGCCGGCTTCGACGGTGATGGTCTGACCATTCGACAGGGTCACGGTGACAGGCGTCTGGGCAGGGTTGCTCAGGGTCACGGTGTAGGTGATCACACCACCTTCGGTGACCGAAGGATTCGCGGTCAGGGTCGCAGTCGTCACATCGACCGAGTCATTGATCGTGGTCTGCGCCGGGGTCGGATTCGGCGTCAGCTGCTCGAAGTTACCGCCGGTAGCGCCTGTGATGGTGGTAGTGATGGTCGAGCCATTGTTGTAGACGTCGTTGTTCGGAGTCTGGAAGTCGACACTGCCTTGGGTCTTGCCGGCCTCGACGGTGATGGTCTGGCCGTTCGACAGGGTCACGGTAACCGGAGTCTGGGCAGGGTTGCTCAGGGTCACGGTGTAGGTGATCACGCCACCTTCGGTGACCGAAGGATTGGCGGTCAGGGTCGCAGTGGTCACATCGACCGAATCGTTGATCGTGGTCTGCGCCGGGGTCGGATTCGGCGTCAGCTGCTCGAAGTTACCGCCGGTAGCGTCAGTGATAGTGGTGCTGACGGTCGAGCCGTTGTTGTAGACGTCGTTGTCCGGGGTCTGGAAGTCAACGCTGCCTTGGGTCTTGCCGGCTTCAACAGTGATGGTTTGGCCGTTCGACAAGGTCACGGTAACCGGAGTCTGGGCAGGGTTGCTCAGGGTCACGGTGTACGTGATCACGCCGCCCTCAGTCACACTTGGCGAAGCGGTCAGAGTTGCGGTGGTGGTGTCGACCGAATCGTTGATCGTGGTCTGCGCCGGGGTCGGGTTCGGCGTCAGTTGCTCGAAGTTGCCGCCAGTGGCACCAGTGATGGTCGTGCTGACAGTCGAGCCATTGTTGTAGACATCGTTATCCGGGGTCTGGAAATCAACGCTGCCTTGGGTCTTGCCGGCTTCGACGGTGATGGTCTGGCCGTTCGACAGGGTCACGGTAACCGGAGTCTGGGCAGGGTTGCTCAGGGTCACGGTGTAGGTGATCACACCGCCTTCGGTTA
>NZ_FYDW01000004.1:0-442896 GCF_900187555.1 Pseudomonas sp. Irchel s3f19 | reverse complement strand
CAATCTCAAATGACTATGTGATTTCTCGCATGGTCACTTGTGATGCTGATAATCTTTGTGACTATCAGTCCATACTCACAAGCACCCACACGAATTGCTTGATTCAATTTGTTAAAGAGCGGTTGGTTAAGAGCTTTTTGTCTCAACCGAGGCGCGCATTCTACGCTTTCCTCATTTGCTGTCAAGCGTTTATTTTGAAGTTTTTAACTGCTGCTTTCTTTCGAAAGCCTTTAACTTCAACATCTTACCGCTTGCCCCGAAGCGTTCATCGCTGCGAGGAGGCGAATAATACGCGCTTTGAAATCAGAGTCAACACCTTGAGCTGAAAAAACTTTCCAATCGCGGTTTACCCCCGCCCGCAACTAATTAAGGCGCAACCGATCTGTAGATAAACACCCCACGGAGCGTGGCAATCATGAGCGATGCGCAAAGCGAGAAAACGCCTGGCCTGTCGGCGGATGAAGAGCAGGAAGTAAGCCATAACCAGCCGCCACGGGCAGCGGTGCTGCACGAGATCATTCGCGCCCAGGGCGACCAGGAACTGGAACGCACCCTCGCAGCACTGTGGTGGTCGGCGTTGGCTGCAGGGTTGTCCATGGGGCTTTCGCTCATGGCCATGGGGTTGTTCTATGCCCGCCTGCCGGAAGGCGACAGCGCCCAGGTAATCGCAAGCATCGGCTACAGTGCTGGCTTCCTTGCGGTAATCCTCGCCCGCCAGCAACTGTTCACCGAGAACACGCTGACCGCGGTGCTGCCGGTGATGACCACGCCCACGCTGGCCAACCTCGGCCGCCTGCTGCGCCTATGGAGCGTAGTACTGCTCGGCAACCTGGCGGGCACCTTGCTGGTGGCCTGGGTCATGCTGGAGCTGCCGATCTTCGACAGCAAGACCGACGTGGCCTTCCTCGAGGTCGGCCGCAAGGTAATGAAGAACGACATCAGCCAGATGTTCGCCAAAGGCATCGTCTCGGGCTGGATGATCGCAACCATGGTCTGGATGATTCCGTCGATGGAGCACGCCAAGATCTGGATCATCCTGATGATCACGTACTTCATGGCCTTGGGTGACTTCACCCATATCGTCGTGGGCTCGGTCGAGGTGTCCTACCTGGTCTGGGCCGGTGAAGAGACCTGGCGCAGCTTCTTGATGGAGTTCGCCCTGCCGACCTTGGCCGGCAACATCATTGGTGGCAGCTTCATCTTTGCGCTGATCAGCCATGCGCAAGTACGCAGTGACAGCGGCAAGCCGCCTTCGCGGCTGCTGGACGACCAGGCGCCGCCCTCCCCGCGTCGGCAACCCCCTGGTAAATGACCCTTAGCGCACCGCCACTGCACGCTCGGCCGTCCGCCTGTGCTCTTGCGCAGGCCTTGGTTGCCACCAATTCTGCCCGGCATGGGGCGAGTCCAGGCTGACCCGCTCGCCCATTTGCGGCGTACTTAGCCGCACCTGCGCTTGCGCACTCAGCGCCAGAATGCGCTCGAACGGCTCCTGCCAGCCATGGATGGACAAGTCGAACGTGCCGTTGTGAATCGGCAGCAACCAGCGCCCGCGCAGGTCCAGGTGTGCCTGCAGGCTCTGTTCTGGCTGCATGTGCACGTTCGGCCAGGCGACGTTATAGGCCCCGGTTTCGATCAGGGTCAGGTCGAAAGGCCCGAAGCGTTCGCCAACTTGCCTGAAGCCATCGAAGTACCCGGTATCACCGCTGAAGAACACCCTCAGCTGTTCATCAATGATCACCCACGAGGCCCACAAGGTCTGATTGCTGTCGAACAGACCACGCCCAGAAAAATGCTGCGCCGGGGTCGCGACGAAACGCACGCCGTCAACCTCGGTCTCCTGCCACCAATCCAGCTGACGTACCTTGTCAGGCGCAACGCCCCATTCGATCAACCGGTCACCCACGCCAAGCGGGGCCAGGAAAAACCCGGTACGCGGAGCAAGCCGACGAATCGCCTGCTCGTCCAGGTGGTCGAAGTGATCATGGGACAGAATTACCGCCGCCAACGGCGGCAACTCGTCCAGCCCAAGTGGTGGGGCATGAAAACGTTGCGGCCCTGCCCACTGCACCGGGGAGGCGCGCTCGGCAAATACCGGGTCGGTGATGAAGAAGCGACCCCGCAGCTTGAGCAATACCGTGGAATGGCCCAAGCGCCAGAGGCTGTGATCAGGTGCGTCGAGCACCTGCTGCCGGGTCATGGGCTGCACGGCGATGGGGTTGGCGGGGCGGGTTTCGGGGGGTTTGCGCAAGAACAGGTACTTGAGGCCAATGCGCAGCTTCTTCATCACGCCGTCCTGCGGCAGGCGTGCCTGGTTGTGGAACCGTCCGTCCCAGTGTGGCGCCGGCTCACCGGCAGCGTTAGCGGTGGGGACCATGAGCAGCAGCACTCCGAGCAACAGGAAAGCCTTCATATTACCCCACAGTGATCGCATCAACCGTGAATTGGCTTGTAAGGTCATTTTTCATAGATGAAACACTGTTCAACAATATTCACGCGAGTTATGCGATAAACGGCGCCTTGGCAGAAGAATGATAACCATGATGGACAAACGCAGCGGCAAGGGACTTTCTTTCGTCAAGCGCATCTACCTGCCGCGCATCATCGGTATGGGCATCGGTCTGTTCAATGTAATGGCAGCGGTGGCGCCGCTATCCCCGCCCATGTGGGCGTGGCTGCTGTTACTGTTCAATGGACTTTTCTGGCCACATGCCGCCTACCTCTGGGCAATCCGCTCGGCAACGCCTTACCAGGCAGAGCAACGCAACTTGCTGCTGGACTCGCTGATGGGGGGCTTCTGGACTGCCACCATGCAGTTCAACCCACTGCCCAGCGTCACCGTTCTGTCGATGATGACCATGAACAACGTCGCCGCAGGTGGCAAGCGCCTGCTCGTACGCGGTGTGCTGGCACAGCTCGCCGGTATGCTCCTGGCCACGCTGGTGTTCGGCCCCGGGCTACAACTCAATGCCACACCACTGCAGGTTTACGCGTGCCTGCCAATGTTGACGCTCTACCCCTTGGCCCTTGGCTGGGTCTGCTACCAACTGGCAATCAAGCTGGCCGAGCACAAACGCCGCCTCAGTGCGCTGAGCCTTACCGACAGCCTGACCGGCTTGCTCAACCACGGGGCCTGGAAAGACCTGCTACAGGTCAGGTTCCAGACCTGCCAGCAACAACAGCAGCATGCGGTGATCGCCCTCATCGACATCGACCACTTCAAGACCATCAACGACACCTTTGGCCACGTGGTCGGCGATTGCGTGCTTAGGCAGATGAGCGAAGAGCTCAAACGCAACCTGCGTGACGTCGACCAGGCCGGACGCTATGGCGGCGACGAATTCTGCGTGATCCTGCCAGACACCCACGAGGCGCAGGCCTGCCAGGCCATGGAGCGCTTGCGCGAGCGGGTGGCGAACTATCGCAATCCGCAGCTGCCGCATTTGCGCATCAGCCTCAGCATTGGCTTGTCCGCGTTTCATGCAGACCTTGAATCGCCCGAGCACTGGCTCGAACAGGCTGACAAGGCCTTGTACACCGCCAAGCACGCTGGTCGTGACCAGGTCAATTTCGCGCAAAGCGAGGCCGCCGGGCTCAGGCTGGCCTATCCTGACTGAACCTCCTTCCTGATTGCCCTGCGGGAGGCTGCTGTTCTTGAAGGAGTCGCTCGCGCATGGCCAGGAACGCCGACCTTCCACCCACCCTTGCCACCCCACATTTCCAAGTCCGCCGCTTGATTGCAGGCTTTTGCGCGGTTTTCGCCTTGGCCTGCCTGGTCACCTTGGGCGCTTTGCTCAATATTGCTGCAACCCTCGATCGCCAAGAGCAGCAACGCAGCGCCTTCCATGCCACCCAGGCCCTCGAACAACGGTTGCTCGCCTCACGCCAGTTTCTGTCCAGCTATGCCGTGTGGGATGCGGCCTTCGAGCACCTGGCCGGCAAGGCCGACTGGCAATGGGCCTATGAGGAGAAGAACGTCGGCGAATCGCTGTACAGCGCCAGTGGCTATGAAGGCGTATTCGTGGTGGACGACCAGCGCACCACCTACGCCCTGTTCAAAGGCAAGCCCAGCGTGGCGCAAGCCAGTACCTATATAGAAGCGCCCCTGCAACCGATCATCAGCCAAGCGCGGGCGGCTGCCAGCGCTCGCGAACAAATTACCCGGTTCGTGCTGTTCAACGGCTGGCCTGCAGTGCTCAGCGCGGCCGCCGTACGCCCCGACAAAGACGTGTCGGCCAGCGAAGTGAGCCAGGCGCCCGTCATGCTGTTCGTCGACCAGTTGACCGAGGACAAGCTCGCACGCCTGGGCACCGGTGCGGGCCTGGCGGGTATGCATATCGAGAAACACGGCACAGGTGAGCATGGCCATCAGCGCATCGAGCTGGGCGATACCGGCTACCACCTGGCCTGGACCAGCCCGCTGCCGGGGCAGCAATTGCTGTGGGCGATGTTGCCTGCGCTGCTCTGCGCCCTGTTGATACTGGGCCTGGTGATGCTCTACCTGTTCCGCCATGCCCTGCGCAGCTCCCGCGCCATCGACCTCAGCCTCAAGCGCCTGCAACAGAGCAACCAGGCCCTGGAGGCCAGCGAGCAGCGTTTTCGCGCCGTGGCCGAAGCCGCTTCCGACTGGATCTGGGAAACCGACCGGCAACAACGCCTGACCTATCTTTCCCAACGTTTCGTCAGCGTCACCGGCTACCCGGTTGACGACTGGCTGGGCCAGCCGGTCAACCAGCTGCTGGCCTGCGATACCACGCCGCTGTCGCCTTGGCTCGACGCATTGGCCGCCGCCGACCCCCAGCAGTTGGCAAACTTGCGCTGCACCTACCGTGACCACAACGGGCAGAACCGCTACTGCCGCATCTCGGCGCGAGCGATCTGGTACGACGGCAAGCCTACCGGCTTTCGCGGTACCGCCAGCGACATCACGGACGAGGTCGACGCCCATGCGCGCATCCAGCACCTCTCGCTGCACGACCCGCTGACCGGGCTGGCCAACCGCAACAAACTCGCCCGGCATCTCGAACAGGTATTGCTGCGCGGCAGCGACTCGCCGCCACTCACTTTACTGCTGCTGGACCTGGACAACTTCAAGCCGATCAACGATTCCCTCGGCCACGCCGCCGGTGACGCCGTGCTGCAAGAGGTGGCGACACGCCTGCGCGACACCACCCGCGATGTCGACCTGGTCGCACGCCTGGGGGGTGACGAGTTCATCCTGGTTCTGACTGGCATGGATAACCGCAGCGAGGTCGATCGCTTCTGCGCGCGCCTGATCAGCCTGTTGCAGCAACCTATCGTGTTTGACAACCAGCCTCTGCACATTGGCGCCAGCATCGGCGTCGCGCAAAGCCGCACCCTGGGCTTCGATGCCGGCGAGCTGATCCGCTGCGCCGACCTCGCGCTGTACCAGGCCAAGGCAGATGGCAAGAGCACCTGGCGCTATTTCGCCGCCGAAATGAACCAGCAGATCCAGTACCGCCGCCAACTGGAAAACGATTTGCGCCGTGCCCTGCAGAACCAGGAGTTCGAGCTGCACTACCAACCGCGCTATCGCCTGGGCGACCTGCGCATCGTCGCGGTCGAAGCCCTGCTGCGCTGGCAGCACCCGCACGAAGGGCTGCTGGGGCCAGACACCTTCATCCCGCTGGCCGAGCAGAGCGACATCATTGTTGCGCTGGGCCGTTGGGTACTGCGCGAAGCCTGCCGCACGGCCCACGACTGGCCGGCAGACCTGTTGATTTCGGTGAACCTGTCGCCCGCCCAGTTCTTGCGCAGCGATGTGGTGGCCGATGTGCGCGACATCCTGCTTGAAACCGCGCTACCCGCCCAGCGCCTGGAGCTGGAGATCACCGAGAACGTGATGCTCAACGACATCGAAGGCGCACTCAGCACCATGCTGTCACTCAAGGAGCTTGGCGTGCGCCTGAACATGGACGACTTTGGCACCGGTTACTCGTCGCTGGGCTATCTGCGCACCTACCCGTTCGACAGCATAAAGATCGACAAACGCTTCATCGCCGGCCTGAACAACACCAGTGGCAATGATCGCGCTGTGGTCCAGGCAATCATCAACCTGGGCGAAGCCATGGGGCTGACGGTGACCGCCGAGGGCGTGGAGAGTGAACAACAGCTCAGGACGCTGGAGAAGGACCGCTGCCATGAAGTGCAGGGTTACTTCCTGAGCCGACCTTTGACGAAAGAAAGCCTTGAGGCGCTGCTGCGACAGGCCCCCGAAGGCTCGGCACACCATCTGTTGTAGGACCAAACTATTCGCGGTGCACGGATGTTCCTACACAGGGGCCATCAGCGTTTATTGCGTTCGGCCACGATCTCCGGCAAATCGCTGCGCCGCAAGTAGGTACGCAAGGGCTCGCCGATGTTCAGGCGGTCGTCCACATGCTGCTCCAGCAACAGTGCCAGGCGCGACCGGCACAAGGCCATGCGCGGCCCTTGCTCGGGTCGCCAGACGAATTCGTTACAGGGGGTGATACTGTCGTCGGCCACGTCCATGCCGAACGCGTCCTCGGAAAAACGCACGATATGAACGCCGCGCTTGCCATGAAAGCCGACGAAACCGTTGAGCTGCTCTGCGGCGTTGCAGATGTCCTGGGAAGTGATGGCCATGACGTAACCTCGCAATGAAAGGAAGTGACGCACGCCGGGCTGCAAACGGTCGCCTCTGCCGGGCGACTCGCAAAGGCCAGCCTAACGCAAGTGGTAGAGCATTCGCCAAGGTTTTTCATCATCCTGCCAAAGGCCCGCTAGAATGGTCCTGAACCCCCTTCGTCGCCAACACTGGGACTGTTAATGACCGACGCCATCCATGCCGATATTGCCACGATCGGCCGCATCAATGCTGTGCCCGCCATCCTCCAGGTGATCTGCGAAACAACGGGCATGCGCTTCGCCGCCGTGGCCCGGGTAACCGATAGCAACTGGACGGCATGTGCTGTGCTCGACACCCTGGGTTTTGGCCTGACCGCGGGCGGTGAGCTCGATGTCGCCACCACGCTGTGCCACGAAATCCGCAGCACGCACCAAACCATCGTGATCGACAAGGCCAGCGAAGACGAGCAGTACTGCCGGCACCACACGCCTCAGCTCTATCGCTTCGAAAGCTACATTTCAGTGCCGGTGTTCCGGACCGATGGCCGCTTCTTCGGCACCATCTGCGCCCTCGACCCTTTACCCGCAGCGCTTAAAGGCAGTGCCATCCAGCCGATGATGGAATCCTTCGCCCGGCTGCTGGCCATCCAGATCGAAAGCGAGGAAGGCGCCCAGCGCACCGAACAGGCCCTGCGCAAGGAGCGGGCCATGGCCGAAGTGCGCGAACAGTTCATTGCCGTGCTCGGCCATGACCTGCGCAACCCGCTGTTCGCCATCACCGCCGGTGCCGAGCTGCTCACCCAGCGCCTGCAGGACGACCAGCAGCGCACTATCGCCCAGCACATCCTCACCTGCGGCAGGCGTGCCTCGCAGCTGGTGCGCGATGTGCTGGACTTTGCCCGCGGCCGCCTCGGTGCCGGCATCCCCTTGAACCTGCAGGCTTGCCCTGACCTTGCCGAAGGCCTGCGGCATGTCGCCTCGGAACTGCAACAGGTGCATCCGCAGCGGCGGATCGTGCTGGACATCGGCGACATCGGCGGGCTGTACTGTGATCGCGAACGGGTCACCCAACTGCTCTCGAACCTGATCGCCAATGCCCTGACCCACGGCGACCCGCAAGGGCCGGTAGCGGTCAAGGCGGCCCTCCAGGCCGGTGAGTTCGTGCTGAGCGTGCACAACCACGGCGCCCCCATCGCCGTGCAGACCCTGGCGCAATTGTTCCAACCCTTCTCCCGCCCGTTGTCACAGGTACCGCAGCAAGGGCTTGGGCTCGGGCTGTACATCGCCAACCAGATCGCGCTGGCACATGGTGGGCGCATGGAGGTGCTCTCCAACGAACACAACGGTACCTTGTTCAGCTTCCGTCTGCCGCTGGGTCAACCTGGGGCGCCAGCAGCACCGCCAGCCAGTACATGAAGGCCTGCACCCGCCGTGACACGTGCCACGGCGATCACTGTTGAACGCGGTCTTCATGCACTTGCACGCTGGCGGTCATGCCAGCACTGAGGTTCACCCCTTGCGGGATCTGGTCGAGGCGGATCCGTACCGGTATCCGCTGCGCCAACCGCACCCAGTTGAAGGTCGGCTCGACTTCCGGCAGCAGCTGGCTGTCGGGGTTGCTGTTGCGGTCGGTGATACCGCGGCTGATGCTCTGCACATGCCCTTGCATCGCCTCGCCCGCCCCCATCAGCCACACCTTCACTCGGTCACCCACACGGATGCGCGGTAGCTTGGTTTCTTCGAAGTAAGCCTGGATATAGAAAGTCGAGTCATCCACCAGGGCCATGACCGACTCACCGGTGTTCACGTAGTTGCCCTGGGCCAAGCGCAGGTTGGTGATGTGCCCGCTGCGCGGCGCGCGCACTTCACTGCGCGCCAGGTTGATTTTGGCCACCTGCAATTGCGCTTGGGCCTCATGCAGTTCGCCACGGGCGATGGCGGCATTGATCTGGGCGTTTTCCCGCAGCTCGGCACTGATCGCCTCCGGCCCCAAGGCAGTACGCCGCGCCGCTTCGCGCTCGCGCAGGCGCAGTTGCTGCGCGCGGGTCTCGGTCACGGCGCTGGCCTGGTCGAATGCTGCCTGAAAGCGCTCGCTGTCGATGCTCATGAGCAGATCACCCGCGTTCACCTGCTGGTTGTCATGCACCTTCAGCTCGCGCACCCAGCCGGACACGTCCGGCGCGATCACCACCACGTCGGCGCGCACACGCGCATCGCGGGTCCAGGGGGTGAGCATGTAGTACTGCCACAGCTGGTAGCCTGCCAACAGGGCCAGGGCCACCACACACAGTGTCACCAAGGTACGTACGACGGTACGCATCGAATCACTCCTTACTTGAACCCTGACAAAAACCCTTATGCAGCGCCCAGCACGCGCACTACCAGGTACAACAGGCACACAAACAATGCCGCGTCGAACAGTGCTTCATGCCAGATCCAGCGGCCCAACGGCGTGGCCTGTACCAACAAGCGCAGCAGCCCGGTGCACACCAGCGCCAGCAGCACATAAACCAGAAACGGGCTCAACAGCACGCCGCCCAGCGCCCATTCACGCAACCCCATGCACGTCCTCCTGCCAGCGGCACCACTTGCCCCAGCTCTTCTGCAACTGCAGTACCGCGCCTTCGGCCAGGCGCAGCGGATCGCTCGCAGGCAGCCGGCGCAACGCTTCGATGAATTGCGCACTGGCGTTGTCCAGACGCTGCCCGCGCCCGGGCGCAGGCCCTTTGGCCAGCACGGCCTCTACCTGTTGCAGGTACTCGCGTTCAGCCCGGCCCAACGGCGCCGGGGCCACCGCCAGGCACATGCGCAGGTGCACCAGTTCGTCGCCGATGTCCAGGCCATGCAGGCCATCGTCCCAGCGCTTGCGCTCGCTTTCAGGCAACTCGCTGGCATGCCGCGCCAGCTGCATGAGGCGGTCGGCCATACGCCCGCCAAACCAGCTGTCGGCGCCACGCAGGTCGCGCCGGGTCAGGCGCACCAGGTCGTGCTGGGTCGCTGCCCGCAGACGCCGGCCAAGCCACGCCGGGTGGCGAAACACCAGCAAACGGAACGCCATGACCGCCGCAGACACACCCACCAGCATGGCCAACGCACTGTTGAGCATGCTGGCCACGCCAAATTGCATGGCATTGAGCGGCGACACCAGAACAATGAAGTGCAGGCAATAGGAGGTGGCGGTAGCGCCGGTACGCGGGTGGGCCATGCCCAGCGCGCCCAGAAACAGCGGCACGCCCATGCCCAGGCAGAGCATGGCGAAGCTGCTCCATTGGGGCAGCAAAATTTGCCCGACCAAGAATGCCGCCGGGATCGCCAAAAAGATGCCACGCAAGAAACTGAGGCCGATCTGGGCGCCGTTTTCGCGGCTGGCGAACAGGCTGCAGACCACACAGGTCAATACCAGCCCACCCGGCGCCGATGGCCAGGCTGTTGCCAGCCAGAAACCACTCATCACCAGAAACGCCAACGCGCTGCGTGAACCGAACAACAGGGCCAGTGACCAATCGCGGTGCGCGGCCAGGCCCTGGGGCACATCCTTGGGCGCCCTGCCCGCTTCGACGTCGTCCAGCGCCTGGGTCGCGGCCATGGCGTAATCCAGCAACAGCGCCATGCGTGCCAGGCAGTAATGTTCTGCAGAGCTGATCTGCTCGTCATGGGCGGCATCCCAGATGCGCTGACGCAACAGCAACAGGCTCGGTTGATCGGGGTTGCCCAACTGCGCGCGCAACGCTTCCAACCAGGGCGCCAGGTGCCGAGTTTCGCGCTCATCAAGCTGGCGCCACTGCCGGCGCACCGAGCGGGAGATACGCAGCAGTACCATCAACTTCTGGCTCAGGCCACGGATGGCGCGGGCGCGCTGGCGCCCGCGGTTGCCTTCGAACCAGGCATGTTCGCGCTGGCTGTCGATGGCAACGATACGCCCCAGGCTTTCCAGCAACCCTTTGCGCGCGTCATCTTCGCCGCCGAGCATGGCGCTGGCTGCCTGCAGACCATTGTGCCAAGCCTGCCGGGCCTGCCCGCTCAATTGCTGTTCCACGCGCATGGGCCAGATGAGGGCGCTGGTGGCAGTGGCGCAAAAAATCCCCAGGCAGATCTCGGTGCAGCGGGCCACAGCCTGATCGAACACCTGCAACGGGTGGTCGATCGCCGGCAAGGCGATGATCGCTGCGGTGTAGCCGGCCAGCACGAAGGCGTAAGCCCAGGCACTGCGCAGCTGGGTCGAAGCCGCCGTGCACAGGGCCAGCCACAGCGCCAGGGTGATCAAAAACAGGCCTGGCGTCTGGGCGAACAGGCCGATGAACAGCACCGACATGAAGGTGCCGACCAAGGTGCCGGCCAGACGTGCAAGGCCCTTTTGCACCACCATGCCCGACAGCGGCTGGGCCACGATAAAGGCGGTCATCAGTGCCCATGAAGGCTGCTCCAGCCCCCAACGCATCGCCAGCCATAGCGCCAGGCCACCGCCAAGCACGGTCTTGATGGCGAACTTCAGGGCGAGGCTGCTGGGTGCGAACAGGGCCTGGAGAGTGATGGGCACGAGGCGGACCTTGCGGGATGTTCAGGTAAACGATAGACAATGTAGAGAAGGATAATGCGCAAACGATTAATTAGCTAGCTAATCATCTTTTAAGGGCTGTGCTGCGTGGCATTTTCCAGGCAAAAAAAATGGGCGACCGAAGTCGCCCTAAATGCCTTGCGTGCTCGTGAACCCAGAAGGTCAGCGCGGCTTGCGCTTGTTCGAGTCCTTCCAGATGAAAATGCCCAGACCGGCAAAGAACGCGACCATCAACCCGACCGTTACCACACCTGCGATAACCACGTTGTCGAAGAACATGTCGGCCTCCCTCTTCGTTTGCCGTTGTCCGATGGATGCAAGGTAACGAATGTGGGGGCACAGAAAATTGATCGGGGTCAATGGTGCCCGAGACCGGGCACGCGAGGCGGGCGCAGGTTTGACCTGCGTCAAGTTTCAGCGCTTCTTGGGCTTGCCCTTGGGTTTCTTTTTCTTGGCTGCGCTCAAGGGCATGGCCTGCTCGAAGGCCTGGCGCACTTCGTTGAGGCGCTTTTCCTTGAGGTCGTGGACGCGCTTGGCACGTTCGGCATCGAAATCGATGAGGTTGTCTTGGCTCATGGGTGGGCTCGACGATCAACTGAGGCTTGCATGATGAAGCCAGGCGCGGACGCTGACCAGCCCCGCGTCAGACTTCGATGTCGACCAGCAGCCCCTGACGCGGGCGCTCGCCCATCAGCGGTGCCACCGGTACAGTATTGTCGGCGTTGACCTCATCGCCGGGTAGCGCGCTGTAACGCTCGCCGTCGTTTTTTTGCCGACGCTGCTGTTGCCGTCGTTGTTCATCACGCAGCAGCAAGGCCTGCTCTTGCGGGTCGCGCTGCTGCTTGAGGTCGATCGCGCTTTCACCGGACGAAGGCTGCGTGGGAACCACCGGCTTGATGTCGGGGGTTGGCTTGACCGGGTCCTGTTGCGAGGTTACCGGTGCTGCACTGAGCGGAATGATCGGCGGCAACATGGAAAGTCTCCTATTACCCCTGTATCGGCGGCTGGTCACCTACCTTGAATACAGACAACGCTTACTCGGTTTCGTCGTCAGGGTCGTCGTCACTCGGCGGGCTGGCCTCACTCCAGGGCCGCTTGTAGACCTGTTGCCAGACCGCGTCCATGTGGTCGCGCAGTACCTGCGGCGCGGCCTTGAGCGAGGCGCTGTCCTCGCGTTCTCCGCCTATCGGGTCTTCGCCGGCGGGCGTGATCAGCGACTCCCCGGTAATGGTGTAACTGGCCTGCCCTTCGCGCATCTCGATGGCGATATCGTGCGGGTCGATCCCCCCTCCGCAGAAGGCATGGCTAGCTACCGTCAGTTCGGCGACCCCGTCCTTGTTCAGGTCACTGACATCGCTGACATCGGTATAGAAGTCGACATCCAGGTCCAAGCCTGGGCAGGTGGTTTCCTGTTCGACCTGCCAGCGTGCCTTGAACGCATCGCGTTCTGCCGTGCGCCCATACAGCGTGGCCTTGAGCACCACCTTGTCGACTTCCTGCTGGTTTTCGGCGTCGGTGGCCTGGCCATCGGTGCGGCTGAGCACCAACAGGCCTTCACCCTCGCGGTCACGAAAATGCACGCTCTTGATCGGCGTCTGCACGCCCAGCGCCTCAAGCTGCTCGGGCGCAATGGCCGGCAAGGTCTCGAAGTTTTTTTGCTCGCACGCAGCCAGCAGCACGAGGCTGCCCACGGCCAGGGAAGCGTTCAACCAGCGGTGCTTGGCGGACATGTCGGTGCGCAGCCCTCGTCGGCAAGACGGTGTTGGTCGATGAAACGGCTAGACTGTTGGTCTTTGGCACCGATCGGTGCACTTCAACACTTTGGTCTGACCGGCCGATCCGTTAACATAGCCGGCTTTTCATCGCGGGAGTTCAGGCAGTATGGCGCAGCAGTATCAACCGGGGCAACGCTGGATCAGCGACAGCGAAGCAGAGCTCGGCCTGGGTACCATCCTGGCGCAGGATGGCCGCCTGTTGACCGTGCTCTACCCGGCCACTGGCGACACCCGCCAGTATTCCCTGCGCAATGCGCCGCTGACCCGCGTGCGCTTCTCGCCAGGTGACCTGATCACCCACTTCGACGGCTGGAAGCTGACCGTGCGCGAGGTCGACGATGTCGACGGCCTGCTGGTCTACCATGGCCTGGACGCGCAAAACCAGCCGCGCACCCTGCCAGAAACCCAGCTGTCGAACTTCATTCAGTTCCGCCTGGCCAGCGACCGCCTGTTCGCCGGCCAGATCGACCCGCTGTCGTGGTTCAGCCTGCGTTACAACACCCTGCATCACACCAGCAAACAGATGCAATCGTCGCTCTGGGGCCTGGGTGGCTGCCGCGCGCAACCGATCGCTCACCAGTTGCACATCGCCCGCGAAGTCGCAGACCGCAGCGCGCCACGGGTTCTGCTGGCGGACGAAGTCGGCCTGGGCAAGACCATCGAGGCCGGCCTGGTCATCCATCGCCAGCTGCTGACCGGGCGCGCCAGCCGCGTACTGATCCTGGTCCCGGAAAACCTCCAGCACCAATGGCTGGTGGAAATGCGCCGGCGCTTCAACCTGCAGGTGGCGCTGTTCGACGCCGAACGCTTCATCGAGAGCGACGCCAGCAACCCGTTCGAAGACGCCCAACTCGCGTTGGTCGCCCTGGAATGGCTGGTCGACGACGAGAAGGCCCAGGATGCGCTGTTTGCTGCGGGCTGGGACCTGATGGTGGTCGATGAAGCCCATCACCTGGTCTGGCATGAAGACCAGGTCAGCGCGGAGTACGGCTTGGTCGAGCAACTGGCACAGGTCATCCCTGGCGTGTTGCTGCTCACCGCCACCCCCGAACAACTTGGCCAGGACAGCCACTTCGCCCGGCTGCGTCTGCTCGACCCCAACCGCTTCCATGACCTGGCGGCCTTCCGCGCCGAGAGCGAGCACTATCGCCCGGTGGCCGAAGCCGTGCAGGAGCTGCTGGATGAAGGCCGTCTTTCGCCCAAGGCCCACGCCACCATCCATGGCTTCCTCGGCGCCGAAGGCGAAGCCTTGCTGGCGGCGGTCAACGATGGTGATACCCAGGCCAGCGCGCGCCTGATCCGCGAGTTGCTCGACCGCCACGGCACTGGCCGCGTGCTGTTCCGTAACACCCGTGCTGCGGTCCAGGGTTTCCCCGAGCGCCAGCTGCATGCCTACCCGGTGGCCATGCCCGAGCAGTACCGCGACCTGCCGCCTGGCGAAAAGGCCGAGCTGTACCCGGAAGTCGCCTTCCAGGCACACGGCGACACCACTGACGACGAACGCTGGTGGCGTTTCGACCCTCGGGTCGACTGGCTGATCGATACCCTCAAGATGCTCAAGCGCACCAAGGTGCTGGTCATCTGCGCCCATGCCGAAACCGCCATGGACCTGGAAGACGCCCTGCGCGTGCGCTCCGGCATCCCCGCTTCGGTCTTCCATGAAGGCATGAGCATTCTGGAGCGTGACCGCGCCGCCGCCTATTTCGCGGACGAGGAATTCGGCGCCCAGGTGCTGATCTGTTCCGAGATCGGCAGCGAAGGCCGCAACTTCCAGTTCTCTCATCACCTGGTGATGTTCGACCTGCCGGCCCACCCTGACCTACTCGAACAGCGTATCGGCCGTCTCGACCGAATCGGCCAGAAGCACACCATCCAGCTGCACGTGCCCTACCTGCAGGACAGCCCGCAACAGCGCCTGTTCCAGTGGTACCACGAAGCGCTCAACGCCTTCCTCAACACCTGCCCGACCGGCAATGCCCTGCAGCATCAGTTCGGCCCGCGCCTGCTGCCGCTTCTTGAAAGCGGTGACAGCAAAGCCTGGGATGCCCTGATGGCCGATGCCCGCAACGAGCGCGAGCGCCTGGAGGCCGAGCTGCACAGCGGCCGCGACCGGCTGCTGGAGCTCAACTCCGGCGGGGCCGGCGAAGGCCAGGCACTGGTGGAGGCGATTCTCGAACAGGACGACCAGTTCGCCCTGCCGATCTACATGGAGACCCTGTTCGACGCGTTCGGCATCGACAGCGAAGACCATTCGGAAAACGCCCTGATCCTCAAGCCGAGTGAGAAGATGCTCGACGCCAGTTTCCCGCTGGGTGACGACGAAGGCGTGACCATCACCTACGACCGTACCCAGGCATTGTCCCGCGAAGACATGCAGTTCCTGACCTGGGAACACCCGATGGTTCAAGGTGGCATGGACCTGGTGCTGTCCGGCTCGATGGGCAACACCGCCGTCGCGCTGATCAAGAACAAGGCCCTCAAGCCTGGCACCGTGCTGCTCGAACTGCTGTTCGTCAGCGAGGTGGTGGCGCCACGCAGCCTGCAACTTGGTCGCTACCTGCCCCCGGCAGCCCTGCGATGCCTGCTCGACACCAATGGCAACGACCTGGCGTCGCGCGTGGCCTTCGAAACGCTCAACGACCAGCTCGAAAGCGTTCCGCGCGCCAGCGCCAACAAGTTCATCCAGGCCCAGCGGGATGTACTGGCCCAGCGCATCAGTGGCGGTGAGGCCAAGATCATGCCGACCCACGTCGAGCGTGTGGCCGAAGCCCAGCGCCGCCTGGCTGCCGAAGCGGACGAAGAACTGGCCCGCCTGACCGCGCTCAAGGCGGTCAACCCGAGCGTACGCGACAGCGAAATCGACGCCTTGCGCAAGCAGCGTGAAGAAGGCCTGGCGATGCTGGACAAAGCTGCCTTGCGCTTGGAAGCCATTCGCGTGCTGGTGGCTGGCTGACTATACGAGCGACAAGTTGGGCTGCTTGGCAGCCCATCGCAACACAAGGCTGCTCCTGCAACGGGAGCGGCTATATGCCTTGCTGCGATTGGCCTCATAACCAAATCATAGAAATCAAATTGCCATTATTCAGGAAGGGCTAACTACCTCTTCCTATACTGCCTCTGGACAGTCTGCCAAGGGTTGTACCGCAGACGAGTGAAAACTCGACCAAGAGGCACGCAATGGAATGGCTGGGTCTGCAACTGTTCGCCGATCTTCCGGCAACCGGACGAATCGTCATCGATTGTCGCCATGAACCCTTCCTGGTACTGCTCGCCTATACCGTGGCCTGCGCGGGGTGCTTTGCGACCCTGGACATGGCCGAGCGCCAGTCCCATAGCGAACAGGCCACGGCGCAACGCCAATGGCGCATGCTCGGCGCCTGCTGCCTCGCCGGCGGTATCTGGGCCATGCACTTCATCAGCATGCTGGCCTTTCAGGCCCCGCTCGAAGTTCACTACGATGTGTCGCTGACCGTGCTGTCGCTGCTCATTGCCCTGATCGTCGCCTGGGTGGGCATGAACAGCATCAACCGTAGGCACATGCGCCCGTATCATTATCTGAAGCGTGCAGTACTCATCGCAGCCGGCATCATCTTCATGCATTTTGTCGGCATGGCCGCCCTCGAGACCGGCGCTCAACAGTACTACCAGACCGGGCTGCTACTGACCTCCATGGCCATCGCCCTGCTCACCAGCCTCGCAGCGCTGCTGCTGGCGCGGCGCTTTCGCAACGGTAGCGGCACCTTGCACCAGGCCCTGAAGTACGGCGCTAGCCTGCTGATGGCCGGCGGCATCGTCGCGACCCACTTCACGGCCATGTCGGCCATGACCTTGGTCATCCCCGCCGACACTGCGCTGCGTCTGCCGTCAGCCGACAACAGCCTGCAACTGGGGCTGACCATTGCATTCATCACGCTGCTGATCAGTGGTGCCAGCATCAGTGCGGCCTTGGCCGACAAGAAGCTGCAAAGCAAGGAGCACGACCTGCGCCGGGTCAGCATGCTGCTCAACCAACTGGACCAGGCGCGAGCCTCGCTGCAACAGGCTGCGCACTACGACGCCCTGACCAACCTGATCAACCGCCGCGGTTTCAATCAAGTGTTCGCCGAGCGCCTCGCCGAACAGAACGCCGATGACAACCGCCTGGCGGTGATGTTTCTCGACATCGACCATTTCAAACGCATCAATGACAGCCTTGGCCATGCCGCCGGCGACGAACTGCTCAAAGTGATCGCCAACCACATCAAGGCAGCCACCCGCAGCCAAGACCTGGTGGCGCGCTTTGGTGGCGACGAGTTCTGCGTGGTCACCAGCCTCAACAACCGTGATGAAGCACGCCACCTGGCGCAGCGCATCATGCAGCGAATGAAGGACCCCATCGACCTGGGTGGCCGGCGCATGGTCATGACCACCAGTATCGGTATCAGCATTTTCCCCGACGATGGCAACACCGCCGAAGAGTTGCTCAAGCACGCCGACCTTGCCCTGTATCAGTCCAAGGGCAACGGGCGCAACAGCCTGACCTTCTTCAACGACAGCCTTAAAAACCGGGCCACGCTTGCCCTGCAGCTGGAAGAGGAACTGCGCATCGCGCTGCTGGAAGAACGCGGGCTGTGCGTGCATTACCAGCCGATCTTCGACCTGCACAATGGCCAGGTGGCCAAGCTCGAAGCCCTGGTGCGCTGGCAGCACCCACAACACGGCCTGCTCGGGCCCGACCGTTTCATCGGCATCGCCGAAGCCAATGGTTTGATCATCGACCTCGACCTGTGGGTGCTGCGCCACGCCTGTGCCGACCTGGCGCAACTGCACCGCCACGGTTATGGCGACCTCAAGGTCACGGTGAACTGCTCGGCAGTCACGCTCAGTCACGATGAACTGGCCAGCGAGGTGGAGAAAGCGTTGTTTCACTCAGCCCTGGCGCCCCGCCACCTGGAGCTGGAAATCACCGAAAACGCATTGATGGGGGACATCCAGCGCACTGTCAGCCTGCTCAAGCGCGTGTGCGCCCAGGGCGTGGCCCTGTCGATCGATGACTTCGGTACCGGTTACTCGTCGCTGGCCTACCTCAAACGCTTGCCGCTGGACATCCTGAAGATCGACAGAACCTTCCTGCAGGATGTGCCAGGCAGCCAGAAAGACCGCGAGATCGTCCAGGCCATCATCGTCATGGCCCACACCCTGCACCTGCAGGTGGTCAGCGAGGGCGTAGAAACCGTCGAACAGCTGGAATTCCTCGAAACCCACGGCTGCGACTACCTGCAGGGCTACTTGCTCAGCCGCCCGGTGCCGCTGGGCGAATTGCGGCCGATCCTGGAGCGGCTGCAACGGCGCAATGGCCTGCTCAGCCCTTACTGCGATACAGCGCTACCAGGGTCGCCGGATCTTTTTGCAGATAGCCCTGGCTACCGTGCAGGCGCATCAATTGCGCGGCGAGGCCACTGAGCGGTGTCGCCGAGCCCTGCTCGCGAGAGAATTTGACTGCGCTGTCGAGGTCTTTGAGTAACGTCCGCACATGCCACTTGATCGGCTCGAAGCGGCTCTCGGCCATTTGCGGGGCAAGGATCTGCAGCGGTTTCGAATCGGCAAAGCCGCCCGCCAAGGCCTCGGCGATCAGTGTCGCGTCCACGCCTGACTGCTCGGCCAATGCCACCACTTCGGCGATCACCAGGGCATTGCAGGCCACGATCATCTGGTTGCAGGCCTTGGTCACCTGGCCGGCGCCAACGGCGCCCATGTGCGTCACTCGCTGGCCAAGGGCCTGCAGTACGGGGAGTGCACGCTGCAGGTCGGCGGCCTCGCCACCGACCATGATGGCCAAGGTGCCGGCCTCGGCGCCCGGCGTGCCACCGGACACCGGGGCATCCAGCCAAGCCATGCCAGACAAGGCCGCGAGCGCAGCGGCCATCTCCCGGGTGGCGGTCGGTTCGAGGCTCGAAAAATCGATCAGTAACTGGCCACTGCGCCCACCCTGCGCGATGCCTTGCTCACCGAACACCACTTCGCGCACCACCGCCGTATCGGCCAGGCACAGCAGCACCATGTCGCTGTCGCGGCACAACTCGGCCGGGGTTGCCGCCAGTCGCGCGCCAGCTGCTACCAGCTCGGCGCATTTGTCGGGGCTGCGGTTCCACACCGTCAGCGGGTAACCGGCAGCCAGCAGGCGCCGACACATGGGCAAGCCCATCAGGCCGATTCCGGCGAAGCCTAGCGAAGGTAGTTGTGAGCTCATGAACGACTCCTGGCACATTTTGTTATTTTCAAGGCGCGCAGCGGCCCCATTACGCATCCCGTAAACTGTTACCGCCACGCCGAATTGTTACTTACCTCCACCCATCTGATCGTCCCCAAGCACCAGATTGAAGCGGCTGCGCATTTTTACGCACCAAAAACGATCACGCTCACTCAGCGCGCTTCACCTGAATCACGATAAACGGTGAAACCACCACCGCCCAGATCTCTGGATCGCGGTTTTGCAGGTCCAGCGCCTGCTCGGCAGTCACCGGGCCAACAGCGCCATCACTACGCCACTTGGCGAAGATCTCGCCGCGATTCTCGGCCATCGCTTCGGCAACGGCGATCAGGTCCAGGCTGGGGTCGACCCAAATCAGGTCACCCTTTGCCCAGAAGCGCTCCAGCGCTTTCCACTCGATGATTGCCGTCTCGCCAATCAATTTGGCATAGAGGGTGCTTGTTTGATCAGTCATGGGTTGCTACCCGCAAAAATCGGCCAATAAAAAAGGCCGCTATTTTTGCAGAAAAACCCGGTTTCAAATACGTAATTTGGTCGATCGGCCCCGAACTTGTGGGGTTGGGCCGCAGGTACAGGCAAATTGATGGCGCTTTTCTGTATCTTTGTGTCGATCAAGCGACAACCCAGGAACCAGGTACTTTTTGACCGCTTTTCAAGCGCTCGAACAGCGCTCTACACTGTACCGGTACAGTTCCGGGACATGTTCCGGGGGAAGGTGGGCATGCAGTATGGCGTGGCCATACCGCAAATCCCGCCCGGTCTGTAGCCCTGGCCGCCAGGACTATAAGAATTACAACAGAATGAGTGGAGCACTATGATCAAGATTTCCAAGCTGTTCGCCGCAATGGTTCTGGCAGGGGTAGCCAGCCATTCGTTTGCCGCCGATACCATCAAGATCGGGATCGCGGGGCCTAAGACCGGCCCTGTCACCCAGTACGGCGACATGCAGTTCATCGGCGCCAAGCAAGCTATCAAAGACATCAACGCCAAGGGCGGCGTCGATGGCAAGATGCTCGAAGCCAAGGAATACGACGACGCCTGCGACCCTAAACAGGCCGTGGCAATCGCCAACAAAGTGGTCAATGACGGCGTCAAGTTCGTCATCGGCCACCTGTGCTCCAGCTCTACCCAGCCTGCGTCCGACATCTACGAAGACGAAGGCGTGATCATGATCACCCCCGCTGCTACCAGCCCGGAAATCACCGCCCGTGGCTACAAAATGATCTTCCGTACCATCGGTCTGGACAGCGCCCAGGGTCCGGCCGCCGGCAACTACATCGCAGACCACGTCAAGCCGAAGGTTGTTGCAGTCCTGCACGACAAGCAGCAGTACGGTGAAGGCATCGCCACCGCCGTCAAGCAGACACTGGAAGGCAAAGGCACCAAGGTTGCCGTGTTCGAAGGCCTGAACGCCGGTGACAAGGACTTCTCCTCGATCATCCAGAAGCTCAAACAGAACAACGTCGACTTCGTGTACTACGGCGGCTACCACCCAGAGCTGGGCCTGATCCTGCGCCAGGCTCAGGAGAAAGGCCTGAAAGCCAAATTCATGGGCCCAGAAGGTGTCGGCAACGACTCCATCTCGCAGATCGCCCAGGGCGCCTCCGAAGGCCTGCTGGTCACCCTGCCGAAG
The DNA here is from genome assembly GCF_900187555.1 of Pseudomonas sp. Irchel s3f19. Classification (NCBI taxonomy): domain Bacteria; kingdom Pseudomonadati; phylum Pseudomonadota; class Gammaproteobacteria; order Pseudomonadales; family Pseudomonadaceae; genus Pseudomonas; species Pseudomonas sp. Irchel s3f19. The sequence goes on along the minus strand of NZ_FYDW01000004.1, from coordinate 422,077 downwards.
TCGTTCGACGCCGATCCAGAGAACAAGGCCATCGTCGATGCCATCAAGGCTGACGGCAAAGACCCGAGCGGCCCGTTCGTGTTCCCGGCCTACTCGGCTGTCCAACTGATTGCCGAAGGCATCAAAGCGGCCAAGTCCGAAGACGCCGACAAAGTGGCTGAAGCCATCCACGCCGGTACTTTCAAGACCCCCACCGGCGACCTGTCATATGACGCCAAGGGCGACCTGAAAGACTTCAAATTCGTTGTTTACGAATGGCACTTCGGCAAACCGAAGACCGAAGTCTCCCCTCAGTAACTGCGTGACTAAATAGCTGACCGTAAAAGCCCACTGTGCGAGCAGTGGGCTTTGTTTTACGAGGTTCATGGCCGTGATTCCCGCGATCCGGGAGCCGGCCACCTGAAAATCTTAAAACCGTCACTCGCGGTTTCCTGGCCTACCCCCGCCAGCGAAATGCAAATCAGGTTTTTAGGAGCGCTGTAATGCCTGAGATCTACCATTTCTTCCAACAACTGGTTAATGGATTGACCATCGGCAGCACCTATGCCTTGATCGCCATCGGCTACACGATGGTGTACGGCATCATTGGCATGATCAACTTCGCCCACGGCGAGGTGTACATGATCGGTTCCTACGTGGCCTTCATCGCCCTGGCGGGCCTGGCCATGATGGGTATCCATTCGCTGCCGATCCTGATGACCGTCGCCTTCGTCGCGACGATCTTCGTCACCAGTGCCTATGGCTACAGCATCGAACGGGTTGCCTACCGCCCCCTGCGCAACAGCAACCGTCTGATCCCGCTGATTTCCGCCATCGGCATGTCGATTTTCCTGCAGAACACGGTCTTGCTCTCGCAGGACTCCAAGGACAAATCCATCCCCAACCTGATCCCCGGGAGCTTCTCCTTCGGGCCGGGCGGCGCTGAAGAGGTACTGATCAGCTACATGCAGATCCTGGTGTTCGTCGTCACCCTGGTGGCCATGACCCTGCTCACCCTGTTCATCTCCCGTTCCCGTCTGGGCCGCGCCTGCCGCGCCTGCGCCGAGGACATCAAGATGGCCAACCTGCTGGGCATCAACACCAACAACATCATCGCCCTCACCTTCGTCATCGGTGCCGCACTGGCAGCGGTAGCGGCCGTGCTGCTGAGCATGCAGTACGGGGTGATCAACCCCAACGCCGGCTTCCTGGTGGGCCTCAAAGCCTTCACCGCAGCGGTGCTGGGTGGCATCGGCAGCATTCCGGGCGCCATGCTCGGTGGGCTGGTGCTGGGTGTGGCCGAGGCCTTCGGCGCCGATATCTTCGGCGACCAGTACAAGGACGTAGTGGCATTCGGTCTCTTGGTGCTTGTCCTGCTGTTCCGGCCGACCGGCATCCTGGGCCGCCCGGAGGTTGAAAAAGTATGAACAAAAATCTCAAACAGGCGTTCTTCAGCGCCTTGCTGGTATGGGCCGTGGCCTTCCCGGTACTGGGCCTCAAACTGAGCATCGACGGCATCAGCCTGGTGGTGCACAGCCAGGGCTCGTTCACCATCAGCATCATCGCCGTGTGCTCGGTGCTGATGTTCCTGCGCGTGCTGTTCGACAAGCAGTGGAGCTCGGTCATGAGCCGCCGCTCGGATCGCAAGCTGATCTCGCCGGCCGTGAGCAACTACCTGACCCTGCCCAAGACTCAGCGCTGGATCATCATCGGGCTGATCCTGGTCGCGCTGGTGTGGCCGTTCTTCGGCTCGCGCGGTGCGGTCGACATTGCCACGCTGATCCTGATCTACGTGTTGCTGGGCCTGGGCCTGAACATCGTGGTCGGCCTGGCAGGCCTGCTCGACCTGGGTTATGTGGGCTTCTATGCCGTGGGCGCGTATAGCTACGCAATGCTCTCGCACTACCTGGGCTGGAGCTTCTGGGTCTGCCTGCCGATCGCCGGCCTGATGGCCGCCACCTTCGGCTTCCTGCTCGGCTTCCCGGTGCTGCGCCTGCGCGGTGACTACCTGGCGATCGTGACCCTCGGCTTCGGCGAGATCATCCGCCTGTTCCTGCGTAACCTCACCGACTGGACCGGCGGCCCCAACGGCATCAGCAACATCCCCAAGCCCGAGCTCTTCGGCCTGACCTTCGAACGCCGTGCGGCCGAGGGGATGCAGACCTTCCATGAGTTCTTCGGGTTGGCGTACAACTCGATCAACAAGGTCATCTTCCTCTACCTGGTGGCCCTGCTGCTGGCCCTGCTGGCGCTGTTCGTCATCAACCGCCTGCTGCGCATGCCGATCGGCCGTGCCTGGGAAGCCTTGCGTGAAGACGAGATCGCCTGCCGCGCACTGGGCCTGAACCCCACTGTGATCAAGCTCTCGGCATTCACCCTGGGTGCCTGCTTCGCCGGTTTCGCCGGCAGCTTCTTCGCTGCCCGGCAAGGCCTGGTGACACCGGAGTCGTTCACCTTCATCGAGTCGGCGATCATCCTCGCCATCGTCGTGCTCGGTGGCATGGGTTCACAACTGGGCGTGATTCTCGCGGCCATCGTGATGATCCTGCTGCCCGAGCTGATGCGTGAGTTCAGCGAATACCGGATGCTGATGTTCGGTGCGCTGATGGTGTTGATGATGATCTGGCGTCCGCAAGGCCTGCTGCCTATGCAACGTCCACACATGGAGCTGCGTCGATGAGCCGCGAAATTCTGCAAGTCAGCGGCCTGAGCATGCGCTTCGGCGGCTTGTTGGCGGTCAATGGCGTGGCCCTGACCGTCAAGGAAAAACAGGTGGTGGCGCTGATCGGCCCGAACGGCGCAGGCAAGACCACGGTGTTCAACTGCCTCACCGGGTTCTACAAACCCAGCGGTGGAACCATCCTGCTCGATGGCCAGCCGATCCAGGGCCTGGCCGGCCACCAGATCGCCCGCAAGGGCGTGGTGCGTACCTTCCAGAACGTGCGCCTGTTCAAGGAAATGACCGCGCTGGAGAACCTGCTGATCGCCCAGCACCGGCACTTGAACACCAACTTCTTCGCCGGCCTGTTCAAGACCCCGAGCTTCCGTCGCAGCGAGAAGGAGGCCATGGAGCGCGCGCAGTACTGGCTGGAGAAGGTCAACCTGACCGAGTTTGCCAACCGTACCGCCGGCACCCTCGCCTACGGCCAGCAACGCCGCCTGGAAATCGCCCGCTGCATGATGACCCAGCCACGGATCATCATGCTCGACGAACCAGCAGCGGGCCTTAACCCGAAAGAGACCGAAGACCTCAAGGCACTGATCGCCTATCTGCGCGAGTCACACAACGTCACCGTGCTGCTGATCGAGCACGACATGAAGCTGGTGATGAGCATTTCCGACCATATCGTGGTGATCAACCAGGGCACCCCCCTGGCAGATGGCACGCCGGAGCAGATTCGCGACAATCCTGAAGTGATCAAGGCTTACCTGGGGGAAGCGTAAATGCTGAAGTTCGAGAACGTTTCCACCTTCTACGGCAAGATCCAGGCGCTACACAGCGTCAACGTGGAGATCAACCAGGGCGAGATCGTCACCTTGATCGGTGCCAACGGCGCGGGCAAATCGACACTGCTGATGACCTTGTGCGGCTCGCCGCAGGCCCATAGCGGCAGCATCAAGTACCTGGGTGAAGAGCTGGTCGGCCAGACCTCTTCGCACATCATGCGCAAGAGTATCGCCGTGGTCCCGGAAGGGCGCCGTGTGTTCGCCCGCCTGACGGTGGAAGAAAACCTCGCCATGGGCGGTTTCTTCACCGACAAGGGCGACTACCAGGAGCAGCTGGACAAAGTCCTGCAGCTGTTCCCGCGCCTGAAGGAGCGTTATATCCAGCGTGGCGGCACCATGTCCGGTGGCGAGCAGCAGATGCTCGCCATTGGCCGGGCGCTGATGAGCAAACCCAAGCTGCTGCTGCTCGACGAGCCATCGCTGGGCCTGGCACCAATCATCATCCAGCAGATCTTCGACATCATCGAACAGTTGCGCCGTGACGGCGTGACCGTGTTCCTGGTGGAACAGAACGCCAACCAGGCGCTGAAGATCGCCGACCGTGCCTATGTCCTGGAAAACGGGCGGGTGGTGATGCAAGGAACGGGTGAGTCACTGCTGAGTGACCCCAAGGTGCGTGACGCGTACCTGGGAGGTTGATGAACAAAGGGCCTTCGGGCCCTTTGTTCTGCCTGTTGGGTTCATGTGGCCTGAGCCGGATACCGACAATGCTTGTGATCCCCGTGCACCCTGCGTAACGTGGCCAGCTTTCAGGAACATCGCCGGAGCCCGCCCCATGCGCCTCACCCCTACCCTGCTGCTCACCGCCCTGCTGCCCCTGTTCGCCGGTTGCCAACTGATGGCTGACACCCCAAGCGACCCGAACATCGGCACCACGCGCATGCAGGGCGAACTGAGCGCCGCCGGTGGCCAGTTGCTGTTCAAGCCCTGCAATGAAAGCCGCCGTTTCGTGATCAACGACGTCGCTGGCACGGGGGTCCTGCAGGAAGCCGCCAACCTCGCCAAGGATGCCGGCGACAAGCTATTCGCCGATGTGCGCGGGCGCCTTACCGGCAGCAAGCAGGCCACCAACGACGGCCAGCTCGAAGTGCGCCGGCTGTACCGCCTGGAGCCCTCGACCCGCGCCTGCGAAGACCCCAACTTCAAGCAACTGACCCTGCGCGCCAACGGCCACGAACCCGACTGGGACATCAAGGCCAGCGGCAAGGGCATGGTCGTCAGCCGGGTTGGTCAAGCGCCGCTGCCCCTGCCGTTTCTGGAAGAGGAAGTGCCAGGTGGTGGCCTGACCCTGACCAGCGAGGCCAACGGCCAGCACGTGGAGCTTTGGGTCGCACCGCAACGCTGCGTGGACGTCGCCACCGGGGCGGTGCGCCACCTGCGCGCCGAGCTGCGCATCGACGGCAAGACCCTGCAAGGCTGCGGTTACTACGGCGGTGCGCGCGACAACTGATCACCGGGCGCTTTTATCCTGCCAGTCGGGGCGGCGAACAGCTTATACTTGGCGGTTTGTGTAAAGCCGCCGGCCGCCCATGGCCGGGATACTGGACCCTGCCATGCTACGAATCACCGAACTGAAGCTGCCCCTGGACCATCCCGACGAAGCCCTGCGCGAAGCCATCGTCCAGCGCCTGGGCATCAACGATGAGCAATTGCTCAGCTTCAACCTGTTCAAGCGCAGCTACGACGCACGCAAGAAAAACAGCGAACTGCTGTTCATCTACACCATCGACCTCGAAGCCAGCAACGAGGCCGAGCTGCTTCGCAAGTTCGAAGACGATCGCAACATCGGCGTAGCCCCCGACGTCACCTACAAGTACGTGGGCCACGCCCCCGCCGAGCTCGCACAGCGCCCGATCGTGGTCGGCTTTGGCCCTTGCGGCATCTTTGCCGGATTGCTGCTGGCGCAGATGGGCTTCAAGCCGATCATCCTCGAACGCGGCAAGGAAGTACGCCAGCGCACCAAGGACACCTGGGGCCTGTGGCGCAAGAGCGTGCTCAACCCCGAATCCAACGTGCAGTTCGGCGAAGGCGGCGCCGGGACCTTCTCCGACGGCAAACTGTACAGCCAGATCAAGGACCCGCTGCACCACGGCCGCAAGGTGCTGGAAGAGTTCGTCAAGGCCGGCGCGCCGGATGAGATCCTCTACATCAACAAACCGCACATCGGCACCTTCCGCCTGACCGGCATGGTCGAGCAGATGCGCCAGGACATCATCGCCCTGGGCGGTGAAGTGCGTTTCGAGCAGAAGGTCACCGACCTGCTGACCGATAACGGCCAGCTGACCGGCGTGGTGCTGGCAAGCGGCGAGCAGCTGCAGTCACGCCATGTGGTTCTGGCCCTGGGGCACAGTGCCCGCGACACCTTCCGCATGCTGCATGCCAAGGGCGTATTCATGGAGGCCAAGCCGTTCTCGGTCGGTTTCCGTATCGAACACCCGCAAACGCTGATCGACAAGGCCCGTCTGGGCAAGTATGCCGGCCACCCGAAACTGGGCGCTGCCGACTACAAACTGGTGTATCACGCCAAGAACGGCCGTTCGGTCTACAGTTTCTGCATGTGCCCAGGCGGCACCGTGGTCGCCGCCACCAGCGAGCCTGGCCGCGTCGTGACCAACGGCATGAGCCAGTATTCGCGTAACGAACGCAATGCCAACTCCGGCATCGTCGTCGGCATCGACCCCGAGCGCGACTACCCGGGCGGCCCGCTGGCCGGCATCGAGCTGCAGGAACGCCTGGAGGCGCACGCCTATGTCCTGGGTGGCAGCAACTACCAGGCCCCGGCGCAGTTGGTCGGTGACTTCGTAGCCGGCAGGCCGTCCACTGCCCTGGGCAGTGTCGAGCCTTCGTACAAGCCAGGCGTGACCCTGGGTGACCTGGCGCCCAGCTTGCCGGATTTCGCCATCGAGGCGATCCGCGAAGCGTTGCCGGCATTCGATCGGCAGATCAAGGGCTACAACCTGCATGACGCGGTGTTGACCGGTATCGAGACGCGTACCTCTTCGCCGCTGCGCATTACCCGTGGCGAGGACTACCAGAGCCTGAACATGAGGGGGTTGTTCCCGGCGGGTGAAGGCGCAGGCTACGCGGGCGGTATCCTGTCGGCAGGCGTCGATGGCATTCGCATTGCCGAGGCGGTAGCGCGGGACATGCTCGGGCTGTAAGGCAGCAAGTTTCATGCGCCCCCTGCGCGGGCAAGTCTGCGCAGGGGGGCATGACCATCGCCAGAAAAGTCTGCGCGAATAATCAGATTTCCCCTACCTCACCGTTCCTCAGCTGCGTCTAGTCTTCCCACAGCCAAGGCGGCAATACCATATAACAAAAACGAATATAGTTTTTGTTTTAAAGCATATCGCCACAAGCTAGGGTGTACGCCCGTTCCGTAATCAACCTCTCATGGAGAGCCCATAGCCCGTGCGTAGCCTCTTCACCCGATTCTTTCAGCTCGAAGCCGCCAGCGGCCTGCTGCTGATCGCTGCGGCCATCCTTGCTCTGGTCATCAACAACTCACCTTTGTCCTACCTGTACAACGGCCTGCTGGACGTCCCGGTCGCCGTCAAGGTTGGCGCGCTGGAGATAGCCAAGCCTTTGTTGCTGTGGATCAACGACGGCCTCATGGCGCTGTTCTTCCTGCTCATCGGCCTGGAGGTCAAGCGCGAGGTGGTCGACGGCCAGCTGTCGAAGCCCTCGCAGGTAATCCTGCCCGCTACCGCCGCAGTGGGTGGCATGGTGGTACCGGCACTGGTCTACTGGTTCATCAACCGCGACAACCCTGCAGCCGTCGCCGGCTGGGCCATCCCCACCGCCACCGATATCGCCTTTGCCCTTGGCGTGCTGGCATTGCTGGGCAAGCGTGTCCCGGCGTCGCTCAAGCTGTTCTTGATGACCCTCGCGATCATCGATGACCTGGGTGCAATCATTGTCATTGCCCTGTTCTACTCGGGCACCTTGTCCAGCGTGTCACTTATGCTGGCAGCGGCCTGCCTGGTTGCGCTGATAGCCATGAACCGGCTTGGCGTAGTCAAGCTCGGGCCTTACCTGATCATCGGCCTGGTGCTTTGGGTATGCGTGCTCAAGAGCGGTGTCCACGCCACATTGGCGGGTGTCGCCCTGGCGCTGTGCATTCCACTGCGCACACGCAACGCGGAAAGCTCGCCGCTGCTGTCGCTGGAACACGCCCTGCACCCTTGGGTGGCCTATGCCATTCTGCCACTGTTCGCGTTCGCCAACGCCGGTGTCTCGTTGGCCGGCATGACGTTAGAAAGCTTCACCCACCCGGTACCGCTGGGTATCGCTGTCGGCTTGCTGGCGGGCAAGACCGTGGGGGTGTTCGGCCTGACCTGGCTTGCGATCAAGCTTCGCCTGGCGGCGTTGCCTACGGGTGCAAGCTGGGGGCAGTTGCTGGGGGTGGCGATACTCTGCGGCATCGGCTTCACCATGAGCCTGTTCGTAGGTTCCCTGGCCTTCGTGCCAGGCAGCAGTGACTATGCGGGCATGGACCGTATGGGCATTCTCACCGGCTCGTTCATCGCTGCGGTCGTCGGCTATGCCGTTACCGCAATGGCCAGCCGCGCCCCCCGCACGCACTAAAGTAGAAGCGGCATGAAAAAACCCCGACTGGCGTGGCCAGATCGGGGTTTTGCGTTTTTGCGCTACAGCCGGTGCAAGGCTCAGTGCGAGACGCGGCTGGTACCGTCGACGGTCATGATGCGAACACGTTCGCCAACCCGGAAAATCTCGTTTTCCTGAACGGCCTGCACATAGGCACGCATGCTGCCATCGTCTTCACGCACGGTGATTTCCACACCCTGGGTACGGGTGATGCCTTCTTCGGCGGCAGAACCTGCCAGGCCACCGGCAACCGCACCAATCACTGCCGCGACGATGCTGCCACGGCCACCGCCGACTGCACTGCCGGCAACGCCGCCGACAATCGCACCCGCGCCACCGCCGATCGGGGTCTTGGTGCCTTCGATCTTGACCGGACGCAAGGATTCGATGGTCCCCATGCGTACGGTCTGCACGCGACGGGCCTCATCACGGGAGTAGCTATCGCCGGTCAGGCTCGAGGCACAGCCCCCCAGCAACAGCGACATGGTGGTGAAGGTCGCCACCAGCAAAGCGGATTTACGCATGGGTAAAGTCTCCATAAGTCATCGGTGTTCATTAGACGCTGCACATTGACGGCTGTCACGGCACAGACGTAATAAAATTGTTTTCATTCAGCCTGGGTACAGCCTACCTGGACTGTATCGTGGGCCTTTCAAGTGAGACCAAGGATAGCCATGGATTACTTCATCGTCGTGGTCACGACTGTCGCAGGGCTGTACTTCCATGGGTGGCTGTATGTGCGGATGCGCCGCTGGATGGACCGCGACCTGGCGCTGTCGCTGGCCGGGGAGGATGTGCGCAAACGTGAGTACATGCTGCGACGGCTGGAGCAGGCGCGGGTGCAGAAGGTCAGGCGCAAGGCGCTGGCGGAGTGGTTGGCGCGTGAGGCGGCGGCTTATCAGGGGTAGCGTTGCAATCTTGGGGCTGCTGCGCAGCCCCAAGGATTTCAAGGCGCCAACCGCTCCCGCAGCCATTGCCCATCGACCAGACGATAGTTCATCCGGTCATGCAAGCGGCTGGTACGCCCCTGCCAGAACTCGACCCGCTCAGGCAACAGGCGATACCCGCCCCAATGCTCCGGGCAGTGCGGCTGAGTGTCGGAGAACCGTGCTTCGGTCGCCTTCACCAACGCTTCCAACGTTTCACGGCCACTGATGACCTGGCTCTGAGGCGAGGCCCAGGCCCCCAGGCGGCTGCCCAGAGGGCGCACCTGGTAGTAGTCGTCCGACTCCTTGGCCGTGACCTTTTCAACCCGCCCTTCGATGCGCACCTGGCGCTCCAACGCTGGCCAGAAGAACGTCATGGCGGCGAAAGGGTTAGCCTGCAACTGCTGGCCCTTGGCGCTTTCGTAGTTGGTAAAGAAGGTAAAGCCACGCTCATCGAGCCCCTTGAGCAGCAGTACGCGGCAATGGGGGCGACCCTCGCCATCGACCGTGGCAAGGGTCAAGGCGTTGGCTTCGACCGGGGGTTGCTCGGTTTTCACCGCATCGGCGAACCACTGGTGGAACAAAGCGAACGGCTCACCCGGGGCCTGGGCTTCAGCCAGGCCATCACGGGTGTAGTCGCGGCGCATATCGGCCAGGGATTGGGTCATGGCTGCGTTTCCTTGACGATCAGTTGGTCTTCGCAGGGCTGTTGGCGGCTACTTTTTTGTCAACGGTCGCCTTCTTGGCGGCGGGCTTGACCGCTGCGGCCTTCTTCTTGGCAGCAGTCTTGGCAGGTGCCTTGGCCTTGGCGACAGGCTTTTTCGCGGCAGGTTTGGCAGCGGCCTTGGCGGCGGGCTTGCTGGTGGCAGCCTTGGCGGCAGGCGCCTTGGCATCCTGAACAGCAACCATCGAAGCTGGGGTAGGTGCCGGCGTGGCCTGTTGGTACTTGGCCAACAGCGCCACCATGGTGTTCTGCGGCGTCAGCAGCATTTCCACACGGCGGTTCAGGGCACGGCCTTCGGCGCTGTCGTTGGCGGCACGCGGCATGACCGAACCCATACCCTTGAGGATCAGGCGATCACGTTGCAGGCCACTGAGGCGGAAGATCGCCGACACCGAAGCGGCGCGCTCCAGGCTGAGCTTCTGGTTGACAGCCGCAGCACCGCTGCTGTCGGCATGGCCCAATACCAGCACCGCGGTCTTGGCATCGCCCTCGACGGTCTTGGCTACGCGGGTGATCGGCCCCAGGGTCATTGGCAGCAGCATGTTCGGGCGGTCAGGGTTGTACGAACTGTCCACCGGGATGGTCACCGCCAGGACATTGTCACGGCGCTCCAGCTCAAGTTTGCTGTCCTTGATGGCTTCACGCAGCTTGGGCTCGTATTCGTCCAGCCAGGCTTGGGTAGCCTTCTGGTCGATCTTCGGCACGACCGGCCCTTTGGCCTGCTTGTCGTCACCGCCGAATGGCCACCACCAGCGGCTGGCGCTTTCCGACTTGGCATCGGCCTTGGCCACTTTTTCGGTGACGGCTTCCTTCACTTCCTGCTCGGCAACCTGGTCCGAACCGAAAGGCCACCAGCTGGAGCCACTGCCCTTCGCGGCGTCCGGGGAGTGACTGGCGCAGCCGGTAACGGCGGTCAGGCACAGGGCGAGTGCTAAGGTTTTATGTGAAGACATCAGCGATACACCATGAAATAGAAAGAAATTTTGCCTACGCATTCAGGCGTTGGCATTGAGGATAGTCAAAGGGGTTGGCCAATACCCGCATTACCCGATCAAAGGCAACTGGCAAGCACGCGTACCAGTTTCTGCGCTCTTGGGTCCATCAGCACATAGGGGCCCAGGGTATTGACCACAAAGCCAAAGGCCACATCGTGCTCCGGGTCGGCGAAACCTACCGAGCCGCCCGCGCCAGGGTGCCCGAAGGCGCGGGCACCGAGGCCAAAGGTGGCATTGGCCACCTCGGGCTGGTCGAGCATGCAGCCCAGGCCGAAACGGGTCTGGGTCAGCAGCGTGCGGTCCTGGCCGATACTGTGCTCGCGCGTCAGTTCGTCGAGCAGCTCGGATTCAAGCAGGCTGCCATCGAGCAGGCCGGCATAGAACCCGGCCAGGCTACGGGCATTGCCGTGGCCGTTTGCCGCCGGCTGCTGCATGCGCCGCCACTCGGGCTTGTTGGTGCTGGTGAGAATCGCCGGCGGGTTGGTAAAGGCGCGGGTGGACAGCGCCTCAGGCTCGCGCATGGTCACCTGCAGCAAGCGCTGGGCAGCGGCATCGCCGGGGTTGCCCTTGCCGCGCGCAATATGCGCCACGCGATGGAATTCTTCGTCGGCCAGGCCGACATGAAAGTCCAGCCCCAGCGGCCGCGCCGTACGGGCCACGATCGAGTCGCCTGGGCCACGACCATCAGCGCGGCGGATCAGCTCACCGATCAGCCAGCCGTACGTGATGGCGGCATAACCGTGTTCGACCCCAGGCGTCCACCAAGGGGTTTCGGCGGCCAAGGCATCGACCATCGCCTGCCAGTCATCCAATGCCTCGGCAGGCAGCAGTTCACGGATGGCCGGCAGGCCCGCACGATGGCTGAGTAACTGGCGCAGGGTGATGGACTGCTTGTCGGCCTGGGCGAATTCGGGCCAGTAACGGGCCACCGGAGCGTCCAGTGCCAGCTTGCCCTCGCCCACCAACTGCAAGGCGGTGACCGCAGTGAAGGTTTTGGTGCAGGAGAACAGGTTGGCGATAGTGTCGCTGTGCCAGGCCTGCTGCCCGTCCTTGTCGGCGGTGCCCGCCCACAGGTCGATAACGGTCTCGCCGCCCACCTGGATGCACAGCGCCGCACCACGCTCCTGGGGATCATCGAACAACTCGGCGAAGGCTTCACGCACCGCCTCGAACTTCAGCTCATAGTGACCCTGGATCTGCACCCGCTGTTCTCCGTACGACCGTCTGAAAATGGCGTGCATTGTTTCAGTAGTTGGCGGTTTTGCAAACTGGCTTAGGCTCGATGGTCGCCAGCAAAGGGGCCGCTTGACGGCCCCGATGGCTCAGGGGAGCGGCTTGGCCAGTTGCGTGCGCAACTGACCAATGGCCTGCTGGTTGCTTTTGCGTACGGCCTCGACGAACCCCGGATACGGCACATCGGTGATCGCCACCAGCCCCAGGTGGCCGTTTTCGCCATCGAGCAACCGCCCACTGGCCGGTTGGTCCAGGTATTGGAACCAGTGCGCGCCGACGATCATCGGCTGCGCCAACGCGGCCTTGAGGAAGTTGCCATAGGCCGGCCCTCGGTCCTCTTCACGCGCCACCTCCAGCGGCCCCGGCCAGAATGGCCCGCGGTCGCGGGAACCGAACTGGAACTCGGACACCAGCACCGGCTTGTCCAGCTCGGCCAGGCGAGCGAAGTCGTAACCGTCCTCGGGTTTGAGGGTATAGAAGTTGAAGCTCAGCACATCGCAGAACTCGGCGCAGGCCTTGACCGCCTCCGGTGTACTGAGCGCAAAACGGCCGCCAAGCAACAGGTGGTTGGGCGCATGCCACTTCAGCGAGTCGGCGATGGTCTTGAAGTAGGTCTCGGCGAACACCTGCTGGAAGTGCTGGTAGTCCCGCTCGATCTCCGGGTGCTCGGGGTTGGGCAAAGGCGCCTCGAACCCTGGGTCTTCCATCAGCTCCCAGGCGGACAGTTCGATCCCCCAGGCCTTGGACAGCCCCTCCTGGTTGCGGTACTTGTCACGCAGCTGCTTGAGGAAGGCGCGCTTGGCGGGCACATCGGTGGTCAGGCGCAAGGTGCCATAGGCCAGCCCGTAGCGCGCCTTGGGGTCATTGCCCGGTGCGGCCCAGGCCAGTTCGTTGTCGGCGAAGTAGCCGATCAGCCAGGGGTCATCGCGGTGGTCCCGGGCAGCGATGGCGACGGCACGTTCTGTAGCCATGGCAAAGCGAGGGTCGAAGGGGTCGGGCATGCTGCCCCACCAGTCCATGCCGGTGCTGATGCTGGCATAGTCACCAACGATTGACAGCGGCAAGGTATAGGGCATGCGCTTGGCCTGGCCCAGGCCAGGGTCGCTCCAGTTACCCAGGGTATTGAAACCCCAGGCTTGCAGGCGGTCGAGCGCGTGCGCCTGCCAGCGCGTGGCATCCAGCACCTGCGGTGGGCAATCGGCTGCCGGCTGGCCCTCGACGCTGGGAAGGCAAGGCTTGCCATAGGTGCGCTGGATATTGGCGGCATAAAAGTCGAACCAGCGCCCCTGCTTGAAGTTGCGCCCTTGCGAAGAGGCATTGCCGTCGTCGTTGTTATCCTTGCCATAGAACGCCGCCAGCGGATCGCCCTCGGCCGGCAGCGCCTTGAACATGCCGTCCCGGCCTTCGACGTAGGTGCGCCCGCCATCAGCGGCCACGGCATTGACGCCCAGCGAGTAGAACGGGTTGCCCTCTGGCGTGACCAGGTACCAGCGGCCATCACGCTTCTCGGTACGGAAAAAACCCTTGGCCTCGAACGCCGGCCCGCCCAGCAACCCGCCATAGCTGTCCAGTTGCTGCTTGCCGTGCTCTGCCAACCAGCCCTTGAGTTGCTGCTGCTCACGGCCTTCGGCAGCCCTGAGCTGTTCGTCGCTGGCAATCTTCTCTGGCCATTGGCCGCGTGTGGACTGGCCGTAAGCGTCGATCAATTCATGGTAGGCGGCCTGGTAGGCCTGGTCGTCATCCTGAATACCCACTTTCTCGATCAGCAGGTTCTGCGCCACCTTGGGGTTGGGGATCGTCAGGCTGACAGACGCCACTTGTTTGAGGTCGACCGCACCCGCGCTGCTGGTCAGCAGCAGGCGTTGGCCTGCGTACGCCCATGGCATCGGCGGCCCGGCGCGCATGCCCTGGCTCAACGGCGAGCTGGCCTTGAGCGGTACCATCACCGTCTGGGCGGGGCCTGCGGGCAGGTCGATGCGGCTGGTCAGGGTGCGGCCATCACTGCCCAACACGGTAACGTCCACGGTCAGCGCCCAGTCCATTGCGCTTTGCAGGCGCAAGGTCAGGAACTGCCCGGCTGACCAGTCCCACACACCGCTCTGCGGGCTCAGGCGCAAGGTCGGGCGCTCGGCCGGGTTGAACACCACGCGCCGCAACACCTCACCCCCGGCCGTCTGCTCTGCGTTGTACTGCGGCATGCCGGCATCCTCGGTCACCACATTGACCACCGAGGCCGGGCGCACGAAGCTGAACAGCGTCTGCTGCCCGGCCAATAATGGCGAGCTGAACAACAGGGCGAATACGACAGGCAGGGTACGGCGGACCATAAGGCTGGGGCTCTCCTTCAGGGCCCTCATGAGCCCAAGACTGAGTGATGGACAACAAGCCGGTGCAGAGTGCTCCGGCGGTCAGGAAATCTCCCGCCGGAACGGCGGTAGCGCATTGAGAATAGCCTTGCCGTAGCGCTGGGTGACCAGACGTCGATCGAGCAAGGTGATGACACCGCGATCCTGCTCGGTACGCAGCAGCCGGCCGCAGGCCTGAATCAGGCGCAAAGAGGCGTCGGGCACGGCAATTTCCATGAACGGGTTGCCACCACGGGCCTCGATCCACTCCGCCAGGGCCGCTTCGACCGGGTCGTCAGGCACCGCGAAGGGAATCTTGGCGATCACCACGTGCTCGCAATAAGCGCCGGGAAGGTCGACCCCCTCGGCAAAGCTGGCCAGGCCGAACAACACGCTGTGCTGGCCATCATCGACCCGCGCCTTGTGCTTGTTCAGGGTTTCCTGCTTGGAGAGGTTGCCCTGGATCAGCACCAGCTTGCGCCAGTCGCGGTCCAGGCCGTCGAACACATCCTGCATCTGCTTGCGCGACGAGAACAGCACCAGCGCGCCACGTGCATCATCGAGCATGTTGGGCAGTTCACGGATGATCGCCGCGGTGTGCGCCGTCGCATCACGCGGATCGGCGCCCAGGTCGGGCACCCGCAGCACGCCGGCATCGCCATGCACGAATGGGCTGGGCACCACGCAGGTAACAGCATCGCGAGGCAGGCCAGAGCGCATGCGGTAACGGTCGAACTTGCCCAGTGCGGTGAGCGTGGCGGAGGTTACCAGCGCACCGTGGGCGACGCTCCACAGGCTGCGACGGAGCATTTCGGCCGCCAGAATGGGGCTGGCGTTGACTTCGATGTCGAACAGCGCACCGCTCTCGGCCAGGGTCAGCCAGCGCGCCATGGGCGGGCTGTCCTCGGGGTCTTCGGCGGTGAATGCCGTCCACAGTTCCCAGTTGCCCTGGGCACGGGTCACCAGGCTGCCAAACAGCGGGTACCATTCCTCGGCCTGATGGCTGGCGATACCGATATTAACTTCACCATCCATGCCTTCCTTCAACAAGTCGGCCAGGCGGGTGAACAGATCGTTGAGGCGGGCAAAGCCCTTCTTCAACTCGATGCCCACCTCGCGGATCTGCTCCGGCACCACACCGCCTTCGAAGCGATAGCGCGGGCGCTCACGGCCCTCGGTGTCTTCACTGGGGCGGAAGTCCGCGACTTGCTCGCACAGGGTGAACATGAACTGCTGCTGGGTACGGATCTCGCGGGCCAGCTCCGGCACCTGTTCGATCAGTTTGCCCAGGTCCCCCGGCAGCGGGTGCTGGGCCAGCAGCTTGGTCAGGTTCTTGGCGGTCTGCTCCAGCCAGTCGGCGGTGGAGCGCAGGCGCGAGTAATGGGCGAAATGGCCGATGGCCTTGTCCGGCAGGTGGTGGCCTTCGTCGAACACGTACAGGGTGTCGCGGGGGTCGGGCAGCACCGCGCCGCCACCCAGGGCCAGGTCAGCCAGGACCATGTCATGGTTGGTCACGATCACGTCGACCTTGCCCATGCCTTCGCGCGCCTTGTAGAACACGCACTGCTGGAAGTTCGGGCAGTGGCGGCCCGTGCACTGGCTATGGTCGGTGGTCAGGCGTGACCAGTCCTGGTCTTCCAGGGCTTCGGACCAGCTGTCACGGTCGCCATCCCAGCGGTTGCCCGCCAGCTTCTCGATCATGCTGTTGAACAGCTTCTGGCTGCGCTCGTCGACCTCGATGTGAAAGCCTTCTTCCTCGAACAACTGGGCGGTGGCCGACTGCGCGTGGCCTTCCTGCAGCAGCACGTCGAGCTTGGACAGGCACAGGTAACGGCCGCGCCCCTTGGCCAAAGCGAAGCTGAAGTTCAGCCCGCTGTTGCGCATCAGGTCGGGCAGGTCCTTGAAGACGATCTGCTCCTGCAGGGCGACAGTGGCGGTGGCGATGACCAGGCGTTTGCCGGCCGCCTTGGCAGCCGGGATCGCGGCCAGCGCATAGGCGACCGTCTTGCCGGTACCGGTGCCGGCCTCCACCGCGACCACGGCAGGCTCGCCGGCGCGGCGGCCTTCATCGTCGCAGGCGATGTCGCCGAGTACCTTGGCCACTTCGGCGATCATCAGGCGCTGGCCGTAACGCGGCTTGAGGCTCTTGGCTTCGAGAAAACGCGAGTAGGCGCCTTGGATAGTGGCTTTGAGTTCGTTGCTGATCATGGTCTGCAGGCGCCCGAAGGGCTGGATATATTTTCAGTGTTTCGCATGGGGCGGCTATCATACCCCGCTATTGCCCTTTATGCCGCATGGAGATCCGGATGCTTGCCTTTGCCCTGCCCTACACACTGCATGTCCTGGCCGCCTTGGTCTGGGTCGGCGGCATGTTCTTCGCCTGGCTGGTGCTGCGCCCGGCAACGGTTGCAGCCCTCGACGGGCCTGCTCGCCTGCGGTTGTGGGTGGAAGTTTTCCGACGCTTCTTCGGCTGGGTCTGGGTGGCAGTGGCGATCTTGGCGATAAGTGGTATCGGCATGTTGCACATGCGCTTCACGGGCCTGGAGACCGCGCCCAAGTACGTGCAGGTGATGATCGGTGGGGGTATCGCCATGTTCGCCCTGTTCATGCGCATCCAGGCGTTACTGTTGCCAGAGCTGAAAACGGCCGTGCAAGCAGAGGACTGGCCAGCGGGGGCTGCGGTGCTGGGAAGGATTCGACGCATGGTCGGGATCAACCTGCTGCTGGGCATCGCCGTGGTGGCAGTGGCCAGTTCGCGATTGATGCTGTAGGCGACGCGCCCCCTTGGGCCACGCCGCCCTTTAACGTCAAAGGCGTTGCAGGATCAACTCACCTGAAGCGCCGGCCAGGCCTGGCTGGCCCGGTTGCCCTGGCCGGCCGCTGGCGCCGGCATTGGTGCGATACACCAGGCACCCTTTGCTCGCCCCGCCCTTGCCGGCCTTGCCAGCGGCACCGGCCTGGCCTGGCGCACCGCCATCCAGGCGCGCCACGATGCGCTCCTGGGCAAAACCTTGCGGCAGGCTCAGGCGAATTCGCCCACCCGCCGCGCCATCGTGCCCATTGCCCCCGTCATCGCCATTGGCGCCGCGGCTGGCCTGGCCCCAGGTACAGCCTCCAGGCTGGCCGTTGGCGCCGTCGAGCCCGGCATAACCGGGCGCACCCGCGCCACCTCGTGCGTCGATCGACAACAGCCCGGCATCGACCTCCTCCAGCTTCAGGTCCAGGCTTCGACCGGAACGGGCCGCACGCTGGTAGGTGCCCGACGCACCCGGGGCACTGATCTCGCTACCCTCGCCCATTTGGGCGTTGCGCACCTCGATGCGCAACGGGTGGTCAGAAGGGGCAATGGCGATACGCGCATCACGCCCCAATTGCAGATGATCGATGGTCAACTCGGTCAGCGTGGCAGGCAGCAGCAACGTCGCCGAATCGGCCACGCGCAAATGCTCCAAGTGCACGCTGGCCGACTTGTCGGGCAGGCGCAGCATGGAATTGGACGCCACTTCAAGGGTTTCGGCCTGGGCCAGGGGAGCAGCCAACATGGCCAGCAACATCAGATTACGCATTGCGCGGCGCCTCCTGCGCACGAGGAATGGACATGACATGGAAAATACCCGTCAGCAGGATCTGCAGACGGTCGAACCACCGGTGGCTACGGCCACGCAGGCTGGCGTTGAAGAACAGCACCTCGAGCACATGCAGGCTCAGCAGGACAATGCCTGCCGTATTGATCAGAAGATTGAATGGCAGTGGTTGTGGCAGCAGCAGATTGAACAGCACCACACCCCAGAAGACAACCGTCAGGACCTTGCCCAGGCCCAGGATGAATTTCATGCCCCGCCCCCTGCATTTATTGTTCTGTCTAAACGGCCCGTTCGAGCGGGCCGTGCGGCCAACAGTACCTGCACTGGCTGCCTGTGTCATTGGCCACACCCGGCTTGCCGGTTTGAAAGCGCGCCCGCGCCACTGCCCAAGGCGCGGGCGCGGGCCGTCAGCGCTGGATCTTGATCTCCGTGCGACGGTTCATGGCGCGCCCATCGGCGGTGGCATTGTCTGCCACAGGTTGGGTTTCACCCGCACCGACCACCGAGACGAAGCTGCTGCGGGGTACGCCGCTTTCGACCAGGTAATCGGTCACCGAATGAGCACGGCGCTCGGACAGTTTTTGGTTGTAGCTGTCTGACCCGACACTGTCGGTATGGCCACTGACACTCAGCCGCGCACTGGGTGCTTCCTGCTTGAGGCGGGTGGAGATGGTATTGAGGCGCTCTTTATCGGCTGCAGTCAGGCGTGCAGAGTCGAACTCGAAGTGCACGTCGCGGATGACGATGACTTCTTCCTTCTGCACCACCACTTCCTCGACCACCGCGACCGGCTCCGGTGGGCAGCCATTGGCATCGACCTGCACGCCGCGCGGGGTGCCTGGGCATTTGTCTCGGCTGTCCGGCACGCCGTCACCATCCTCGTCGCCATCGCCATGGGCCCAGCAATAGCCCGCCGCCAGGCCACCGCCCAGCAACGCGCCCCAGCCAGCCCAGCTGGAACTCTCGATGGCGCCCAAGGCGGCGCCGCCTACACCCCCGACGGCAGCACACTTCGGCCAGTCGGTCTTTTGCAAACCTGCACAACCAGTCAACACACTGGTGAGCAGTACCAGGGGTATCGCTGTGCGTACTATGCTCATTTTCGTCGCATCTCCTAGGGGGAATCGGCATAAGGCCGATCTCTGGCAGTAAAGACCGCACATTCCATCCCTGCCAGCAATAAGCCACGACGCAGTCACATGACGCTTTGCCCACGCGCTGCGGCCCGCTAGTCTTGGACGACTTGAACGAGGATAGGCAATGACCGACGGTTTTTCCCAGCGCACCCCCCAGCAGGCCCTGGCAGCCCTGCTCGATCGTTTCACCCCCCAACGCCTGTTGCTGGTAGGCACACGCTTCCCCGCGCTGGACGCCTTTGCCCAGGCTCACCCGCAGGTGGTGATCGCAACGACCGCGCCTGGGCCGCTGCCGGTTGACCTGGCAAACCAACGCTTCGACTTGGCGGTGCTGGTGGACTGCCTGGAACACCTGCCCAAACGCACGGGCCTGGAACTGCTCGGTGGCATTCGCAACCTCAATGCCAGCAGGGTTGCCGTGCTGGCCGACCTCTCGGCTTGCGGCTGGCAAGACACCGATTTCTTCGCCCTGGCCTTGTCGGCCAGCGAAAAATTCCGTCGTGAAGGGCAGGTACTGAGCCTGTTCACCTATGATCTACATGACTACAAGCAAGTCCCGGACTGGCTCAATGCGCGGTTCTGGGCCAACCCTGAAAATTTTGGAAAGTACTGGTGGTGATGATGAGTGTCTCGGTCTGCCCTTGTGGCAGTGGCAACCTGCTGGACGCCTGCTGCGGGCACTACCATGCCGGAACCCCGGCCCCCGATGCCCAGACGCTGATGCGCTCGCGCTACAGCGCTTACGTGCTGGGCCTGATCGATTACCTGGTGCACACCACCCTGCCGGCCCAGCAGGCGGAACTGGACCGTGCCGCGATGGCCAGCTGGAGCGCACAGAGCACCTGGCTGGGGCTGGAAGTGGAAAACGCCGAGGTGCTGGGTGGCCAGCCTGAGCACGGCTTTGTCACCTTCACCGCTCGCTGGCACGATCAGGAGGGCGATCACCAACACCGCGAGCGTTCGGCGTTCGTCCAGCATGATGGGCGCTGGTACTTCATCGACCCCACGGTCGGGCTCAAGGCCGGGCGCAACGACCCTTGCCCCTGCGCCAGCGGTCAGAAATTCAAGAAATGCTGCGCAAGCTACGTGGCCAGCTGAACATGATCGCCCAGGCCCGCGTACTCGTGCTTGGCGCCTTGTTGGCCCTGCTGGCCGGCTGCGCCAGCTGGGGCGGCGACGACTGGCGCGAACCCGAGGTACATCTGGTCAAGGTCGAGACGGTCAAGGCCAAGTTGCTGCAGCAGGAATTCGTGCTGCACCTGCGTGTCGACAACCCGAACGACAGCCGGCTGTTCATCCGTAGCCTGGCGTATTCGATACGGCTCAACGACCTGCTGCTGGTGCAGGATGAGACCAGTGTCTGGCGCAGCGTTGGCGGCCATGCTCGGCGCACGTTCAAGATCACCGCGCGGACCAACTTGTGGCAGCACCTCAAGCCACTGGCCAAGCTGCTTAAAAGCGAACAACCGCTGCACTACACCCTGCAGGGGGAACTGGCCACGGGGCTACTCATCCATCGGGACCTGCACTTGTCGCGCAGTGGTGAGATAATCCCCGGTGATTTCTTACCGGAGTAACCCTGCAATGACCCAGCAACCCCATGTTCATGGCCCTGACTGCAACCACGATCATGATCACCCGCACGATCACGACCATGGCCATGTGCACGGCCCGCACTGCAACCACGGCCATCAGGAGCCGGTGCGTAACGCCCTGAAGGACGTTGGCCGCAACGATCCTTGCCCCTGCGGCAGCGAGAAGAAATTCAAGAAGTGCCACGGCGCTTGATGCGACCGCTGTGCTGATGATATCGAGCGCCTCGTACATGCCTTGAGCATGAGGGCGCTCGATCTCGACAGCACCTCAATACCCAAGCCAAGCACCTCGAATCTCCCCTACCATTCGTAAATAAACCGCCCCAGCACCTTGCACCGCGCCTGCGCGCTCACTACCTTAGCGCCTTCCAAACCCCCGCCACGCCTTGCAGGAGCCCTTGTCATGGCCGCCCCCGCCTTTCCTCCCTTCCGCCTGCGGTTCACGACCGCTGCCACGCTGCTCGGCACGCTCGGACTCGCCGGTTGCCAGATGGGCGGCTATCAGGGCAGCGTGCCACCGACCACCGGCGTGCAACCCCTCAAGGGCCTGGCGCAAAACGTCTCGGTACGGCGCAATGCCATGGGCGCTCCGCTGATCGAGAGCGGCAACTTCCATGACGCCCTGTTCAGCCTGGGGTATGTACATGCCGGCGATCGCATCGAACAGATGGTCGCCATGCGCCTGCTCGCCCAGGGCCGCCTTGCCGAACTGGCCGGCAGCGAAGCACTGGACATCGACCGCCTGATGCGGGCCGCCAACCTCAAGCAAAGCGCCGCCCAGCAATACGCCGACGCGTCGCCACGGCTCAAGCGCTTCTTCGAGGTCTACGCCCGCGGGGTCAACGCCTACCTGTTCCGCTACCGCGACAAACTGCCCGCCGGCCTGGCCAACAGCGGCCATCGCCCCGAGTACTGGAAGCCGGAAGACTCGGCGCTGATCTTCAGCCTGTACGCCTTCAGCCAGTCGGTGAACCTGCAAGAGGAACTCAGTGCCCTGACCTTGGCGCAGAAGGTCGGCAGCGACAAGCTGGCCTGGCTGCTGCCCGGCGCCCCGGACGAGCCCTTGGCCGACGCCGAAGTGGACAAGCTCAAGGGCCTGAACCTGGCCCGCCAGCTACCCGGTTTGCCGGCTCTGGCGGCGGCCAGCCAGAAACTCGCCGACCTCGACCTGCTAGGCAGCCCCGGCTCGGCCAACCTGGCCTTGGCAGCCCAGCGCAGCCGCAGCGGCAAGAGCCTGCTGGCCAGCGACAGCCAAGCGGCCTGGGCCTTGAGCCCGGTGCAGATCCACACCAGCAAGTACCAGGTCGCCGGCCTGTCACTGCCAGGCCTGCCGATCGTGCTGGCCGGCTTCAACGGCAAAGTCGCCTGGAGCAGCAGTGCCGTGATGGCCGACAACCAGGACCTGTACCTGGAACAACTGCGCCGCCAAGGCAACCAGCTTAGCTACCTGGTCGATGGCAAGTGGCAGCCGGCCCGGGCGCGCAGCGAAACCTTCTTCGTGCGCGGCCAACGCCCTCTGCGCGAGGTGATGTACGACACACGCCACGGCACCCTGCTCGCCCAGCCGGGTAACGCAAACCTGGGCCTGGCCCTGGCCCTGCCGCAATTGAAGGGCGACCGTAGCCTCGACGCGCTGTTCGACCTGACGCGTGCCAAAACGGTCGAACGCGCCTTCGACAGCACCCGTGAAGTCGCTGCAGCGGCGCTCAATTTCGTCTTCGCCGAGCCTAATCACATCGGCTGGCAGGTCAGTGGGCGCTACCCCAACCGCCGCGAAGGCCAGGGCCTGCTACCCTCGCCCGGTTGGGACGGGCGTTACGACTGGGACGGTTACGCAGACCCGATGCTGCACCCTTACGACCAGGACCCGCCCGCCGGCTGGATCGGCCACGCCAACCAGCGCAGCCTGCCGCGCGGCTACGGCATGCAGTTGTCCAACACCTGGTACTACCCCGAACGCGCCGAGCGCCTGGCCCAGTTGGCCGCTAACGGCCGCCACGACAGCCGCAGCCTGATGGCCCTGCAGAACGACCAAGTCACCCTGCTGGCCGACAAGCTCAAGCAGATGTTCGACGCCCCGGGCATGGCCCAGCCGCTCAAGCAGGCGATCGACGCACTGTCGCCCGCTGAGCGCGACAAAGCCCGCGACGCCCTGGCCCGGCTCAAGGCGTTCGATGGCCGCCTGAGCCCGGTGTCGGCGGATGCCGCACTGTACGAATTGTTCCTCCAGGCGTTCGCCCGCGAAACGTTCCTCGACGACCTCGGGCCGGTGTCCAGCCCTGCCTGGCAGGCGTTCGTCAGCAATGCCCGTTTGTCCTACTCGGCCCAGGCCGACCACCTGCTGGGCCGCGAGGACAGCCCGTTCTGGGATGACCGCAGCACACCGCTCAAGGAAGACAAGCCGGCAATCCTCGCCCGCAGCCTGGCCGCTGCGGTGGATGCAGGCACTGCGCAACTCGGCGCCGACCGCCGCGCGTGGCAATGGGGCAAACTGCACCAGTACCGCTGGCCAGCACCGGCCTATCACGGCCTGGGGGACACCCTCAGCCGCTCACCGCTGGCTGCCGGTGGCGATTTCAGTACCCTGGCACTGACACCCTACGCCTGGGGCAATGACTTCGACACGCGCCTGCCGGCCTCGGCACGCATGGTCGTCGACTTCGGCCAGGCCGAACCCTTGCAGGTACTGACTAGCAGCGGCCAGTCCGGCAACCCGGCCAGCCAGCACTACGGCGATGGGCTGGACGCCTGGTTCAAGGGCCGCTTCATGAGCCTGCCGCTGCAACCGCAGAACTTTGCGCGGGCCTATGGCAACCCGCGGCTGACCTTGGTGCCTGGCCGCTAGAGGCCAGTTTCCCTCTGATCAACAGCGCGTCGGGCTCTTAGCATCCTCGGCACCGCACTGGGTAGTTCCTATCGAGTGCGGCCATTTCTCATAAGGATGCCACCATGACTACTGAAACACTGAACATAGAAATTTCCTGGCCAGAAACGCTTGACGTCCCGGCTGGCGCTACCGTGAACGCCCAAATCTGGGTCGGCACCGAGGCAGCCAGCTACCGGTTGATCTGCGATGAAGATGTCGCTGCCCCGGCCACCACTTCGCCAGCCACCATCGCGTTCACCTACAATACCGAAGACCTGCTGCCCGTAGATGCCGAAACCGTGTGGGACCACTTCCACACCTCCCCCTACCTCATGCACGATGGCAAGCGCCTCAACATTGCGCGCGTTGCAAAAATCAGCATCTCCGAAGCTCAGTTGTCCGGTTGGAAGATAGCGATTTCCTGATGCCCCAGGCAGCCCTGCTCCAGGGCTGCCCGTTCAATTTCGAACTTCCCGATACCTGCCACGCTCTGACTTAGCAAGCCCTTTGCCAGCCGCCGTGCCATGGACCTCGTAATCGCCCGCCCCGAAGGCCTGTACTGCCCGCCCGGTGATTTCTACATCGACCCCTGGCGGCCGGTGGACCGTGCCATCATCACCCATGGCCACGGTGATCACGCGCGTACCGGTAATCGCCACTACCTCACTGCCGCCTCTGGCGAAGGTATCTTGCGCAGTCGCCTGGGCCAGGCTATCGACCTGCAGACCCTGGCCTACGGCGAGCGCATCCGCCACCACGGGGTTACCCTGAGCCTGCACCCGGCCGGTCACGTACTGGGTTCGGCGCAAGTGCGCCTGGAACACCAGGGCCAAGTCTGGGTCGCTTCGGGCGACTACAAAGTCGAACCCGACGGCACCTGCGCAGCCTTCGAGCCCGTGGCGTGCCACACCTTCATCACCGAGTCGACCTTCGGCCTGCCGATCTATCGCTGGCCCAGCCAGGCCGAGGTCTTTGCCGGCATCAATGCCTGGTGGCGGGCCAACCGCGATCAGGGCAAAGCCAGCGTGCTGTTCTGCTACGCCTTCGGCAAGGCGCAGCGCATCCTTCATGGGCTGGACGCGAGTATCGGGCCAATTCTGGTGCACGGTGCGGTCGAGCCGCTGAACCGGGTGTACCGAGAGGCAGGCGTGTACTTGCCAGAAACTCGCTATGCCGGCGATATCCCACGCAACGACCCGTTGCTGCGCCAGGCCTTGGTCCTGGCCCCACCGTCAGCCGGCGGCAGCAGCTGGATGCGCCGCTTCGGCGACTACAGCGATGCCTTCGCCAGCGGCTGGATGCTGTTGCGCGGTACACGCCGCCGACGTGGCGTCGACCGCGGCTTCGTGCTGTCGGACCATGCTGACTGGCCAGGGCTGCTGTGGGCCATCGGCCAGACCGGTGCACAGCGGGTGATGGTCACCCATGGTTCGGTCAACGTGCTGGTGCGCTATCTCAACGAACAGGGCCTGGATGCCCGTGCCTTCGCCACCGAATACGGCGATGAAGACGAGTCGACACCCGCCGGTGCCGAGGCATGAAGGCCTTTGCCGCGCTGTACCTGCGCCTGGACGCGACCACCTCCAGCAACGCCAAGCTCGAAGCGTTGCGCGATTACTTTGCCCAGGCCCCTGCCGACGATGCGGCCTGGGCCGTTTACTTCCTGGCCGGTGGCCGCCCCCGGCAACTGGTGCCCACCCGTGTGCTGCGTGAGCTGGCCACTGCCCTGGCAGCACTGCCCGACTGGCTGTTCGAAGAAAGTTACCAAGCCGTGGGCGACCTTGCCGAGACCATTTCGTTGCTGCTGCCTCAGAACGGCCAGGGCAGCGACGATGGCTTGGCCTACTGGGTCGAGGCTCACCTGCTGCCCCTTCGCGGGTTGCCGGCCGAAGAGGTCCGCCAGCGCCTGCCACCGCTCTGGGCGCAGCTCGACCGGCCCAGCCTGATGCTGTGCCTGAAGCTGATCACCGGCAGCTTTCGCGTTGGTGTGTCCAAGCTGCTGGTCACCCGCGCCCTGGCTCAGCTGGCAGGCCTCGACGCCAAGCGCGTGGCCCAACGCCTGGTCGGCTACACCGACATCGGCCACCGCCCCAGCGCCGCCGATTACCACCGTTTGGTGGCCGCCGAGTCGGCCGATGAGCACAGCCAGCGCGGCGGCCAGCCGTATCCATTCTTCCTGGCGCATGCGTTGCAGGCGCCAACCGAGCAGTTCGATGCGCTGCTCGGGCCACCGAGCGATTGGCAGGTCGAATGGAAATGGGACGGCATCCGCGCCCAGGTGGTCAAGCGTGACGGCCAGCTGTGGGTCTGGTCACGCGGCGAAGAACTGGTCACCGATCGCTTCCCCGAGCTGCACAGCTTGGCGCAAACCTTGCCGGATGGCGTTGTGCTCGATGGCGAGATTCTGGTCTGGAAGCCTGGCGCCACCCGCGGTGCGCTGGCCGTGCAGCCCTTCGCCCTGCTGCAACAGCGCCTGGGCCGCAAGACCTTGGGCAAGAAGCTGTTGGCCGATGCCCCCGTGGTGCTGCAGGCCTACGACCTGCTGGAATGGCAGGGCGAGGATTGGCGCAACCGCGCGCAGCACGCGCGTCGTCGGCAACTGGAGCGCCTGGTGGCAGAATACCCACTGGCGCCGGTGCTGCTCTCGCCGTTACTCGAAGGGCTGAGCTGGGCCGACCTCGCCGAGCAGCGTGAGCAGTCGCGTAGCCTGGGCGTGGAAGGCCTGATGCTCAAGCAGCGTGAGGCCCTGTATGGCGTAGGCCGCACCAAGGACATGGGCACCTGGTGGAAATGGAAGATCGACCCGTTCAGCGTCGATGCCGTATTGATTTACGCCCAACGCGGCCATGGCCGCCGCGCCAGCCTCTACAGCGACTACACGTTTGCCGTGTGGAACGCGCCCCCGGGCAGCCCCGAGCGGGCCTTGGTTCCCTTCGCCAAGGCCTATTCCGGGCTGAGCGATGAAGAGATGCGCAAGGTCGACGCGATCATCCGCAAGACCACCGTTGAAACGTTCGGCCCGGTGCGCAGCGTGACCCCAACCCTGGTCTTTGAACTGGGCTTCGAGGGCATTGCCCTGTCCAGCCGCCACAAAAGCGGCATCGCCGTGCGCTTTCCGCGCATGCTGCGCTGGCGCCTGGACAAACCGGTGGAAGAAGCCGACGACCTGGCCACATTGCAGGCATTGCTGATCTGAAGAGGCACAGAGTGGCAAACTATGCTTCTATCTTTGTGCCGACCCGTGTCGCAGACCGTTTTCGCCACGTAGCCAGGACCCCCATGCACCATTCGACCCACGACCTGCTTGCCCCCGTACCGGGCATCTCACGCCAACTGCACAGCTTCCACTTTGGCCCACGCGGTGGCGGCAAGGTGTACATCCAGGCCTCGCTGCATGCCGACGAACTGCCCGGCATGCTGGTGGCGTGGCACCTCAAGCGGCGGCTGGCCGAGTTGGAGCAGCAGGGCCGTCTGCAACGGGAAATCATCCTGGTGCCGGTGGCTAACCCGGTAGGCCTGGAACAGGTACTGCTGGACGCACCGCTGGGGCGCTTCGAACTGCAAAGCGGCGAGAACTTCAATCGCAATTTCGTCGACTTGTCGGACAGCATCGGTGATCAGATCGAACAGCACCTGACCCAGGACCCGGCCCACAACATTGCCCTGATCCGTGAATACCTGCGCCGCGGGCTGGACGCATACCCCACCCGCACGCCCCTCCAGGCCCAGCGCCTGATCCTGCAGCGCCTGGCCTGTGACGCCGACCTGATACTGGACCTGCACTGCGACTTCGAAGCCGTCGAGCACCTGTACACCACACCCGAAGCCTGGCCACAGATCGAGCCACTGGCCCGTTATTTGGGGGCCCAGGCCAGCTTGCTGGCCACCGACTCCGGCGGGCAATCGTTCGATGAATGTTTGAGCCTGGTCTGGTGGCAGTTGCAGCAACGCTTCGGCAAGCGTTTCCCGATCCCGCTGGGCTGCTGTGCGGTGACCGTCGAGTTGCGTGGGCAGGCGGATGTTAGCCACGAACTGGCCGGCAAGGACTGCCAGGCGATACTCGACTTCCTGACCCATGCCGGCGTCATCGAAGGGGCCCACGCGCCCCTTCCACCGCTGCCCCGCCCGGCCACGCCGTTAGCCGCCGTGGAACCGATATCTGCACCGCTGGGCGGCTTGCTGGTGTACCACGCCCGCCCAGGCCAGCACCTGCAAGCCGACCAGTTGATCGCCGAAGTCATCGACCCGCTCAACGACCGGGTAACCGCCGTGCGCAACAGCCAACCCGGCCTGCTGTACGCCCGCAGCGTGCGGCGCATGGCGACGGCGGGCATGGTCATCGCCCATGTGGCCGGCGAGCACGTGTGCCGCAGCGGCTACCTACTGGGTAACTGATCCGGTAAAACCAATCGGCCGGGCAAGCGGTCAGTAGAAGCACAACCTTCGAAGGATCGCCTGCCCCCATGCCCGCCTCCACCGACCTCGCCAATGCCTGGTTCGCCCAGCGCGGCTGGAAGCCGTTCGCCTTCCAGCGGCGTGTCTGGGCAGCCGTCGAGCGCGGTGAATCCGGGCTGTTGCACGCCAGTACCGGCGCCGGTAAAACCTACGCGGTCTGGCTGGCAGCGCTTCGCGCGTTCGCCACCAGCCCCTCTGGCCGCCAACCGGCCCCCTTGCAGGTGCTTTGGGTCACGCCCATGCGCGCCTTGGCCGCCGATACCGCGCGCGCCTTGCAAGCACCGCTCAATGAACTGGGGCTGAACTGGAGCGTTGGAGTCCGCAGTGGCGATACCCGCAGCGCAGAGCGTGCGCGGCAGGCAAGACGCCTGCCCAGCGTATTGATCACCACACCCGAAAGCCTGACCTTGCTGCTGACCCGGGCGCAGGCCCGCGAGGACTTCGCTGGCCTGCGCCTGGTGGTGGTGGACGAGTGGCATGAGCTGCTCGGCAACAAGCGTGGCGTGCAATTGCAGCTGGCCTTGGCGCGCCTGCGCCACTGGCACCCGCAGTTGCTGACCTGGGGGCTTTCGGCGACCCTCGGCAACCTGCAACACGCGCTTGAAGTGCTGTTGCCTCACGAAGGGTTGCTGGTGCAAGGCCGACAGGACAAACACCTGCAAGTCGACACCCTGCTGCCGCCAGAGATCGAGCGTTTCCCCTGGGCAGGGCACATGGGCCTGAAGATGCTCGACCAGGTCAGCACGCAAATCGACAATAGCGCCAGCAGCCTGGTCTTCACCAATACCCGCGCCCAGGCCGAACTCTGGTACCAGGCATTGCTCGATGCACGCCCAGACTGGGCCGGCCTGATCGCCCTGCACCATGCCTCACTGGCCCGCGATACCCGCGACTGGGTCGAACGCAACCTGAAGCAAGGCACGCTGAAAGCGGTCATCTGCACCTCCAGCCTGGACCTGGGCGTGGACTTCTTGCCTGTGGAGCGGGTGTTGCAGATCGGCTCGGCCAAAGGTATCGCCCGCCTGATGCAGCGTGCCGGGCGCTCCGGGCATGCACCCGGGCGCCCCTCGCGGGTGACCCTGGTGCCCACCCACAGCCTGGAGCTGGTGGAGGCGGCGGCGGCCCGAAAGGCGCTGCTTGCCGGGCAGATCGAGGCCAGAAGTTCGCCACGCCTGTGCATGGATGTACTGGTGCAACACCTGGTCAGCATGGCCCTGGGCAGCGGCTTTCGGCCCGATCAGTTGCTTGACGAAGTGCGCAGCACCTGGGCCTTTCGCACGTTGCGCGACAGCCAGTGGCAGTGGGCGCTGGACTTCGTCTGCCACGGCGGCAACTCGCTCAGCGCCTACCCGGACTACCAGCGTGTCGAGGCCCAGGCCGACGGCGTCTGGCGGGTTGCCAGCGAGCGCCTGGCACGCCGGCACCGCATGGGCATCGGCACCATCGTCAGCGACGCCAGCCTGCAGCTCAAGTACTGGAGCAAGGGCGGTGGCGGCAAGTCGCTGGGCAGTGTCGAAGAGGCCTTCATCGCCCGCCTGCGTCCGGGTGACAGCCTGGTCTTCGCCGGCCGGGTGCTGGAGTTGGTGCGGGTCGAAAACATGACCGCCTACGTACGTCGCAGCACCTCGCGCAAAGCCGCCGTGGCACGCTGGAATGGCGGGCGCATGCCACTGTCCAGCGAACTGGCCGATGCCCTGGTCGAACAGCTCGATGCCGCCGCCCACCAACATTACGACGGCCCGGAAATGCGCGCCGTACGCCCCCTGCTGGAGCTGCAGGCGCGCTGGTCGGCCCTGCCAACCACCGGCACGCTGCTGGCAGAAACCCTGAAATCACGCCAGGGCTGGCACCTGTTTCTCTATCCGTTCGCCGGGCGCATGGCCAACCTGGGGCTGGCCAACCTGATTGCCTGGCGAGTCAGCCGGGTACAGCCACTGTCTGTGTCCATCGCCGTCAGTGACTATGGCTTTGAACTGCTCAGCCCGAGCGCCGTGGACTGGGCGGCGCACTTGCCCACTGCGCTATCGCCCGAGCAGCTGCTGGAGGACGTATTGGCCAGCCTCAACGCGGGCGAGATGGCGCTGCGGCGCTTTCGCGAGATCGCCCAGATCGCCGGGCTGGTGTTTGGCGGCTACCCGGCAGCGCAAAAGAGCACCCGGCAGATCCAGGCGTCGAGCGGGCTTTTCTACGAGGTGTTTCGCAAGCACGATGCCGACAATCTGCTGCTCGGCCAGGCCCGGGACGAAGTGCTGCGCGAAGAACTGGAGATCGATCGGCTGCAGCGCCAGTTGCTGAAGATGGGCCAACTGCGGCTGGACCTGCATGAGTTGCGCCGCCCCGGCCCATTGGCCTTCGCCTTGCTGGTGGAAGGCATGCGCGAAACCTTGAGCACTGAAAAGCTGGCTGACCGCATTGCGCGAATGGTGGCAGACCTGGAGAACGCAGCGAGTGGCACGCGATGAATGATTACCTGGCCATCGAACACTGCGAAGAAACGCTTTGGCTGTTGCCGGACAAAGCCCTGTACTGGCCTGCCCGCCGCGCCCTGCTGGTAGCCGATGTGCATATCGGCAAGGCCGCCAGTTATCGCGCCCTTCATCAACCCGTGCCGCGCGGTACTACCGAAGCCACCTTGGCACGCCTGAATACCCTGCTGACCAACCATGACTGCCAATTACTGGTCGTGCTCGGCGATTTTCTGCATGCCCGCACCGGCCGCGCACCTGCGACGCTGGCCAGGCTGCAGGCGTGGCGCCAACGGCATGCCGAGCTACGGATCGTGCTGGTGCGTGGCAACCATGATCGCCACGCGGGCGACCCACCGGCTGAACTGGGTATCGAAGTGGTGGAAGAGCCGTGGGTGTTGGCACCTTTTGCCTTGCAGCACGAGCCTCTCGCCCACCCCCAGTACCCGGTGCTGGCGGGGCATGTTCACCCTGTGTTCGTCTTGCAGGGGCGAGCCAGGCAGCGACTGCGCCTGCCTTGCTTTCTGATCGATGACAAAGTCAGCCTGCTACCCGCCTTCGGTGAGTTCACCGGTGGCTGGCGCGTCCACCCCGATAGCACCAGCCGAGTGTTTCTGACCGGCGCTGAACGGGTATGGGCGCTATAGCAGCAGCGGCTTAGGCGACCGGCGCGGGAGGCGGCTCATCGGGCAAGGTCGGTTCACCTGGCTCCATGGGCGTTTCACCGGGTTGCGATGGTTGCGGGGTATCGGGACCTGGCTGGTGAGGCACGCCCCCCGCCTGCATCGGCAGCGGATGCGCCAGCAATGACCAAGGCAACAACCCGACCTGATTGGGCTGCAAGCCAGCCAGCTTGGCACTGATTGCGGGATGGAGTTTCATTGGCGGCTCCTGACGGGCGCCGATACGCATCATGCACATCGGCAGTTACCCGTTGGAGTACCAAACACACGGGGAATTCCCCGCGCTCGTCGGCTCAGGTGCGTGGCAAGGTGACGCCGCGCTGGCCCTGGTACTTGCCGCCGCGGTCCTTGTACGACACCTCGCACTCTTCGTCGGATTCGAGGAAGAGCATCTGCGCCACACCTTCGTTGGCATAAATTTTTGCCGGCAGGGTGGTGGTGTTGGAGAACTCAAGGGTCACGTGGCCTTCCCATTCCGGTTCGAGCGGGGTGACGTTGACGATGATGCCGCAGCGCGCGTAAGTGCTTTTGCCCAGGCAGATGGTCAGCACGTTGCGTGGAATGCGGAAGTACTCCACAGTGCGGGCCAGGGCGAAGGAGTTTGGCGGGATGATGCAGACGTCGCTCTTGACGTCGACGAAGCTGCCGGCGTCGAAGTTTTTCGGGTCGACGGTGGCCGAATTGATGTTGGTGAACACCTTGAATTCGTCGGCGCAGCGCACGTCGTAGCCGTAGCTGGAGACGCCGAAGGAGATGACCCGGCTGTCGTGCTCGCCGCGCACCTGGCGCTCGACGAACGGTTCGATCATGCCGTGTTCCTGCGCCATGCGGCGAATCCACTTGTCCGATTTGATGCTCATGGCGGGTGTCCTGAAGAGTTGCTAGGTGAAAATCGTGAGGCGCATCTTACCGGTCCCGGCGCTCGCTTCAAAGTTCCATCCTGCATTCTGGCTATAATCCCCGCCGGGCGGGGCCTACAGCCGCCGCCGATCTGAATTTCAGTAAAGCGGCTTCTGGCCATTGGCAGGTTGCAGAAAGTGGGGTAAGGTGACGCCACTGTGCTGCACGTGACACCGAGAATCTCTAGTTTGATGCACGATCTGATCGGCCCATCTCTGAATTTTCTGCTCTCTTTGCACTCAGTCCCGGGCAGGGTTTTTCCTGACCGTAATCAACTTTGTCCAAGGAGACAGAAACATGTCCAATCGCCAAAACGGTACCGTTAAGTGGTTCAACGATGAGAAAGGCTACGGCTTCATCACCCCTCAGTCGGGTGACGACCTCTTCGTACACTTCAAAGCCATCCAAGCTGACGGCTTCAAGACCCTGAAAGAAGGCCAGGCTGTTACCTTCGTCGCTACCCGCGGCCAGAAAGGTATGCAGGCTGAAGAAGTTCAGATCGCCTAAGTCGATCTAAGCTTACAAGCTTTCAAAAAACCCGCCTTCTGGCGGGTTTTTTTATGCCTTCTGCAATGGCATGCCCTGTAGAAGCGGCCTTGCCGGGCCGTTCCTGCAGAGACCGCTGCAGCGGCGAGGATATCAATCCTCGCTGATGGTAATGCTCGGCATCGCCGGCGCCGCCGCTTCCTGCAGGACGATGCGCGCGCCCACCTGGCGGGCCAACTCCTGATAGACCATGGCGATCTGGCTTTCCGGCTCGGCAATCGCCGTCGGCTTGCCGCTGTCGGCCTGCTCACGGATCAGCATCGACAGCGGCAGCGAGGCCAGCAGGTCGACGCCGTATTGGGCCGCCAGCTTTTCACCGCCACCTTCGCCGAACAGGTGCTCGGCATGGCCACAGTTCGAACAGATGTGCACGGCCATGTTCTCCACCACACCCAGCACCGGGATGTTGACCTTGCGGAACATTTCCACGCCCTTCTTGGCGTCCAGCAGGGCCAGGTCTTGCGGGGTGGTGACGATCACCGAGCCGGCCACCGGTACTTTCTGCGCCAGGGTCAGCTGAATGTCACCGGTGCCCGGCGGCATGTCGATCACCAGGTAATCGAGGTCATCCCAGGCGGTCTGGGTCACCAGTTGCAGCAGCGCACCGGACACCATCGGGCCACGCCATACCATCGGCGTGTTGTCGTCGGTGAGAAACGCCATGGACATGACTTCCACACCATGCGCCTTGATCGGCACAAACCACTTCTGCTCGCGAATCTGTGGCCGGGTGCCTTCAGCGATGCCGAACATCACGCCCTGGCTTGGGCCATAGATATCCGCGTCGAGAATACCTACCCGGGCGCCTTCACGGGCCAGGGCCAGGGCCAGGTTGGCAGCAGTGGTCGACTTGCCGACGCCACCCTTGCCCGAAGCCACGGCGATGATGTTCTTGACGTTGGCCATGGCCGGCACCTGGGCCTGGGCCTTGTGCGCGGCGACCACGCAGTCGATCGACACCTGGGCACTGGTGACGCCGTCAAGGTTGCCGATTGCTGTCTGCAATACCTGGGCCCAGCCGTTCTTGAACAACCCTGCGGCATACCCCAGTTGCAACTGCACACTGACCTGACCGCCCTGGATATCGACGGCGCGCACACAACCGGCGCTGACCGGATCCTGGTTCAGATAGGGGTCGGTGTACTGGCGAAGCACGCCTTCGACGGCGGCACGGGTGACGGCACTCATGGAGACTCCCATTGGCAAACTGAATGTAAAACAGGCGCCTATCCTAACCCGTCAATCGTCAGCAGGTGCGACTGTGGGGTGAAATATGTTCGCCAGCCCTTTATAGTGGCCGATCACCCTCATTTTTACCCCGTAGCCAGATAAGTAGCCGAGCCACCATGTCCGAGCCACGTCAGATTCTCGTCACCAGCGCCTTGCCCTATGCCAATGGATCAATCCATCTTGGCCATATGCTCGAGTACATCCAGACAGACATGTGGGTCCGCTTCCAGAAGCTACGCGGCAACCAGTGCATCTACGTCTGCGCCGACGACGCCCACGGCTCGGCCATCATGCTGCGCGCCGAAAAGGAAGGCATCACGCCCGAACAGCTGATCGCCAACGTCCAGGCCGAGCACAGCGGCGACTTCGCCGATTTCCTGGTGGACTTCGACAACTTCCACTCGACCCACAGCGAAGAGAACCGCGAGCTGTCCGGCCTGATCTACACGCGCCTGCGTGAGGCCGGGCACATTGCCACCCGTTCGGTGACCCAGTATTTCGACCCTGAAAAGGGCATGTTCCTGGCCGACCGCTTCATCAAGGGCACCTGCCCCAAGTGCGCGGCCGAAGACCAGTACGGCGACAACTGCGAAAAGTGCGGCGCCACCTACGCCCCCACCGAGCTGAAGAACCCCAAGTCGGCCATCTCCGGTGCCACCCCGGTGCTGCGTGATTCCCAGCACTTCTTCTTCAAGCTGCCCGACTTCCAGGCGATGCTGCAGCAGTGGACCCGCAGCGGCACCTTGCAGGAGGCCGTCGCCAACAAGCTCGCCGAATGGCTGGACTCGGGCCTGCAGGAGTGGGACATCTCCCGCGATGCGCCGTACTTCGGCTTCGAGATCCCGGGCGAGCCGGGCAAATACTTCTACGTCTGGCTGGATGCGCCAATCGGCTACATGGCCAGCTTCAAGAACCTCTGCGCGCGCCGCCCGGAGCTGGACTTCGATGCGTTCTGGAAAGAAGACTCCACTGCCGAGCTGTACCACTTCATCGGCAAGGACATCGTCAACTTCCACGCATTGTTCTGGCCAGCCATGCTCGAAGGCGCGGGTTTCCGCAAGCCAACCGCAGTCAACGTGCACGGCTACCTGACCGTCAACGGCGCCAAGATGTCCAAGTCGCGCGGCACCTTCATCAAGGCGCGCACCTACCTGGACCACCTGCAACCGGAATACCTGCGCTACTACTACGCGGCCAAACTGGGCCGTGGCGTAGATGACCTGGACCTGAACCTGGAAGACTTCGTGCAGAAGGTCAACTCCGACCTGGTCGGCAAGGTGGTCAATATCGCCAGCCGTTGCGCAGGCTTCATTCACAAAGGCAACGAAGGTGTGATGGTGGCCGGCGATGCCGCACCTGAGCTGACCGAGGCCTTCCTGGCCGCCGCACCGTCCATTGCCGAGGCCTACGAGAGCCGCGACTTCGCCCGTGCGATGCGCGAAATCATGGCCCTGGCCGACCGCGCCAACGCCTGGATCGCCGAAAAGGCCCCTTGGTCGCTGGCCAAGCAGGAAGGCAAGCAGGACGAGGTGCAAGCCATCTGCGCTCAGGGCGTAAACCTGTTCCGCCAGTTGGTGATCTTCCTCAAACCGGTACTGCCGTTACTGGCTGCCGACGCCGAGGCCTTCCTCAATGTCGCGCCGCTGACCTGGAACGACCACCAGTCGCGCCTGGAAAACCACCGCCTGAACGCTTTCAAGGCACTGATGAGCCGCATCGAACCGGCCAAGGTCGAAGCCATGGTCGCCGCGAGCAAGGAAGACTTGCTGGCTGCTGCCGGCCAGGCCCAGGCCCCGGCCGGCAATGGCGAGCTGACCAAGGAGCCGCTGTCGGCGGAAATCGAGTTCGACACCTTTGCCGCCGTCGACTTGCGCGTGGCCCTGATCGTCAAGGCCGAGGCCGTCGCAGGTGCCGACAAGTTGCTGCAACTGACACTGGACATCGGTGACGAACGCCGCAACGTGTTCTCCGGTATCAAGTCGGCCTACCCCGACCCCTCCAAGCTGGAAGGCCGCCTGACCATGATGGTAGCCAACCTAAAGCCTCGCAAGATGCGCTTTGGCGTGTCCGAAGGCATGGTCATGGCTGCCGGCCCTGGCGGTGAAGAGATCTACCTGCTCAGCCCCGACAGCGGCGCCAAACCAGGCCAGCGCATCAAGTAAGCCCCCTGCCCCGGCCTCAGTGCCGGGGCAGTTCCATCCCCCGCTGAATGCCGGACAATCGCTGTGATTCCCGGCTATCGTCAGTTCATGAGTGACTACATTCTGGTTCTGGTCAGCGCCACGCTGGTCAATCATCTGTGCTTGGCGCAACAGCCGACTTCCCGGCTGCGCTTGCATGTGCTCGGGCTGGCCTGCGCCTTGGCCATCGTGCTGGGGCTGATTGGCGCCCACCTGCTGAGGTGGCTGGTGCTCGACCCTTGGCAACTCCACGAACTGAGCCTGTTCCTGTTGCTGCCCTGGCTGGCGCTTCTGGCCTTCGGCATCCCCTGGGCACTGGCAAGGCTGCGCCCTGCTTGGCCGGTGGCTGACCTGCCCACACTGCTGCTGTGCAACGCCAGCGTGCTGGGCCTAGCGCTGCAAGGGGCAGGTGACGGCAATGCCTGGTCGGCAACACTGACCAAAGGCCTGCTGGCAGGCGCAGGCTTGTGGCTTGCTCTGGTTCTTTTCGCCGACTTGCGCCAGCGCAGCGCCCAGGCCGACATCCCAGTCGCCCTGCGCGGCCTGCCCATAGAGCTGCTTGGCGCCGGAGTGATGGCCATGGCGTTTTCCGGCTTCAACGGACTCTTTGCGCAATGAAGCCCGACCCCCGCCTGCGCACGAGCATGGCCCTGGTGCTACTGGCCTGCCTCCCCGGTTTGCTGACACTACTGTGGCAACAGGGCTGGGGGCTGCTGTGCAACCTGCTGCTATGCGCCAGTGCAGCGCTGCTCTGTGAAACACTGATATTGAAGCTGCGTGGCGAGCCCGTCAGCCTGGCACTGACCGACGGCAGTGCACTGGTGACCGCCGTGCTACTGACGGCGGCGTTGCCCACCCTGGCCCCTTGGTGGCTGCCCATGATCGCCGCTGGCACGGCTATCGGCATCGGTAAACAGGCCTTTGGCGGGGTCGGCCGCAACCTGTTCAACCCGGCCATGCTGGGCTATGCCTTCGTGTTGCTGAGCTTTCCCTCACAGATGAACCATTGGCCAGGTCAGCCGGCTGGCTTGTTCGAGACCCTGCAGCAGGTATTTGGCGGCGCCGAGCACATCGATGCCTGGGCCCAGCCGACCCTACTCGATGGCCTGCGCCATAACCGCAGCCTGACCGTTGATGAATTGTTCGCCACCCACCCGGGCTTCGGCAATATCGGCGGGCGCGGCGCGGAATGGGCCAACCTGGCGTTTTTGCTGGGTGGGCTGTTTCTCTTGCAGCGCAAGGTGTTTAGCTGGCATGCGCCAGCAGGTTTGCTGGCGGGGTTGTCGCTGTTCAGCCTGCTGGCCTGGAACGGCTCAGGCTCGGACTCCAATGGCTCCCCCTTGCTGCACCTGTTTTCTGGCTCGACCATGCTCGCCGCTTTTTTCATCGCCACCGAGCCTGTCTCCGGCCCCAGGAGCGATTGGGCCAAGCTGGTGTTCGGCTTTGCTGTGGGCCTGTTAATCTACCTGATCCGCACCTGGGGCAGTTACCCCGACGGCACGGCGTTCGCCATTCTGCTGATGAACCTTGCGGTCCCCAGCCTTGAACGGCTTGCCTTGCGCCGCCAGCAGGCTGCCCGGTGAGCCCCCATATGCGCACGGCAGGGTTGCTGCTGGTGACTGCGGTACTGGCATTGTCGACCGCGCTGATCTGGCGCGAGTGGACCCTCCCCGCCGTCAGCCAAGCCGAAAAGCAGCTGCAGAGCCGTCAGAGGCTCGCCGTCCTGCCAGAGGGCAGTTACGACAACCTGCCGTTGGATACCCCACTGCCAAGGCCTGCCTCGCATCGCCCGCACAGTCGCATCGTGGCGGCCTACCGGGCTACGCTGGCGGGTAAGCCTGCGGCCATCGTCCTGGTGACCCAGGCCCAAGGCTATGCCGGGCCAGTGGTGCTAAGCATCGCCATCGCCCCTGATGGGCGACTGATCGGTAGCCAGGTGGTCGAACAGCAGGAAAGCCCCGGGCTCGGTGGTCGCCTTGCCGACCCGCAAGTGAACTGGCTGAAGCAATTTGCCAATCGCCGCCTGAGTGATCACTGGGCATTGAAGCGTGACCAGGGCGATTTCGACCAACTCGCAGGCGCAACAGTGACCTCGCGGGCAGTTATCGAGGCATTGCAAGATGCCCTGGTCTATTTCGATGAACATCGCCACGACCTCCTTGGGGACCCTGCCGATGAATAAGGGCTACTTGCTGGCCGCCAGCCTTGCCCCTCTTCTGGGAGCCACGCAAACGTTGCTCTTGGCCGCAGCCCTAGGTGCGTGCGCGGTGATGATGATCGGCCTGCATCAAGTAGTGCTGGTGCCGTTGCGCAACCGCCTGAAAGGCGCCGCACACATGCTGGCAAGCCTGCTGTTATTGGCGGCCCTGGCCAGTTGCCTGCAATTGGCCCTGTGGGCCTGGCTGCTGCCGGTAGCACTGCTGCTGGGCCCGTACCCTGCGCTACTGTGCCTGCCGTGCCTGGTAGCAGACTATCTGCTGCCACATGAAGGGCGTTGGCGCTCACTGTTGTTGAATCTGGCTGGCCTGCTGGCCGCCTGCCTGCTGCTCGGCGCCTGCCGCCAATGGCTGGCCGAAGGGCTGGGCCTGCACCTTGCCAGCCTCGCCCCTGGCGCGCTGCTACTGCTCGGACTGCTGTTGGCCTTGTACAATCACCTGCGTCCGGGCACCGCCCACCCACGTCGTCAAGGAAAGCGCTGATTCCATGAATGCCGCAAAACGCCTGGAGATCTTTCGCAGGCTGCACGAAGACAACCCCGCCCCGAAAACGGAACTGGCCTATACCACACCGTTCGAACTGCTCGTCGCCGTCACGCTTTCAGCGCAATCCACTGACGTAGGCGTGAACAAGGCCACCGCTCGCCTGTTCCCCGTGGCCAATACGCCGGAAGCGATCTACGCCCTGGGCGTCGAAGGGCTGAGCGCATACATCAAGACCATCGGGCTCTATAACAGCAAAGCCAAGAACGTGATCGAGGCCTGCCGACTGCTGATCGAGCGCCATGACAGCCAGGTGCCAGAAACCCGGGAAGCCCTTGAAGCGCTGCCTGGCGTTGGGCGCAAGACTGCCAACGTGGTACTCAACACGGCGTTCCGGCAGCCAACCATGGCGGTGGACACGCACATTTTCAGGGTCAGTAATCGCACCGGCATTGCACCCGGCAAAACGGTGCTTGAGGTCGAGAAGAAGCTGGTCAAGTTTGTACCCAAGGACTACCTGCTCGATGCCCACCACTGGCTCATCCTGCATGGGCGCTACGTATGCCAGGCACGCAAGCCCAGGTGCGGGAGCTGTCGGATCGAAGACCTCTGCGAATACAAGCAGAAGACGTCTGACGATTGAGCCGATAGCGAAAAACCACCCGGCACGATTGAAAAAATCTTTTTTACCAGCGTCAGCTTTCTGGTTATAAGGACGGCCAATGGCCCCTTGGCTTGGAGCGACTCATGAGTGCCGATAAAGACGACCTGTCAATCGAAGATGATTTTGTTGCCGTGGATGATGAAGCGGAGCCGCAGGTAGAAACTGCAAAGACCAACCTGAGCAAACGCCGCACGATCGACAACCTGCTGGAAGAGCGGCGCCTGCAGAAACAACTGGCCGATTTCGACTACGATCTGTAGCTTTTTTTGCAAAGCCTCCCTCAGGGAGGCTTTGCATGCTGGCGGTCAGTTAAGCCCGTGGCGCTGAGCCAGTTCGATCAGGTCTACCAACGACCTGGCGTTCAGCTTGAGCAGCAAGCGTGACTTGTAAGTGCTGACGGTCTTGTTGCTGAGGAACATGCTGTCGGCAATTTCCTTGTTGGATCGCCCGCGCGACAGCTGCTGTAAAACGGTCATTTCCCGGGCCGAGAGGCGGTTGACCATATCCGTCTCGCTGCCACCACTGCCCCTGCCCCGTGACGCATGCAAGGCCTGGTTGGGGAAGTAGCTGTAGCCTGACAGCACGGCCTTGATGGCGCTTAGCAGCTCGGTCAACTCCTGTTGTTTGCACACATACCCCGCCGCCCCCGCCTGCATGCAACGCATCGAGAAGTTACCAGGCACCTGCGAGGTCAGCACCAACACTTTGCTGCCTGGGCTGAAGGCTGCCATGCGGGCGATGACTTCAAGGCCATCGAGTTTTGGAATACCGATATCGAGCACCACGATATCCGGTAGGTGTTCACGCGTCAGTTGCAAGGCGGCCACGCCGTTATCGGTTTCCGCAACGACGTCGTACCCGTGCCGCTCCATCAGCATGCGCACGGCCAGGCGTATAACCGGATGATCATCCACGATAAGGACTTTATTCATGCGATATCCATTCATTATTGATTTTTGCTGTGGCACGCCACGATAACCGACAGAACGCTTCAGGGTGCAACGATTTGCCAGTGAAACTCATGAATAGAGAAAACTTACAACACTTGCAGAAATTTCCTACAAAAGCATGTGCAGAGCCAACAGTGAAACTTAATGATCCGCAATTAAAACCTATCATCGCCCCAATCGACATGACCAGCTGAAAACGAACCTTCGCGTGCAGATTATTCCACTTCACAGGCGCTGAAAAAACCAGGCTTAACAGGTATTCAAAGACAATTCTCAACCGGGAAACAATCCAATCTTTAGTTGAGCGCCCGCGTAGGGTAATGATGAACAAAACCGCAGGAGACAGCCCTCATGCCCGAAGCACAACCTGTCGCCCCGCTGACGATCATTGCCATCTTCGCGGGGATTATCGAAGCATCCGCCCTTGCGACACTGCCGTTCCTCAGCGAATCCAGCCAGAGCCTCTATACATGGTTCCTGGTGGGCTTTCCGTTTTTCCTTACAGCGCTGTTCTTTTTGACGTTAAACTTCAATTACAAGTCGTTTTATAATCCTGTATCAAGCAAAACAACCAGCGACAGCCCCACCGCGACGGTCACGGAAGTACCCGAGCCTATTACCGTTATCTTCTCCGGCCCAGATGCCCAGCCCATGCTGGAACAGCAAGTCCGCCTTGCCCTCGCGCAATCGCCTGAACCCGCGCACCGCTGGCGCTTCTGTAATCTCGAGAAAAACCAATGCGCAAGGCTGTCGGTCTGCACCCTCGAGCAAGATGCCGCCAATCTCAGGGGATGACGACCCGCTGGATGTCGACGCAAAAAAAAACCCCGGCCTGAGCCGGGGTTCGTGCGATGCGTGCCAGTACTCAGAGCAACGAACGGCCCTTGTTGGCGGCAATGCGCATACGCAGCGCATTGAGCTTGATGAAGCCGGCAGCGTCCGCCTGGTTGTAGGCGCCGCCATCTTCCTCGAAGGTCGCAATGTTGGCATCGAACAGCGAGTCGTCCGACTTGCGGCCAACCACGGTGACATTGCCTTTGTACAGCTTCAGGCGTACCACGCCATTCACGTTGACCTGCGACGCGTCGATCATCTGCTGCAGCATCACACGCTCCGGGCTCCACCAGTAACCGGTGTAGATCAGGCTGGCATACTTCGGCATCAGCTCATCTTTCAAGTGAGCGACTTCACGGTCCAGGGTGATCGACTCGATCGCACGGTGGGCGCGCAGCATGATGGTGCCGCCAGGGGTTTCGTAGCAGCCACGAGACTTCATGCCGACGTAACGGTTCTCGACGATGTCCAGACGGCCGATGCCGTTGGCACCACCGATGCGGTTCAGGTCGGCCAGAACGGTGGCCGGGGACTTCTCGACACCATCGATGGCGACGATGTCACCGTTGAGGTAAGTCAGCTCGATATAAGTAGCCTGGTCCGGGGCGTTCTCCGGAGAGACGCTCCAGCGCCACATGTCTTCCTCGTGCTCGGTCCAGGTATCTTCCAGGACACCGCCTTCGTAGGAGATGTGCAGCAGGTTGGCGTCCATCGAGTACGGCGACTTCTTCTTGCCGTGACGCTCGATCGGGATGCCATGCTTCTCGGCGTAGTCCATCAGCTTCTCGCGGGACAGCAGGTCCCACTCACGCCAAGGGGCGATGACCTTGACGCCCGGCTTGAGCGCATAGGCACCCAGCTCGAAACGAACCTGGTCATTGCCTTTACCGGTTGCACCATGGGAAATGGCGTCAGCACCGGTTTCGTTGGCGATTTCGATCAGGCGCTTGGCGATCAGCGGACGGGCGATGGAGGTACCCAGCAGGTACTCGCCTTCGTAGACGGTGTTGGCGCGGAACATCGGGAACACGAAGTCACGCACGAATTCTTCGCGCAGGTCGTCGATGTAGATCTCTTTCACACCCATTGCCTGTGCCTTGGCACGGGCCGGCTCGACCTCTTCGCCCTGACCCAGGTCAGCGGTGAAGGTCACCACTTCGCAGTTGTAGGTATCCTGCAGCCACTTGAGAATCACCGAAGTATCAAGGCCGCCGGAATACGCCAGTACGACCTTATTTACGTCCGCCATGCCATCACTCCACGGGGTTGTACGGAAAGGGGTCGATTCTAACGGCGTTATGGAAAAATTTACAGTGGGGCGACAGCTTCTGACGACAAAGCGACAGTAATTGTCGATGGCGCGACGTCTGTCGGGCGCTATGGGACGGCTGCGAGGGGGCGCGCCGCCCATCTCACTTTCAGGGCACTTTCGCACCCGGTGCGGGGGACGCCGGCGCGGCAATAGGCGGACTGGCAGCAGCAGGCAGCTGTACAGGTTTTTCCACCGGCTTCTCGACGGGTGTCTCAGCGACTGCAACCCGATCCAGTTCGATATTCACCCGTCGATTGCGCGCCCGGTTGGCAGCACTGTTGTTCTTCGCCAGCGGATA
This sequence comes from Pseudomonas sp. Irchel s3f19, assembly GCF_900187555.1. Lineage (NCBI taxonomy): Bacteria > Pseudomonadati > Pseudomonadota > Gammaproteobacteria > Pseudomonadales > Pseudomonadaceae > Pseudomonas > Pseudomonas sp. Irchel s3f19. The sequence continues at coordinate 379,363 of NZ_FYDW01000004.1, read as the reverse complement.
CCGCTCGCCGTGGAAGCGCACGGTGATCTGCGCCTCCGGCACGCCATGGGCTTTGAAATAGTCCGCCACCGTCATCGCCCTGCGCCGGGATAAATCACGGTTGGTCAGGCGGTTGCCGCTGTTGTCGGAATGGCCGTTGAGCTCGATGTGATTAACCGTCGGGTCGGCCTTGATATAGTCAAGAACCACATCCAGCCGTGCCTTGGCCGAATCGTCAAGTTCGATGCCACCGCCAGGGAAACCCACCTGAGTCTGGCGAACCTGGTCATAGTTCATCGCCAGCAACTTGCTGGCACACACCTGGTAGTCGCCATAGGCCTTGGCGAAACTGACCGGCAACACCCGCACTTCCATGGCCCGGCCCGCTTCGCCGGTGTAGTTGCGTACCACCGTGCTGCGCCCATCGAGCAGACCATTGATCAGGCGGCTGGCCTGACCCTGGGACGAGCTGAACAGCACGCCCGTGCGCGCCATGCGCACGGTGCCCAGGTTGATGTCACCGCGCCCAGGCTGCCAGGGCGCCGCCGCCGCCAGCAGTGTGGCAGGCCCGGCCCCCAGCACATTGCTGTGCGAGCGCAGTTGGAACACCGGCTGCTCACCTGCCCGGCGCACGAATTCGCCACTGCCAAAACCGTCGATCGGCTGGATCAGACGGCACTCGAACTGGTCGCCCTCGACTTGCCAGGCAATGTTCTCCATGCGCGTCTGGAAAGTCAGTGCACCGGCCGGCAGGCTGGCGAACAGGGTGAACATGGCTAGGTAACGCTGGCGCACGGGCGGCTCCACAAATTCTGACGGCTTACCTGCAGGGTATCGGACGCCGTCCGAAAAACTTGATAGCCGTGCTCGGGCCAGGGTTTTCCGGTAGCATTGGGCCTTGAGTTCGACCCGCCTGGAATCCCCAATGTCCGATCGCCTGACCCTCCTGCGTCCCGACGACTGGCACATCCATCTGCGCGATGGTGCCGTCCTGCCCCATACCGTTGGTGATGTGGCGCGTACCTTCGCCCGTGCCATCATCATGCCCAACCTCGTACCGCCGGTGCGCAATGCCGTCGAAGCCGGTGCCTACCGTGAGCGCATCCTCAATGCGCGTCCGGCCGGCAGCCGCTTCGAACCGCTGATGGTGCTTTACCTCACCGACCGCACCAGCCCCGAGGACATCCGCGCGGCCAAGGCCAGCGGTATCGTGTATGCCGCCAAGCTGTACCCGGCCGGCGCCACGACAAACTCCGATTCAGGCGTGACCAGCATCGACAACATCTTCCCCGCCATCGAAGCGCTGGCCGAAGTCGGCATGCCACTGTTGGTGCACGGTGAAGTGACGCGTAGCGAGATCGATGTCTTCGATCGCGAAAAGCGCTTCATCGACGAACACATGCGTCGCGTGGTCGAACGCTTCCCGACGCTCAAGGTGGTGTTCGAGCACATCACCACCAGCGATGCCGCGCAGTTCGTCAGCGAAGCGCCGGCCAACGTCGGCGCGACCATTACCGCCCAGCACCTGTTGTACAACCGCAACCACATGCTGGTGGGCGGCATCCGCCCGCACTTCTACTGCCTGCCGATCCTCAAGCGCAACACCCACCAGGTGGCGCTGCTGGACGCGGCCACCAGTGGCAACCCGAAATTCTTCCTCGGCACTGACTCGGCCCCTCACGCCCGTCACGCCAAGGAAGCCGCCTGCGGTTGCGCCGGTTGCTACACCGCTTATGCGGCCATCGAGATGTACGCCGAAGCGTTCGAGCAGCGCAATGCGCTGGACAAGCTGGAAGGCTTTGCCAGCCTGCACGGCCCGGCATTCTATGGCCTGCCGGCGAACACCGACACCATCACCCTGGTCCGTGAAGAGTGGACCGCACCAGAAAGCCTGCCGTTCGGCGAGCAGACGGTGATACCGCTGCGCGCTGGCGAGAAGCTGCGCTGGCGCCTGCTGGAGGAAAACGCGTGAGCGAAGACCTCTACGAAGACGATCAGGACAGCCAGGCCGGGGGTGGCTCGCGCCACCCGATGGCAGAGCGCTTCCGTGGCTACTTGCCGGTGGTGGTGGATGTCGAGACCGGCGGCTTCAATAGTGCCACCGACGCCCTGCTGGAAATCGCCGCCGTCACCATCGGCATGGACGAGAAGGGCTTCCTGTTCCCCGAACACACCTACTTCCACCGGGTTGAGCCGTTCGAAGGGGCCAATATCGAGGCGGCCGCGCTGGAGTTCACCGGCATCAAGCTGGACCACCCGCTGCGCATGGCAGTGAGTGAAGAAAGCGCGTTGACCGATATCTTCCGAGGCGTGCGCAAGGCGCTCAAGGCCAACGGCTGCAAGCGGGCCATCCTGGTCGGCCACAACAGCAGCTTCGACTTGGGCTTCCTTAACGCTGCGGTCAACCGCAACGACCTCAAGCGCAACCCCTTCCACCCGTTTTCCAGCTTCGATACCGCCACCCTCGCCGGCCTGGCGTATGGCCAGACCGTGCTGGCGCGGGCCTGCCAGAGCGCCGACATCGACTTTGATGGGCGTGAAGCGCATTCGGCGCGTTACGACACCGAGAAGACGGCCGAGCTGTTCTGCGGCATCGTCAACCGCTGGAAAGAAATGGGCGGCTGGCGCGATTTCAACGACTAAGCAGCCACAAGCTTCAAGCAGCAAGAAAGGGCAGACAGCACACGCTCGGTTTTTCTTGAAGCTTGCAGCTTGCAGCTAGAAACTTGAAACAAAAAAAACCGGCCACGAAGGCCGGTTTTTTTATGCGCGCGGCAATTACAGCTTGCCAGCGTTCTCGCTCAGGTAAGCAGCAACGCCTTCTGGCGAAGCGTTCATGCCTTTGTCGCCTTTTTTCCAGTTGGCAGGGCAGACTTCGCCGTGCTCTTCGTGGAACTGCAGGGCATCGACCAGACGCAGCAGCTCGTCCATGTTACGGCCCAGTGGCAGGTCGTTGACGATCTGCGAACGGACCACACCGTTGGTGTCGATCAGGAAGGCGCCACGGAAGGCCACGCCGCCTTCGGACTCAACGTCGTAGGCCTTGCAGATTTCATGGGTGATGTCGGCAGCCAAGGTGTACTTGACCTGGCCGATACCGCCGTTGTTGACCGGGGTGTTACGCCAGGCGTTGTGGGTGAAGTGCGAGTCGATCGAAACGCCGATCACTTCCACGTTGCGGGCCTGGAAGTCAGGGATGCGGTTGTCCAGGGCAATCAGCTCGGACGGGCAGACGAAGGTGAAGTCCAGCGGGTAGAAGAACACCAGGCCGTACTTGCCCTTGATGGCCGAGGCCAGGTTGAAGCTGTCGACGATTTCGCCGTTGCCCAGCACAGCCGGAACGGTGAAATCGGGGGCTTGTTTACCAACGAGTACGCTCATTGTTATCTCCTGATGAGGGTGAAAAACCGTTTGCCGGGCCAGACGGGCTTGCCCGACATCCAACAAAGGCCGACCATCATACACGGCTTCTCATGACAGACCGAATCCAACCACCGGTCGCTCAAGCACGGCCCTCTCAGAAAGTCTTTTGACAAGCATTCTCATTACGATTAAGCTCCAACCCATCGACTCAACCAGCGATGGTCCGACTTTATGTATGTGTGTCTTTGTGTCGGCGTGACCGACGGACAGATCCGCGATGCGATCTTTGAAGGATGCTGCAGCTACAAGGAAGTTCGAGCCGCGACCAATGTCGCCAGCCAATGTGGCAAATGCGCCTGCCTTGCCAAGCAAGTGGTCCGCGAGACCCTGACCGAGCTTCAGGTCAGCCAGGCCGCCCTGCCCTATCCGGTAGAATTTACCGCTGCCTGAAACCACTCATTTTGAAGAACCGGACCTTGTGTCCGGTTTTTTTATGCCCGAAATTCAATAACTTAGCACTCCAACGCGCTTCACAAACATTCTTATTCCTATTCATTTTCACTTATTATTCAATAACTTAGGTTTGACAGCCCTAAGTATCGGGCTCAAACTTCCCTGTATTGGCACACTTCTACAGGGCAGGAACCCGTCATGAAAGGCGACGTAAGCGTCATCCAGCATCTCAACAAGATCCTCGGAAACGAGCTGGTCGCGATCAACCAGTACTTCCTGCACGCACGCATGTACGAAGATTGGGGCCTGAACAAACTCGGCAAGCACGAGTACAAAGAATCCATCGATGAGATGAAGCACGCTGACAAACTGATCAAGCGTATTCTCTTCCTCGAAGGCATCCCCAACGTGCAGGACCTGGGCAAGCTGCTGATCGGCGAGCACACCAAAGAAATGCTCGAGTGCGACCTGAAGATCGAGCAGAAAGGCCTGATCGACCTGAAAGCCGCCATCGCTCACTGCGAAACCGTCGGCGACTTCGGCTCGCGTGAAATGCTCGAAGACATCCTCGAGTCCGAGGAAGAGCACATCGACTGGCTGGAAACCCAGCTGAGCCTGATCGACAAGATCAGCATCGAGAACTACCTGCAATCGCAGATGGGCGAAGAGTAAAATCGCCGCCCATAAAAAAACCCGCCATGAGCGGGTTTTTTTATGTCTGCGCGAAGATCAGGCTTCAGCAGCCTTTGCCTTGGCAGCAGCGTCCTTGATCAGGGCCTGCAGCTCACCCTTCTCGAACATTTCGAGCATGATGTCGCTACCGCCGACCAGCTCGCCCGCTACCCACAGCTGCGGGAAGGTTGGCCAGTTGGCGTACTTGGGCAGGTTGGCACGGATTTCCGGGTTCTGCAGGATGTCGACGTAGGCGAACTTCTCGCCACAACCCATCACAGCTTGCGATGCCTTGGCCGAGAACCCGCACTGCGGGGCATTCGGCGAGCCTTTCATGTAAAGCAGAATGGTGTTGTTGGCAATCTGCTCTTTGATCGTTTCGATGATATCCATGGAACACCTCGTCTGAACTTTCCGACTCGATGGTCGGCACGGTGACGCATTGTATCGGAAAGCCGAGCGCTGTGCGCGGCCTTGCCATTGCTCAGGCGGCCTCCACGTGCACAGGCACGCCATTGAGGGCGGCATTGCCCGACACCTGATCGCGCAAGCGCTCATCGGTCAGGTCGTTGGCACTGACCCCGGGCTGCCCGTGGGCTATCCGCAATTGCACGCCCTGGCGCCCATGGCCATAGCCGTGCGGCAGGCTGACCACGCCTGGCATCATGTCCGTGCACGCCTGCACCTCGACTTCGAGGGTGCCGGTACGTGAGCGTATGCGCACGCGCTGGCCATCGTGCAACTGCCGCTGCTGCAAATCCTCAGGGTGCATCAACAGCTGATGACGCGGCTTGCCTTTGACCAGCCGGTGGAAGTTGTGCATCCACGAGTTGTTGCTGCGCACGTGGCGGCGGCCGATCAGCAACAGCGCGCCAGCAGCCATCGGCGCCTGCCGCGCAAGCCTGGCCAAGTCATCCAGCAACACCTGCGGTGCCGCCTCGATGGCCTGGCTGGCAGTGTTCAGGCGGGCCTGCAGATTGGCGCCTAGCGGGCCCAGGTCGAGCCCGTGGGGGTGCCGATCGAGTGCTTCCAGCGAGAGCTTCCAGGCCGAGCCTTCGCCGTAGCGCCCTTTGCGCAAGGCCCAATCGATCATCTGCGCCGGCGCCAGGGTTGGCTTGAGTTCAAGGGCGGCCCGTTCGGCCAAGGCCTTGGCCAGGCCGACAAAGATCTCCCAGTCATGCAGCGCGCCTTCGGGCTTGGCCAGGATCGCGCGGTTGAAACGGGTCACATTGCGCACCGCCAGCAGGTTGAAGGTGCTGTCGTAGTGATCGTTCTCAAGTGCCGACGTGGACGGCAGGATCAGGTCGGCATGGCGCGTGCTTTCATTGATGTACAGGTCGATGCTGAGCATGAACTCGAGCCCCGCCAGCGCCCCGTCCAGTTGCCGACCGTTGGGCGTGGACAGCACAGGGTTGCCCGCCACCGTCACCAAGGCCCGCACCTGCCCGTCCCCGGGCGTGAGGATTTCTTCGGCCAAGGCGGCGACCGGCAGCTCGCCAGCGTACTCCGGCAGCCCCGAAACCCGGCTTTGCCAGGCATTGAAGTGCCCGCCCGAGGTACTCGCCACCAGATCCACCGCAGGCTCGGTACACAAGGCGCCACCCACCCGATCCAGGTTGCCGGTTACCAGGTTGATCAATTGCACCAGCCAATGGCACAGGGTGCCGAAGGCCTGGGTCGAGACGCCCATGCGGCCATAGCAGACCGCCTTGTCGGCTGCCGCAAAATCACGCGCCAGCTGACGGATATCGGCGGCAGCGATGCCGCACAACGGGCTCATGGCGTCGGCGGTGAACAGGGCGAGTGCACTGCGCACCTGATCCAGGCCATTGATCGGCAAGTGTGATCCACGGGTCAGGCCTTCGTCGAACAAGGTATTGAGCAGGCCACTGAGCAATGCAGCATCGCCGCCGGGAAGAATGAACAGGTGCCGGTCGGCCATGGCCGCTGTTTCGCTGCGCCGTGGGTCCACCACCACCAACTGCCCGCCCCGCATACGCAGCGCCTTCAGGCGCTTTTCCACATCAGGCACGGTCATGATGCTGCCATTGGACGCCAGCGGGTTGCCTCCCAGAATCAGCATGAAGTCGGTGTGGTCGATGTCCGGTATCGGCAACAACAGACCGTGGCCGTACATCAGGTGGCTGGTCAGGTGCTGGGGCAACTGGTCCACCGAGGTGGCTGAAAACCGATTGCGGGTCTTCAACAAACCGAGGAAATAGTTGCTGTGGGTCATCAGCCCATAGTTGTGCACGCTCGGGTTGCCTTGATACACCGCCACCGCGTTGCGACCATGCGCCTGCTGGATGCTCCAGAGCTTGTCGGCCGCCAGGGCGAAAGCCTCGTCCCAGCTGACCGCCTGCCAGCGCTCGCCAATCCGACGGTGGGGCTGACGCAGGCGGTCGGGATCGTTCTGGATATCTTGCAGGGCCACTGCCTTGGGGCAGATGTGGCCGCGGCTGAACGGGTCGTCCGGGTCGCCTTTGATCGAGGTGATCCGCGCCTGCCCGTCGTCCTCATGGCTGACTTCGATGTTCAGCCCGCAGATCGCTTCGCACAGGTGACAGGCACGGTGATGCAGGGTCTTGGTCATGGCCGCCTCTGCCTGATGATGGGTCTGATGGCGACTATGCGCCCAGCCGAACGCCCTCGCCAGCGCGCTTCGTGCCATGAATTGCCCGACATCAGGCAAACGATTCGCGACACGCATTTGCCAAATCGCGGGCAAGCCGTGTACAACCTCTGTAGCAAATAAAAAACAGCGCACGCTCAATGGGTAACGACACCCCTTGCAACAGAGCCGCTGTTTCCCCTCTTGGTTTCAGGCGACATTTAATTATAGTATTGCGCCTTTCCCTATTTCGTCCGCCCCGTGCGGCTTACGCCGCAGGTCACTCCCGTTGTCAAAAAAAACCATACGGTCGACCTGCATACCGTTGCAGATAAGGTAGTCAATCATGAGCGCTAGGCACTTTCTCTCCCTGCTGGACTTCACCACCGACGAATTGCTCGGGGTGATCCGCCGCGGCATCGAGCTGAAGGACCTGCGCAAGCGAAGCGTGCTGTTCGAGCCCCTCAAAAGCCGTGTGCTGGGGATGATCTTCGAAAAGTCATCGACCCGTACCCGCGTGTCGTTCGAGGCCGGCATGATCCAGCTGGGCGGCCAGGCCATCTTCCTGTCGCCTCGCGATACCCAGCTGGGCCGTGGCGAACCGATCGGTGACAGCGCTATCGTCCTGTCGAGCATGCTCGACGTGGTGATGATCCGTACCCACGCCCACAGCACCCTCACCGAGTTCGCGGCGAAGTCGAGCGTGCCGGTGATCAATGCCCTGTCCGACGAGTCGCACCCGTGCCAGCTGCTGGCCGACATGCAGACGTTCCTCGAACACCGCGGCTCGATCCAAGGCAAGACCGTGGCGTGGATCGGTGATGGCTTCAACATGTGCAACTCCTATATCGAAGCCGCCCGTCAGTTCGATTTCCAGCTGCGCATCGCCTGCCCGGAAGGTTACGAGCCGGATCCACGCTTCATGGCATTAGGCGGTGATCGCGTGCAAATCATCCGCGACCCCAAGGAAGCCGTGCGTGGCGCGCACCTGGTGACCACCGATGTCTGGACTTCCATGGGCCAGGAGGAGGAAACTGCACGGCGCCTGGCGCACTTCGCGCCTTACCAGGTCACCCGCGAACTGCTCGACCTGGCGGCACCCGACGCCCTGTTCATGCACTGCCTGCCAGCCCACCGTGGCGAGGAAATCAGCCATGACCTGCTCGACGACCCTCGTTCGGTCGCCTGGGACCAGGCTGAAAACCGCCTGCATGCACAGAAGGCCCTTCTCGAATTCCTTGTAGAACCGGCTTACCACCACGCATGAGTCAACCCCTACTGCTCAACCTGCGCAACCTCGCCTGCGGCTATGGCGACCAGCGCATCGTCCAGAACCTCAACCTGCACCTGAACGCAGGCGACATTGGTTGCCTGCTGGGTTCATCCGGTTGCGGCAAGACCACCACCCTGCGCGCCATCGCCGGTTTCGAACCTATCCATGAAGGCGAGATCCAGCTGGCGGGCGAGGTCATCTCCCGGCCAGGCTTCACCCTGGCCCCAGAAAAGCGCCGCATCGGCATGGTGTTCCAGGACTACGCCCTGTTCCCGCACCTGACCGTGGCCCAGAACATCGCCTTCGGCATTGCCAAGCACCCGCGCCAGGCGCAGGTCGTCGAAGAGATGCTCGAGCTGGTCAAGCTCGGTGGGCTGGGCGGCCGCTATCCGCATGAGCTGTCCGGTGGGCAACAGCAACGGGTCGCGCTGGCCCGCGCGCTGGCCCCGGAGCCTCAGTTGCTGCTGCTCGACGAGCCGTTCTCCAACCTCGACGTGGAACTGCGCCGGCGCTTGAGCCATGAAGTGCGCGACATCCTCAAGAGCCGTGGCACCAGCGCCATTCTGGTGACCCATGACCAGGAAGAGGCGTTTGCCGTCAGCGATCACGTGGGTGTGTTCAAGGAAGGTCGCCTGGAGCAGTGGGACACCCCTTACAACCTCTACCACGAGCCGCAGACGCCGTTCGTGGCCAGCTTCATTGGTCAGGGCTATTTCATCCGTGGCCAGATGAGCAGCCATGAGGCGGTCAATACCGAACTCGGTGAGCTGCGCGGCAACCGTGCGTACATCATGGCGCCGGGGAGTTCGGTAGATGTGCTGCTGCGCCCTGACGACATCGTGCATGCGCCAGACAGCCCGCTGCGGGCGAGCATCGTAGGCAAGAGCTTCCTGGGTGCGTCGACGCTGTATCGACTGCAACTGGTTACCGGTAGCCAGCTGGAGGCGATCTTCCCCAGCCATGTCGATCATCAGGTCGGTGAGGAAGTCGGGATTGCCGTGGCCGCCGATCACCTGGTGCTGTTCCCGGTGCCGGGCAGTGTCGCGGCGCAGTTGCCGCGGCAGGAGAACGGCGTTCGTCGGTACAGTTCGGCGACCTGATTCACGATTGCCGGGGCTGCTGCGCAGCGGCCCCAGCCATTTCAGCCCCGGCCGATACCGGCAAACGTGCCCTGAGTATGTTCAGCCAGCACCGCAGCCGCCAACTCCACCTCCAGCCCGCGCCGCCCGGCGCTGACATGGATAGTTGCAAAGTGTTGCGCCGACTCGTCGATAAAAGTGCGCAGGCGCTTCTTCTGGCCCAACGGGCTGATACCGCCCACCAAGTATCCCGTGGCGCGCTGAGCCTCCGCCGCGTCGGCCATCTCGCACTTCTTCACACCGGCCGCATGGGCCAGTGCCTTGAGGTCCAGGGTGCCCACCACCGGTACCACGGCCACCAGTAATTCGCCTTTCTCACTGCTCGCCAACAAGGTCTTGAACACCTGCTGCGGCTCTAGCCCGAGCTTTTCCGCTGCCTCCAACCCATACGACGCCGACTTCGGATCGTGCTCATAACTGTGCACGCGATGTTCAGCGCGGGCTTTTTTCAACACGTCTAGGGCGGGGGTCATGCGCAGCTCCGGTCAAGTACAAGTCGGCGGCTACTTTAGGACATATCCCACATCACAGCCAATACACAGCTTACGCGCCTCTCTAGCGTGCGGTTTCGCGCGCCCTAACAACGTCCAGATCGTGACTGACCGTTCACTTTCGACCTTTGACATAAGCGTTTCTTGTCTATATTTTTTCGTTTCTGAATAAATGGTGCACTTTTAAGGTGCATTTCCAACTTCTGCCTGGGGTCAATGGGGATCGACACCGGGCTTTGCTGTCGAGCGCCACGCGCCTCACAACAAAAAAAACGAGGTCATACATGACGACTGCTCTACGCGAACCCACTCTGTCCAGCCAGTGCCTGGCCGAGTTCCTCGGCACTGCGCTGCTGATCTTCTTCGGCACCGGCTGCGTGGCCGCGCTCAAAGTCGCGGGTGCCAGCTTCGGCCTGTGGGAAATCAGCATCATCTGGGGCGTCGGCGTCAGCATGGCTATCTACTTCACTGCGGGCGTTTCAGGTGCGCACCTGAACCCGGCCGTGAGCATCGCCCTCACCCTGTTCGCCGGTTTCGACAAGCGCAAGCTGCCGTTCTACATGCTCGCCCAGGTCTGTGGCGCCTTCTGCGGCGCAGCGCTGGTCTACACCTTGTACAGCAATCTGTTCTTCGATTTCGAACAAGCCCATGCCATATTGCGAGGCAGTACCGAAAGCCTCGAACTGGCCTCGGTGTTCTCTACCTACCCGCACCCCTCACTTTCGACCGGCCAGGCATTTCTGGTGGAAGTCGTCATCACGGCCATCCTCATGGCCGTGATCATGGCCCTGACCGACGACAACAATGGCCTGCCACGTGGCGCCGTCGCGCCGCTGCTGATCGGCCTGCTGATTGCCGTGATCGGCAGCGCCATGGGGCCGCTGACCGGCTTCGCGATGAACCCAGCCCGCGATTTCGGACCAAAACTGATGACCTTCCTGGCCGGTTGGGGCGAAATCGCCTTCACTGGCGGACGAGATATTCCCTATTTCCTGGTTCCGGTGTTCGCACCGATCCTCGGCGCATGCCTGGGCGCCGCCGCGTATCGCGGCCTGATCGCCCGCAACCTGCCGGTGGCGCCCACCGCGAACCCTGAGACAAACGACAATCGCCAGGGCGATACTCAAGTCAACTGATGCGGCCTCACGCCCAAGCCCTGACTTCCTCATTTTGCAAGGCCAACGACCATGACAGACACCCTGGATAAGCACTACATCATCGCCCTGGACCAGGGCACCACCAGCTCGCGTGCGATCATTTTCGACCGCGACGCCAATGTGGTCGGCACCTCCCAGCGCGAATTCGTCCAGCACTACCCGCAGGCTGGCTGGGTCGAACACGACCCGATGGAGATCTTCGCCACCCAGAGCGCCACCATGGTCGAAGCCCTGGCTCAGGCCGGCATAAGCCACGCCCAGGTCGCTGCACTCGGCATCACCAACCAGCGCGAAACCACGGTGGTGTGGGACAAGGAAACCGGCCGCCCGGTTTACAACGCCATTGTCTGGCAGTGCCGCCGCAGCACCGAAATCTGCGCGCAGCTCAAGCGTGATGGCCACGAAGACTACATCCGCGAGACCACGGGCCTGGTCACCGACCCCTACTTCTCCGGCACCAAACTGAAGTGGATCCTCGACAATGTCGAAGGTGCCCGTGAACGCGCCGAACGCGGCGAACTGCTGTTCGGCACCATCGATACCTGGCTGATCTGGAAGTTCTCGGGCGGCAAGGTGCATGTCACCGACTACACCAACGCCTCCCGTACGCTGATGTTCAACATCCACAGCCTGGAATGGGACGACAAGCTGCTGGAAATTCTTGGCATTCCACGCCAGATGCTGCCCCAGGTACGCCCCTCTTCCGAAGTCTACGGCCACACCAAGAGCGGCATCGCCATCGCCGGTATCGCCGGCGACCAGCAGTCCGCGCTGTTCGGCCAGATGTGCGTTGAGCCCGGTCAGGCCAAGAACACCTACGGCACCGGCTGCTTCCTGCTGATGAACACCGGCGACAAGGCCGTCACGTCGTCCCACGGCTTGCTCACCACCATCGCCTGCGGCCCCCGCGGCGAAGTGGCCTACGCACTGGAAGGCGCCGTGTTCAACGGTGGCTCCACCGTGCAGTGGCTGCGCGACGAACTGAAGATCGTCAACGATGCCCTCGACACCGAGTACTTCGCCAGCAAGGTCAAGGACAGCAACGGTGTGTACCTGGTGCCCGCCTTCACCGGCCTGGGCGCCCCCTACTGGGACCCCTATGCCCGTGGTGCCCTGTTCGGCCTGACGCGTGGGGTGAAGGTCGACCATATCATCCGTGCTGCATTGGAATCGATCGCCTACCAGACCCGTGACGTGCTTGACGCCATGCAACAGGATTGCGGCCAACGCCTGTCCGAACTGCGCGTCGACGGCGGCGCGGTAGCCAACAACTTCCTTATGCAGTTCCAGTCCGACATCCTCGGCACCTGTGTGGAGCGCCCGAAAATGCGTGAAACCACAGCCCTTGGCGCCGCCTACCTGGCGGGCCTTGCCTGTGGCTTCTGGAGCAGCCTGGACGAGTTGCGCGACAAAGCGATCATCGAGCGCGAGTTCAGCCCACAACTGGATGAGACGCAAAAAGAGAAGCTGTACGCCGGGTGGAAGAAGGCGGTCGATCGTACCCGCGACTGGGAAGACCACGCGGTTTGAATCGGCGTTGAAGCGTGCGGCGTCATCGCGGGCTTGCCTGCGATGACGCCGACACCAACGTCCGCTGGCCGTCATCCCCTTCCTACGGCATCATTGCAGAATTTGTCCGGCTGCCCAAAAGGACCGCCCATGAATCTGCCCCCCCGCCAACAACAAATCCTCGAGCTGGTACGCGAACGCGGCTACGTCAGCATCGAAGAAATGGCACAGCTGTTCGTCGTCACCCCGCAAACCATCCGGCGCGACATCAACCAGCTCGCCGAGCTCAACCTGCTGCGCCGCTACCACGGTGGCGCCGCCTACGATTCGAGCATCGAAAACACCGCCTACGCCATGCGTGCCGACCAGATGCGCGATGAAAAGCAGCGTATCGCCGATGCCGTTGCCCAGCAGATTCCCGACCATGCCTCGCTGTTCATCAACATCGGTACCACCACCGAATCGATTGCCCGTGCGTTGCTGAACCATAGCCACCTGAAGGTGATTACCAACAACCTGCACGTGGCCTCGATTCTGGCTGCCAAGGACGATTTCGAAGTGTTGGTGGCCGGTGGCACGGTGCGGCGTGATGGTGGGGTGGTGGGCCAGGCCAGTGTCGATTTCATCAGCCAGTTCAAGGTCGACTTCGCCCTGGTCGGGATCAGCGGCATCGATGAGGATGGCAGCCTGCTCGACTTCGACTACCAGGAAGTTCGGGTTTCCCAGGCAATCATTGCCAATGCCCGGCAGGTTATTCTGGCTGCCGACTCCAGCAAGTTCGGGCGCAATGCCATGGTTCGCCTGGGGTCGATCAACCTGGTCGATTGCCTGGTGACCGACCAGACGCCTACGGCGGCCCTGAACCAGTTGCTCAATCAGTACAAGATTCGCCTTGAGGTGGTTTGAGCCCTGAGACTTCGAAGGCCTGGCTGGGAATAGAGTGAGGGCTGAAAGTCACCTGCCTTGAGTTTTGCAGAGGCGTCAAAATCGAGCGCCGCCCGCGCGGCGCTTCGCGGCACAAGGCCGCTCCCACATTTGTTTTCGGCCAATTATTCCTGAGGTATTGGCGCGACCCCTTTGGAGCCCGCCTCGATATCGCGTCGTACAAACAAGCGGGCGCGCGCAAATGCCACAGACCTCACTGGCCCGAAACAAATGTGGGAGCGGCCTTGCGCCGCGAAGCGCCGCGCGGGCGGCGCTCGATCTCACAGGCGCCAAAGATGTTGTGACAAGCACTTGCAACCCCACACCCTTCCAGAACACCCCGCCAACACCCCCGCGATTTTCGAATTTGTTCATTTCCTTCTCATTCAATCAGTTTTTTCTATAACCCACGACTGGATACTGCCTTTCCATTGCGCTAATATTTTCGGAAACGAACATCAATGTTCATATTCGATGTGAACAGCCCCAGGAGGCCTTGCCCGTGTCCCAGCCCGTTTCGTCCCAGCCCCCCCTCGCCGACTGCTATGACCTCGCCGTGATCGGCGGTGGCATCAATGGCGTGGGCATCGCTGCCGACGCCGCCGGGCGTGGCCTCAAGGTCTTCCTCTGCGAAAAGGACGACCTGGCCCAGCACACCTCCTCCGCCAGCAGCAAGCTGATCCATGGCGGCCTTCGTTACCTGGAGCACTACGAGTTCCGGCTGGTCCGCGAAGCACTGGCCGAGCGTGAAGTGCTGCTGGCCAAGGCACCGCATATCGTCAAGCCCATGCGCTTCGTGTTGCCACACCGCCCGCACTTGCGCCCGGCCTGGATGATCCGTGCCGGCCTGTTCCTCTACGATCACCTGGGCAAGCGCAAGCGCCTGGGCGCCTCGCGCAGCCTGCGCTTCGGCCCGGGCTACCCGCTCAAACCGGCGATCACCCGTGGCTTCGAATACGCCGACTGCGCCGTTGACGACGCACGCCTGGTGGTGCTCAACGCCATGGCCGCACGCGAAAACGGTGCACACATCCATACCCGTACCCGTTGCCTGCGCGCCGAACGCGTCGACGGCCTGTGGCACGTGGAGTTGCAGCAAGCCGATGGCAGCGTGCACAGCATTCGCGCCCGGGCATTGGTCAACGCCGCCGGCCCTTGGGTCGCCAGCTTCATCAAGGATGACCTCAAGCTCGATGCGCCGTACGGCATTCGCCTGATCCAGGGCAGCCACCTGATCGTGCCGCGCCTGTACGAAGGGGATCACGCCTACATCCTGCAGAACGAAGACCAACGTATCGTCTTCTGCATCCCCTATCTGGACCGTTTCACCTTGATCGGCACCACCGACCGCGAGTACAGCGGCGACCCGGCCAAGGTGGCGATCACCGAGCAGGAAACCGACTATCTGCTGAAGGTGGTCAACGCGCACTTCAATCATCAACTGAGCCGCAGCGATATCCTGCACACCTACTCCGGCGTGCGCCCGCTGTGCAACGACGAATCGGATAACCCGTCCGCCGTCACCCGTGATTACACCCTCGCGCTTTCCGCCGCTCAAGGCGAGGCGCCTTTGCTGTCGGTGTTTGGCGGCAAACTGACCACGTACCGCAAGCTGGCCGAGTCGGCCATGGCAGAACTCAAGCCGTTTTTCAGCCAGATGAGCCAGAGCTGGACAGCCCACTCTGCCCTGCCCGGTGGTGAAGGCATGAGCACGCCTCAGGCCCTGGTCGACGACCTGCTCACGCAGCACCAATGGCTCGCGCCGGATATCGCCAAGCGCTGGGCAGTGACCTACGGCAGCCGCACCTGGCAGTTGCTGGAAGGTGTGAACGGCCCGGACGATCTGGGCCAGGCGATTGGTGGTGGCCTGTTCACCCGGGAAGTCGATTACCTGCGCGAAACCGAATGGGCTGTCAGCACTCAGGATATCCTCTGGCGCAGAACCAAACTGGGCCTGTTCACCAGCGACAGCGAACAGCGCGCACTGGCTGATTACCTTGCTCAGGGCGACGCACGCAGCAACGCCGCCTGAACCCTGCGCGGCGACCGCCTGACGGTCGCCCGCACTCAGAACTCCCGACCGTACGCCTCCTTTGCCAACTGCAGGTAAAGGGCACGCTCTTCGCCATTTAGCGTTTCCATCAATGCCGCAGCGCGCTCAAGGTACTGCTGCTCGCCCGAGTCGCCAGCCTGAAGCTCATAAGCCTCCAGCTGTTCATGAAACGGTGCGGCCAAGGCTTCGAAGCGCTCAGGGTAGCGATTGCGCACATAGCCTTGCCAGAACTCTCGTTGCGCCAGTGACTGGCTCAGCACGTCGGTATTTTCACCGGCCAGCACACTAGCACCCGCACGCATGATCCGCGTACGGGTCACACCGCTGTGCTCAAGGTAATTCATATGCCGCGGTTGGGCCGGTAGATCGAGCCTGTCAGCCAGGTGAACCCGGTAGGCAAGGTAAACTTCGATGTCATCCACCGCGGCAAAAGGGTCCTGGCGCATTTCCTGGATATGCCGAGCGGCAATACTGTCCACTTCGTCCAGGCGATAAAGCGAGCGCCCGAGCCTCAGCAAGGTCGCCTCGGCCCGCGCGCCCCCCTCACCGGCCGCGTGCAAGGCAATATGGGTTCTGACTTCCAGTTGGCTGAGGATCAGTAACAGCCGGTCCTCACAGGTCCTGCGTCCTTGCGTCTGCCAGAACACCGCTTCACGCACGTCAGTGTTGTCCGCGCAAAGCTCGAGTATCCGCCACACCCTGGCGCGGTAGTAGCGCGGGTGATCGAGGAAGTCATCAGAACTTGCGAAATCTGCCAGAAAACGAAACAGATCTACCGACTGTGTCTCCTGAAACAAACTCGTCCAGATCTGCGTGCGCTGGGTGCGTACGGCTTCGTCGGTACCCTCCATCCATCGATCCAGCAGCGTACTGTCGGCGATGGCGTGTTGATAAGAGCTACGCCGGTGGAGGGTCGCAACCGTGTGACTGTGGGCAATCAGCTCCTCGCCCGCTTCGTCCAGAGGGTTGTCATGCAGTGCCAACCGTTGCAGTCGATCGCTCAAGCTGCGCAACTGCCCGTTCAACTGACGAATCTGATTCTCGCGAACATCCACCAACCCCCTCCAAGGCATCTGGCCGTCATCTGGCAATTCTTGCAGCCCGGTTCCGCGCAGCGACACTTCGCGCAAGTTACGCAACCCTGAAAGGTCTGGCGCCTGGCCCAAGGGGTTATAGTTCAGATCAAGTTGCTGGAGCATCGCAAGGCTTGCCAGCCTTTGACTGCCCGCCCCATCGACGGTAATCCAGTTACCCGACAGTCGCAGCGTACGCAGCTCGGTTAAACGTTCCAGGCCAAGTGGCAAGGTGCTCAACTGATTGTCCCGCAGGTCCAGTTCGCGCAGGTGGGTGAACCTGCCCAGGAAATCCTCATCGACCTGCTCAAGGCTCATGTTGCGTAACGTCAAGCGTCGCACATGGCCAAACTCGATGCCTGCCGGCAAGGCCGGCAAGCTGCCCACCTGTTCGCCATCGATATGCAGGACAAAGTCATCACCGGCAAGGCCGACCGTCTTGCGCCGCCAGGCACGACGAATCTGGTTGGCCACGCGTCGCCGCCTGAGCCCATCCATGAAGCTCACCCGCTGCCGCTGCCAGGCGTCAAGTGCACCGCGCAGGCTTTCCAGCCGCTGCTGAAGGCTGCTGAGATGGTCCCAAAGGCCGACCCTGCGTTGCATCAGGTCGAGCAGGTAAGCGTCCAATTGAGCATCGGTCAGGGTAGGGAAAATTTCATGTAAGCCGCGCCGGATCGCCTGACGGCTGCTCTCGCCGCCGCCACTCAGTGCATAGCCAATTCGGCCGTCTGCTATGCGCTGCGGCGGTCGATAGCGTTCAGCGATAGGCGGCAAGCCCATCATTTTTGCGGTTTTTTCGCGATCGACGCTGGCTTGTCGGGAGAGCCTTTGGCCGAGTTCAGGGGCCATCAACTCGGGGCCGCCAAGCGCCACTTTCTGATCGTCCTCCAGGGTGTGCAGCAAACACGGCAACAAGCCCGTAGCTGACCCTGCTGGGGTGGCATCACTCAAGTAATAACCCTGCTCGGTCTGGATGATGCGTCTGACTTGCAACGCGTCGTTAGCGCCCTTCGACGCCAGCAAGCGACCGCCCGCTTCCCCAAGGCGCAGTTCAATGCGCACCGACGGCGGCCAAGGCGCCAGTTCATTGATCAGCTCCAAGGCCAAGCGCTGGGTATCGAAATTGATCTCACCTTCATGCTCGAACCCCATCAGTGCGCGGTCCAGCCGACTTTCCCGCAAGAACCAGCGTGCACGCTCGGCCATTGCCAATGGCACACGACCACTGGCCAGCAGCGCCTTGATTTGCTCACCGTTTGCCAGCTCGAGAATTTCTTCGGCGCAACGCACGGACAAGCCCGGAAATACCCTCATCAGTATTGCGCCAGCAGCAGAGGGTACAGCCTGGCGAATAGCCAGTTCGCGCTCGAAAGCGGCGCCACGCAGGTGCGGCTCAAGGACATGGCACTCGTGGCGTGCATGGGCATCAAGCAGCCGTGCTGGGGCTGGCGCCTCTTGCAGGTGCAGATGGCGCAACTGATTGTGTCCGAGCCCGGTTACCCGAAGCAGCGTTTCGGCAGTCTGGTCAGAGGCTTGCGCGAAGTCCCCGCCAAATCTGCGCATCAGCGGGCCACCGCCATCGAGGTGATGGGGCGAGAGCGGCCGGTCCGCCAACCTGCAGCGGCCCTCGCCTTCGTGCAGGGGCGTGAGCGCATCGACAAACGGCACCCGTTCCAGCACCCGGCCCACACCCACTACCCCGACGCCCACCGCGGCACCGACAGCAAGGTTCTCTGCCACGCCAAACAGGTGATCCAGTGCCCCTTGGCGGTCCCCTATCCGCCAATCGGCATAGCTTTTGTAGACTTCGCTGACCACGTCCACCGCAGCCACGGCAAACATCACCTCCCCCAATACCGGAATGAACAGCGCAGCCAGGTTGAGCACATCGAGCCCCGCACTCTTGAGCGCTTCCAGCCGCTGATGGCGCTCGATGGCGGTTTCGTCTGCGGTGGGCACTGCCAGGATTCTTGCATCATCAAGCATCTTGTCGACCTGCAAGCCACGCAGATAGGCGAACAAGGGCGTATCGATGGCGAAATTGCGCCCATCCAGAACAGCTGGCGCTTGCACGCTGCTGGCTTCGATCAGGCGCTCCAGGGTGGCCGTGAAGCTGGGCCGGTCGCGTTCACTGATGAAGCGTCTGAAAAAGGATCGGTAATGAGGCGCACGCAACCGTTTGGCCAATGACTGGTACAAGGTCTCCCAGGAGGCGTGCCTGGTCACCGGCCGATACGGATCCCGCGGTATCCAACTGATGATCCCCACCAGCGGCCCCTCAGCACGCTCGCGTAGCTCCAGGGTGACAAGACCATGGATACGCTTGCCCAGCAGATATAACTGGCGGGGCGTGACAACACCCGGGGTCGCCGGCACGATGGGGTTGCTTGCGAACACCGGCAACAAGCGCAAGTAGTCGACTTCGTCCAGCTCGGACTTGATCCTTGCAATACGCACTGCAACGTCCAGCTGGGCACGCAGGTTTTCTTCGAACATGCGCTCTACAGCGACACGGGCAAAACCCTCGGGTGCCGGGGGCCTGCTTGTGGGAAAAAGTTGCGAGCGGAGCATGTTCTGATACTGGCCGCCAATGTCCAGTTCCCTGCAACAGCGGGCAAACGCTTCGAACTTCAGCGAAAGCTTCTCCCCACGGCCGTCCTGCAGGTAGGCACGTCGATGGAGTGACGGCAAGGTCTCGTCCTCGTGAAAATTATGCAACGCAGCCGTCAGCAACGGTTGCACGCTGTGGAGTGTCCTCCACGGTGTATGCAGGCGTGGTGCTGCGCTGGGCAGAGGCACATCGTCCTCGATGTAGACCTGCATGCTTCGCACATCGACATCGTCCAGGCCCTTGGCGCGCAATGCCTTTTCGAGCAGGGGCGTGGCAAAAGCCTCCAGGCTGGGAATGCCTGCCAACCTGTTTTTGACATTTTCCGCAGCGGCCTGCTGCTGGCGCAGCGCCCTGTGCAAGGTCAGAAGAAGATCGACATTGGCAGTTCTCAGCCAATCGGCAAGCTGGCGGGCAATGAAGGCATCGACGGAATCGGAGGGGATCGGAATGACGGACACGGCATGCGCTCCTGATGATGAGGCAGCCAGCTCAACATTTGCGTTTCATGCCGGTGTGTTACTTAAAGCTGATGCCCCCGTTCGGATTGCCGAACGAAAAAAACCCACGCATTCGGCGTTCCGACTATGGGTTATTCCAGAAAAACCTTGAGATAGGGCTGATGCCCAGGCTTTTCGGGGGGTTATGATCATTCACAGAGTTTGGCACGAGTCATGCTCTACACTTGGAAGCCGAATGCACCGCTTCATGCTGTATTCGTTGAACGAAAGAGTCCGCCAACGGCTCCATAAAAAAAACAAACACGTCGAGGAAAATTTGATGCGTATCGTTCGTCAATTGCTGGGCGCCGCCATCGCGGCTGCAGTCATCGCTTCGCCTGTCATGGCCGAGGAGCTGACCGGCACCCTGAAGAAGATCAAGGACTCGGGCACCATCACACTGGGGCACCGTGACTCATCCATTCCATTTTCCTACCTGGCAGGCAGCACCACGCCCGTCGGCTACTCCCACGACATCCAGCTCGCTGTGGTCGAAGCGCTGAAGAAGCAGCTGGGCACCGACATCAAGGTCAAGTACAACCTCGTCACCTCCCAGACCCGTATTCCTCTGGTGCAGAACGGCACCGTCGACCTGGAATGCGGCTCCACCACCAACAACGTCGAGCGCCAGCAGCAGGTCGGTTTCTCGGTCGGCATCTTTGAAGTCGGTACCCGTCTGCTGACCAAGGTCAAGGACGGTCAGCCATCCTATAAAGACTTCCCGGACCTGGCCGGCAAGAACGTGGTGACCACCGCCGGTACCACCTCCGAGCGCATCCTCAAGGCGATGAACGCCGACAAGCAGATGAAGATGAACGTGATTTCCGCCAAGGACCACGGTGAAGCCTTCAACATGCTCGAAAGCGGCCGCGCCGTGGCCTTCATGATGGACGACGCCCTGCTGGCCGGTGAAATGGCCAAGGCGCGTAAACCTGCGGATTGGGTCATCACCGGTACTCCACAGTCGTACGAAATCTACGGCTGCATGGTGCGCAAGGAAGACGCTGCGTTCAAGAAAGCGGTCGACGACGCCATCGTGGGCTACTTCAAATCGGGTGAAGTCAACAAGAGCTACGACAAGTGGTTCATGCAACCGATCCCGCCAAAAGGCCTGAACCTGCAGTTCCAGATGAGCGACGAACTGAAAAAACTGATCGCCGAGCCGACCGACAAGGCCGCGGACGAGAAGAAGTCCTGATCCTCAGATAGTGGCCTGGTGCGCAAGCGCACGAATCTATTCTGCAGGCCACTCATTAGTGTCTAACCTTTCATCCGAGGGCGCCGAGCGCCCCCGGATGCTCGAAGGTGCCCGTGAAACAACCGTCTGAGGGGAAATCCCGATGAATTACAACTGGGACTGGGGCGTGTTCTTCAAGTCCACCGGCGTGGGCAGCGAAACCTATCTGGACTGGTACATCACCGGCCTGGGCTGGACCATCGCCATCGCCATCACCGCCTGGATCATCGCACTGCTGCTGGGGTCGGTACTCGGCGTCATGCGTACCGTGCCTAACCGCCTTGTATCGGGCATCGCCACCGCCTACGTGGAGCTGTTCCGTAACGTACCGCTGCTGGTGCAATTGTTCATCTGGTACTTCCTGGTACCGGACCTGCTGCCCGAGGGCCTGCAGGAATGGTTCAAGCAGGACCTCAACCCGACCACCTCGGCGCTGATCAGCGTGGTTGTCTGCCTGGGCCTGTTCACCGCCGCGCGAGTCTGCGAACAGGTGCGGACCGGTATCCAGGCGCTGCCCCGCGGCCAAGAGGCCGCCGCCCGTGCCATGGGTTTCAGCCTGCCGCAGATCTACACCAACGTGCTGCTGCCGCAAGCGTACCGGATCATCATTCCGCCGCTCACCTCCGAGTTTCTCAACGTGTTCAAGAACTCCTCGGTGGCCTCGCTGATCGGCCTGATGGAGCTGCTGGCACAGACCAAACAGACGGCGGAATTTTCCGCCAACCTGTTCGAGGCATTCACCCTGGCCACGCTGATCTACTTCACCCTGAACATGGGCCTGATGCTGCTCATGCGCCTGGTCGAGAAGAAAGTTGCCGTGCCTGGCCTGATTTCCGTGGGGGGCAAGTAAATGGACATGGATTTCAGCGAAATCATCCCGGCCCTGCCTGCCCTGTGGGGCGGCATGGTCATGACCCTGCAATTGATGGTCATGGGCGTGGTCGGCGGCATCGCGCTCGGCACCCTGCTGGCATTGATGCGCCTGTCGTCGAGCAAGCTGCTGTCGCGTGTGGCGGGTGCCTACGTCAACTACTTCCGCTCGATCCCGCTGCTGCTGGTGATCACCTGGTTCTACCTGGCGGTGCCGTTCGTGCTGCGCTGGATCACCGGCGAAGATACCCCCGTCGGTGCGTTCACCTCCTGCGTCGTCGCGTTCATGATGTTCGAGGCGGCGTACTTCTGCGAAATCGTCCGCGCCGGCGTGCAGTCGATTTCCAAAGGGCAGATGGGTGCCGCTCAAGCACTGGGCATGAATTACGCCCAGACCATGCGCCTGATCATCCTGCCCCAGGCCTTCCGCAAGATGACCCCGCTGCTGCTGCAGCAGAGCATCATCCTGTTCCAGGACACCTCGCTGGTGTATACCGTGGGCCTGGTCGACTTCCTCAACTCGGCACGCTCCAACGGCGACATCATCGGGCGCTCCCATGAGTTCCTGATCTTCGCCGGGGTTGTCTACTTCATCATCAGCTTCTCCGCTTCGTGGCTGGTCAAGCGCCTGCAAAAAAGGATCACCGTATGATTTCCATCAAGAACGTCAACAAGTGGTACGGCGACTTCCAGGTACTGACCGACTGCAGCACCGACGTCAAGAAAGGTGAAGTAGTGGTAGTGTGCGGCCCGTCGGGCTCGGGCAAGTCCACCCTGATCAAGTGTGTCAACGCCCTGGAACCGTTCCAGAAAGGCGACGTGGTGGTCGATGGCACCTCGATTGCCGACCCGAAGACCAACCTGCCCAAGCTGCGTTCGCGGGTCGGCATGGTGTTCCAGCACTTCGAGCTGTTCCCGCACCTGACCATCACCGAGAACCTGACCATCGCCCAGCGCAAGGTACTTGGCCGCAGCGAGGTGGAAGCCACCAAGAAGGGCCTGGCCCTGCTCGAACGCGTCGGCCTCAGCGCCCATGCCAAGAAGCACCCCGGCCAGCTCTCCGGCGGCCAGCAGCAGCGTGTGGCGATCGCCCGCGCCCTGGCGATGGACCCGATCGTCATGCTGTTCGACGAACCGACCTCGGCACTGGACCCGGAAATGGTCAGCGAGGTGCTGGATGTGATGGTGCAACTGGCCCACGAAGGCATGACCATGATGTGCGTGACCCACGAGATGGGCTTTGCCCGCAAGGTCGCCAATCGGGTCATCTTCATGGACAAGGGCAGCATCATCGAAGACTGCACCAAAGAGGAGTTCTTCGGTGACCAGAGCGCCCGCGACCAACGCACCCAGCACTTCCTGAGCAAGATCCTGCAACACTAAGTCGGCCTCCAGCTCCGCTGCTCGCCCCCTCCGGGCAGCGGATGCTGGTCGTGACAAGGCCACTGTGATGAAATGCGACCCTTCGCTACTGCTCCCTGCCAAGCCTGCCGTGAATTCCCGCCTGATCCGCCAATTGCTGTTGCCGCCTTTGATCATCCTGCTGATGGTCGGCTTGGGGCTGGCCGGTTACCTGGTCAGCGAGAGCAACGGTATCCGCAGCCTTAGCGAAAACGGCGAGCGTCAGCTGGAGCTGCACGCGCGCACGGTCGAAAGCGAGATCAGCAAGTACACCTACCTGCCCAGCTTGCTGGAGCTTGAAGACAGCGTCTCGCACCTGCTCACCGACCCTGACGGCGGCTCCCGCCAGGCCGTCAACGAATACCTCGAAGGTTTGAATCGGCGCAGCCGCAGCCGGGCGATCTTCGTCCTCGACACCAATGGCCGGGTGCAGGCCACCAGCAACTGGCGCGATGCCGATTCGTTCCTCGGTGAAGACCTGTCGTTCCGAGCCTATTTCCAGACGGCCGTGCGCGGCGAACCCGGGCGCTTCTACGGCATCGGCAGCACCACCGGCGAGGCTGGCTACTACCTGGCCCACGGGCTGGAAGAACACGGCAAGATCATTGGCGTGGCGGTGATCAAGGTGCGCCTGGACACCCTTGAGGAGCGCTGGCAACGGGCCCGCCTGGAGGCTTTCGTCAGTGACGAAAACGGCATCATCATCCTCTCCAGCGACCCGGCCCGGCGCCTGAAATCGGTGCGCCCGCTGACCCCGCAAATCAAGGAGCGCCTGGCGCGCAGCCTGCAGTATTACTGGTGGCCGTTGAACGAGCTGCAACCATTGGCGCGGGAAACCCTGGCCGATGGCGTCGAGAAGCTGACCTTCCCGGCCAACAGCGAAACGGTTCAGGGCAAAGCCCATGAAGTGGCCTACCTGGCACAAACCCGGCGCCTGGTGGATACCCCGTGGCACTTCACCCTGCTGACCCCGCTGCAGGACTTGCGCCGTGAATCCATGGTGCAGGGCATCCTGGTTGGGGTGGCATTCGCCCTGCTGGCGATTCTGGGTATCGCCTGGAATGAACGGCGCAAGGTCATCGCCACCCGCCTGGCCGCCCGCGAGGCACTGCAGGAAGCCAACAGCCAGCTCGAACGGCGTATCACCGAGCGCACCGCCGACCTGCGCGCCAGCAATGAACGGCTCAAGGGGCAGATCCGCGAGCGCCGGCATGCCGAGCAAACCCTGCGCCACGCCCAGGACGAGCTGGTCCAGGCAGGCAAGCTGGCCGCCATCGGGCAGATGTCCACCAGCATCGCCCACGAACTCAACCAGCCCTTGGCCGCGTTGCGCACCTTGTCGGGCAACACCGTGCGCTTCCTCGAACGCGGCGCACTGGAAACGGCCAGCACCAACCTGCGCACCATGAACGACCTGATCGATCGCATGGGCCGTATCACCGCCAGCCTGCGTTCGTTCGCCCGTCGTGGCGACGACAGTGGCCAGGCGTCGCTGGCCAAGGCAGTGGACGCCTCATTGCAGGTGCTGGCCAACCGTATCAGTGGCTGCCACTTGCAGTTGCACCATCAGTTCGAAGACCAGCAACTGGCCATTGACCAGACCCGCCTGGAGCAGATCCTGGTCAACCTGATCGGCAATGCCCTCGACGCCATGGCCACCCAGCCCTTGCCAGAGCTGTGGCTGGAAGGCGAGCTGCAGGGCGACAAATATCGCCTGCGCGTGCGCGACAATGGCCATGGCATCGACGCCGAGGCGCGCAAGCACCTGTTCGAACCCTTCTTCACCACCAAACCCGGCGAACATGGCCTGGGCCTGGGCCTGACCTTGTCGGCGAGCCTTGCCGCCGCCGCCAAGGGCAGCCTGAACGTCGAGCACCCCGCCAGTGGCGGCACGGCCTTTGTCCTGGCCCTGCCTCTGGTATCCCCCCCTAGCGAACCGGCGGAGCACCCATGAACCAAGCGCCTCTTACCGTCCTGATCGTCGAAGACGACCCGCATGTGCTGCTCGGCTGCCAGCAGGCGCTGGCGCTGGAAGACATCGCCTGTGAAGGGGTCGGCAGCGCCGAACAGGCCCTGGAACGCATCAGCGACGACTTCGCCGGCATCGTCGTCAGCGATATCCGCTTGCCGGGCATCGACGGCCTCGAACTGCTCAACCGCCTCAAAGCCCGCGACCGCAGCCTGCCCGTGGTGCTGATCACCGGCCATGGCGACATCGACATGGCGGTCGGCGCCATGCGCAATGGCGCCTATGACTTCATGGAGAAACCCTTCTCGCCTGAGCGCCTGGTCGATGTGGTGCGCCGCGCCCTCGAACATCGCGGCCTTTCCCGCGAAGTGGTGGCCCTGCGCCGCCAATTGGCCGAACAGAGCAGCCTGGAGGGTCGCATCATTGGCCGCTCGGCCGCCATGGAGCAACTGCGCGAGTTGATCGCCAATGTGGCCGACACCTCGGCCAACGTGCTGATCGAAGGCGAGACCGGCACCGGCAAGGAACTGGTCGCCCGCTGCCTGCACGACTTCAGCCGCCGCCAGGGCCAGCCTTTCGTGGCCCTGAACTGCGGGGGCCTGCCCGAGAACCTGTTCGAAAGCGAGATCTTCGGCCACGAAGCCAACGCCTTCACCGGTGCGGGCAAACGCCGAATCGGCAAGATCGAACACGCCAACGGCGGCAC
This sequence comes from Pseudomonas sp. Irchel s3f19, assembly GCF_900187555.1. NCBI lineage: Bacteria > Pseudomonadati > Pseudomonadota > Gammaproteobacteria > Pseudomonadales > Pseudomonadaceae > Pseudomonas > Pseudomonas sp. Irchel s3f19. The sequence continues at coordinate 353,375 of NZ_FYDW01000004.1, read as the reverse complement.
GCTGTTCCTCGACGAAGTCGAAAGCATGCCGATCAACCTGCAGATCAAACTGCTGCGGGTGTTGCAGGAGCGCACCCTGGAACGGCTGGGCTCGAACCAGAGCATTGCGGTGGATTGCCGGGTGATTGCCGCGACCAAGGCCGACCTCGATGCCATGGGCCAGAACGGGCAGTTTCGCAGCGACCTGTACTACCGGCTGAACGTGGTGACGCTGGAACTACCGCCACTGCGCGAACGCCGCGAAGACATCCTGCAACTGTTCGAACACTTCCTGCAGCAATCGGCCCTGCGCTTCGACCGCGAAACGCCGACCTTGGACAGCCAGACCCTGTCGCGGCTGATGGCCCATGACTGGCCCGGCAACGTGCGCGAACTGCGCAACGTGGCCGAGCGTTATGCCTTGGGCCTGCCGGCGTTCAAGAAAGGCCCGAGTGGTGGCGCCAGCCAGGGCCTGGGCTTTTCCGAGGCCGTGGAGGCCTTCGAGCGCAACCTGCTCAGCGATGCCCTGCAGCGCACCGGCGGCAACCTCAGCCAGGCCAGCCAGGAACTGGGCATGGCCAAGACCACGCTGTTCGACAAAGTGAAAAAGTACGGGCTGGGCTGAAAGATCGGCATCGCCCTCTTCGCGGACAAAACCGCTCTCAAAGGCCTGCGATATGCGTCGCGTCCTGCCGGTGTGACTGCAGGTAAGGCAGCACCGCCCCCAGCAACGGCGCCTTGAACGGCTCCTGGAAGCGGTGCGCCAACCCCGGTATCAAGCGCAACTGGCTGCCCTGGATATGCGCTGCCAGGTGCACCCCATGCATCACCGGCAACAAGGGGTCGGCCGTGCCGTGCACCACAAGGGTCGGCACGCGCAACTGATTGAGCAGCGCTACCCGGCTCGGTTCGGCAAGGATCGCCATGATCTGGCGCTTGGCGCCCTCAGGGTTGAACGCCCGGTCATAGGCCACGGCCGCCTGCTGCATCAGCACCGCACGGTCATCGTGCACCTCGGGGCTGCCCAGTGCTGCCAGCAAATCAGCCTGCTGTTCGATGGCCACCTCGCGGTTCGGCGCACTGCGCCGGGCCAGCAACTGCACCAGGGCCGGATCTGGCGCGGGCAACCCTGCGGCCCCCGAGCTGGACATCACCAGCGTCAAGCTGCGCACCCGCTCCGGCGCCATCGCCGCCAGGTGCTGCGCGATCATCCCCCCCATGCTGACACCCAGCACATGGAATTGGTCTATGCCCAGTGAGTCCATCAGGCGCAGCCCATCCCCGGCCATGTCGGTCAACGTATACGGCGCGGCGACTGGCAAACCCAGCTTGTAGCGCAGCAGCTCGACAGTCAGATTGGCCGAAGGGGGCAGTTGGTTCCAGCGTGACAGGCCGACATCGCGGTTGTCATAGCGAATGACCCGAAAACCCTGGCGGCACAAGGCTTCGACCACGTCGTCCGGCCAGTGGATCAGTTGCCCGCCCAGGCCCATGACCAGCAGCAGTGCCGGGTCTCGAGGCGCACCCACGCTCTGGTAGACCAGGCTCAGGTTACCCAGCTCCGCCCGCTGAGCCGCCACGTGAACGTCGCAGCGCTGCTCGGCGAAGCTAGCCGGCACGCTGACAAGAAAGAACAAAAACAGCAGAAAAGCCCGCATGAAAGAAACACCAGAATGCAGATCCCCAGTAGAACGCGAGTCTGATGAAAATCATTCAAGCGCGCTGCCACAGTTCAATGACAATTTCGTGAACCTCGCCAGGCGGTCAGCGTGGCAACACACGTAAACCCTGATGACAGCCAGGCCAACTTGAGCCAGACTCAACGACTACCCCGTTGCCTCCCGTATTCCCAATGGAAAGTCGTTGTGCTTGAAATTCGCCACCTGAAAACCCTTCATGCCCTGCGTGAGTCCGACAGCCTGGTGGAGGCCGCCGAGCGCCTGCACCTGACGCAGTCAGCCCTGTCGCACCAGTTCAAGGAGCTCGAAGAGCGCCTTGGCCTGCCGCTGTTCGTGCGCAAGACCAAGCCGATCCGCTTTACCAGCGCCGGGCTGCGCCTGCTGCAACTGGCCGATGCCACCTTGCCGCTGCTGCGCGGCGCCGAACGTGACATCGCCCGCCTGGCCGGCGGCACCGCCGGGCGCCTGCACATGGCCATCGAATGCCATAGCTGCTTCCAATGGCTGATGCCGACCATCGACCAGTTCCGCGATGCCTGGCCGGAAGTGGAGCTGGACCTGGCCTCAGGGTTCGCCTTCGCCCCGCTGCCAGCCCTGGCCCGGGGTGACCTGGACCTGGTGGTCACCTCCGACCCGCTGGACCTGGCCGGTATCACCTACGTACCACTGTTCACCTACGAAGCCATGATTGCCGTCGCCAACCAGCATCCGCTGGCCAGCAAGCCTTACATCGTGCCGCAGGACCTGCTCGACCAGACCTTGATCACCTACCCGGTGGAACGCGACCGCCTGGACATCTTCACCCGCTTCCTGGAGCCGGCCGACATCGAACCGGCCGCCGTGCGTACCTCCGAGCTGACCGTGATGATGATGCAACTGGTTGCCAGCGGCCGTGGGGTGTGCGGCATGCCGCACTGGGCGCTGCACGAGTACAGCTCGCGCGGCTATGTGAAGGGCAAGCGCCTGGGCGAAAAGGGCCTGTTCGCCACGCTTTATGCGGCCGTGCGCACCGACATGCTCGACGCACCGTACATGCGCGACTTCCTGTTGACCGCCAAGGACACCTCGTTCGCCACCCTCGACGGGGTCAGCGCGGTACGCTGACCGCTTTGCGGTAGAGCGGCAGGATCAAGTCGCGGGTCAATGGCGCCAGCTCAAGAGTGGGCGCCTGGTCGGCGGCCAGCCAGACCACTTCTTCGATTTCCGCCGCTGGCACCACGGCCTCGGCGCTGTCGACCCGAAACAGCTCGGCCTGTACCTCATGACCTGGCTCGTTGGCCGCCGGGGCGCTGAAGCGGCCCAGGAGGATGGCCTGTGCAGGGTCGATGCGCAGGCCCAATTCCTCGTGCAGTTCGCGCACCAGTGCGGCCACCGCTGTCTCCCCTGCATCGATCTTGCCCCCAGGCTGCATGAAGGCCCGGGTGCCGCGTTTGCGGACCAGCAGGGTGCGGCCCTGGGGGTCGATCAGCAGGGTGCGGCCCTGGGGGTCGATCAGCAGGGCGGCGGCAATGCGGATGGTCTTGGTCATGGGATGGGCTCACAGGCAAAGCCAGAGAGCATCCCATGGGGCTCATGGCCAGACAAGCACAGGTAGCCTCCCCCATGCACAGACGAACGGCCCCTTGCCAACCCGCCGCCGACCCTCCATAACCAACACATGAACCTGCCCGCCCAACAGCACCCGGTGCTCGCACTGTTCCACCCCGCCGTCGGCACCTGGTTCCGTCGCCATTTCGCCACGGTCACCGACGCCCAGGCCCGTGCCTGGCCATTGATTCACGCCGGTCAGTCGATGCTGCTGGCCGCGCCGACCGGTTCGGGCAAGACCTTGAGCGCCTTCCTCGCGGTGCTCGATGAGCTGTTCCGCCAAGGCCTTGAACACGGCGGCGAACTGCCCGCACAGACGCAGGTGGTCTACGTCTCGCCGCTCAAGGCCCTGTCCAACGATATTCGCCTGAACCTGCAGGCCCCGCTCGAAGGCATCAGCCAGGCGCTCGAAGACCAGGGCCTTGAAGCGCCCCGTATCACCACCGCCGTGCGCACTGGCGACACACCGCAGAAAGAACGTGCAGCCATGCGCAAGCTCGCCCCGCACATCCTGGTGACCACGCCGGAGTCACTCTATGTGCTGATGGGCTCGGCCTCGGGCCGTGCCGGCCTTGCCAATGTGCACACGGTGATCGTCGATGAGATTCACGCCCTGGCCGGCAACAAACGCGGCGCCCATCTGGCGCTGACCCTTGAGCGCCTGCAAGCCCTCGCCGAACGGCCCTTGCGGCGCATCGGCCTATCCGCCACCCAGCGGCCGGTGGCGCGCGTGGCGCAGTTTCTGGTGGGTCATCAGCGCCCCTGTGCGATCGTCGATATCGGCCACGCACGCACGCGCGACCTGGCCCTGGAAGTACCACCCGTGCCCCTGGGTGCGGTGATGGCCACCGACGTGTGGAACCTGGTCTACGACCGCCTGGCAACCCTGGCCCGCGAACACCGCACGACGTTGGTATTCGTCAACACCCGGCGCCTGGCCGAACGCCTGACCCGCCACCTCAGCGACCGCCTGGGCAAAGAAGCCGTGGCCGCGCACCACGGTAGCCTGGCCAAGGAGCTGCGCCTGGACGCCGAACAGCGCCTGAAGCAGGGCCAGTTGCAGGTGTTGGTGGCCACGGCTTCGCTGGAGCTGGGCATCGATATCGGCGATGTCGACCTGGTCTGCCAGATCGCCTCGCCAGGTTCGATCGCGGCCTTTTTGCAACGTGTCGGCCGCTCGGGCCACCAGGTCGAGGGCATTCCCAAAGGCCGGCTGTTCCCTACCTCGCGGGACGACCTGATCGAATGCACGGCCCTGCTCGACTGTGTGCGCCGAGGCGAGCTCGACCAACTGCACATCGCCAAGGCCCCGCTGGATGTATTGGCCCAGCAAATCGTCGCCGAAGCCAGCAACCAGCCGTGGCAGGAGCAGGCGCTGTTCGACTGCCTGCGCCAGGCAACGCCCTACGCCGAACTCGACGTGCAGCACTACCAGGCGCTGCTGAGCATGCTTGCCGAGGGCTACAACGGCCGCCAAGGCATCCGCAGCGCCTACCTGCACCGCGACGCGGTGAGCGGCACCTTGCGCGGCCGTCGCGGCAGCCAGCTGACGGCCTTGACCAGTGGCGGCACCATCCCCGAGACCGCCGACTACGCCGTGCTGCTCGAACCCCAGGCGCTGAGCATCGGCAGCGTCAACGAAGACTTCGCGGTAGAAAGCATTGCCGGCGATATTTTCCAGTTGGGCAATGCCTCGTACCGGATCCTGCGGGTCGAACCTGGCCGCGTGCGGGTCGAGGACGCCCATGGCCTGCCGCCGACCATTCCGTTCTGGCTGGGTGAAGCACCAGGGCGCAGCGATGAGCTGTCAGCGGCGGTCGCCCGCTTGCAGGCACGCATCGACGAGCGGCTGGGGTTGCCGGGTGCAGATAGCGCGGCGGTGGTGCAGTGGCTGCAGCGCAGCTTCGAACTGGGCGAAGACAGCGCCAGCCAGTTGCTCGATTACCTGGGGCGCACGCGGGAAGTACTGGGCGCCCTGCCCTCGCAACAGACGCTGATCATGGAGCGCTTCTTCGACGAGTCCGGCGGCACCCAACTGATCATCCACTCGCCCTATGGCAGCCGTATCAACCGCGCCTGGGGCCTGGCCCTGCGCAAGCGCTTCTGCCGCACGTTCAATTTCGAGCTGCAAGCGGCGGCCAGCGAAGATGCCATCGTGCTGTCGTTGTCCATCAGCCACAGTTTCGCCCTGGACGAGGTGTGGCGCTACCTGACCAGCCGCAATGCCGAACAGGTCCTCATCCAGGCCCTGCTCGACGCGCCGCTGTTCGGTGTGCGCTGGCGCTGGAACGCTGCCGTGGCCATGGCCTTGCCGCGCTTCGTCGGTGGGCGCAAGGTGGCGCCGCAGATCCAGCGGATGAAAAGCGAAGACCTGATTGCGTCGGTGTTCCCCGACCAGATCGCCTGCCTGGAAAACATCGTCGGCGAACGGCAGATCCCCGATCATCCGCTGGTCGAGCAGACCCTCGACGACTGCCTGCACGAGGCCATGGACAGCGAAGGCTGGCTGGCCCTGCTGCGGCGTATGGAGAGCGGCGAGGTGCGAATGATCAGCCGCGACCTGCCGGCACCGTCACCGCTGGCCTCGGCTATCCTCAACGCCAGGCCCTACGCGTTTCTGGACGATGCACCGCTGGAAGAACGCCGAACCCAGGCGGTACTCAACCGACGCTGGAGCGACGTGCGCAGTGGCGATGATCTGGGCGCGCTGGACGCCGACGCCATCCGCGCCGTGGAAGACGAGGCCTGGCCGCAACCGGTCAACGCCGATGAGATGCACGAGGCGTTGATGAGCCTGGGCGCCATCACCCAGCATGAAGCCCAGGCCAACGCCAGTTGGGCCCTGTTGCTTCGGCAACTGGCCAAGGCAGGCCGAGCCGCGCACCTGCCCGATCAACAGCTCTGGCTGCCCCGTGAGCGCCTGAACCTGCTGCAGGCGCTGTATCCAGGTGCAGCCACAGAGCCGGCCTTGAACCTGCTGCCCGGCTTTGATCAGGCCATCGACCCCGACACTGCGCTGAGCGAGCTGCTGCGCGCCCGCCTGGGAGGTTACGGCCCGCAGACCTTGGCGCAGATCGCCACCCCCCTGGGCAAACCCCTGCCGGACATCGAGCAGGCCCTGGCTCGCCTGGAAAGCGAAGGCTATGTGCTGCGCGGCCATTTCAGCCCAGGTGCACACGACCTGCAGTGGTGCGAGCGCCACTTGCTGGCGCGCATCCACCGCTACACGGTCAAACGCCTGCGCCGGGAGATAGAGCCGGTCAGCCTGCGGGACTTCATGCGCTTTCTGTTCGATTGGCAGCACCTGGCCGCAGACGAACGCCTGCGCGGGCCGCAGGCGGTGGCCGAGGTACTGGGCCAACTGCAGGGGTTTCCGAGTGCTGCGGGTGCCTGGGAAGCCGAGCTGTTGCCTGCGCGGATCAAGGACTACAGCCCGCACTGGCTCGACGACGCGTGCCGCAGCGGGCAGTTCGCCTGGAGCCGCCTGGCAGCGACGCAGTCGAGCAGCACATTGGCCAGCACCCCGCTGGTGTTGTTGCCCCGGGACCAGCTCAATACCTGGCGCAGCCTCGCGCCAGCCCCTTCCCCCGAGGCGCTAGGCCCGCGCGCGCAACGTGTGCATGAAGCGCTGAAAACGGAAGGTGCGCTGTTCTTCGATGAACTGGCCAAAGAGGCGCACCTGTTGCCCAGTGAGCTGGAAACGGCACTGCAGGAGCTGGTGGGCTCAGGCCTGGCCGGCGCCGACAGCTTCACCGGCCTGCGCAGCCTGATCACACCAGCGGCTAAACGCGCGCCACGCCACAGCCGCCGCGGCCATGCGCCGTTTTCGAACAGCATGGCCCACGCCGGGCGCTGGGCGTTGTTGCGGCGCGGTACCGCCAGCCTGAACGAAGACCAGCGCCTGGAACACATTGCCCGCACCCTGCTGCGTCGCTACGGGGTGATCTGCTGGCGCCTGCTGGAACGCGAGAGCGATGTGCTGCCCCCGTGGCGAGCGTTGCTGCGCTGTTATCACCGGCTGGAAGCCCGCGGCGAAATTCGTGGCGGGCGGTTTATCGCCGGGTTGGCCGGCGAGCAGTTCGCCTTGCCGGAGGCGGTAGGCCTGTTGCGGCAAGTGCGACGGCGTGAGCCGGAGGGCGCCCTGGTGATGGTCAGTGCCAGCGACCCGCTGAACCTGGTGGGCTCGCTACTGCCGGGGGCCAAGGTACCGGCCGTGAGCGGCAATCGCTTGCTGTACCGCGATGGGGTACCCGTAGCGATGCGGGTTGCCGGGCGATACCAATTCCTCATCGACGCGTCGTTGGAAGAACAGCAAGCCTGGCGCCACCGGCTGTTACTCAAGCAGCACGACTGAGCACCCAGCCCGTTGTGCGAATGATTTTCGATACCCCGATTTTCATTTTCACTACCGCCCAACCGGGCTATGGTCGGGGTTTGCCCCAGGCCCCTGAGCCTGACCGCGCCATCGCAAGGACCCCGTATGAGCCTGTCACTTCTCAGCCGCTACGCCTTCTTCGCCGCCTGTGTACTGTTCACCCTGGCGAGCCTGCCCTTCACCCACCACGAGTGGTTGTGGCCCTTCACCCTGACCACTGCCGTACTCAGCCTGATCGGCGTGTTCGACCTGCTGCAAAAGCGCCACGCAGTACGCCGCAACTACCCGATCCTCGGCAACATCCGCTACCTGGTCGAGGGCATTCGCCCGGAAATCCGCCAGTACCTGCTCGAAGCCGACAGCGACGCCCTGCCCTTCTCCCGCGCTCAGCGCTCGCTGGTGTATGCCCGGGCCAAGAACGAAGCCTCGGACAAACCCTTCGGCACCCTGATCGACGTCTACCAGTCCGGCTTCGAATTCATCGGCCACTCCATGCGCCCGGCACCGCTGACCGACCCTGCGGGTTTTCGCATCGTCGTCGGCGGGCCGCAGTGCAGCCAGCCGTATTCGGCGTCGATCTTCAACATTTCGGCGATGAGTTTCGGTTCACTCAGCGCCAACGCCATCCGCGCCCTGAACGAAGGCGCCAAGCTGGGCAACTTCGCCCACGACACCGGCGAAGGCAGCATCAGCCCCTACCACCGCGAACACGGTGGCGACCTGGTGTGGGAGCTGGGCAGCGGCTACTTTGGCTGCCGTACCGCAGACGGGCGGTTCGACCCGGAACGCTTCGCCGCCCAGGCACGTACCCCCCAGGTACGGATGATCGAAATCAAGATGAGCCAAGGCGCCAAGCCCGGCCACGGCGGCATCCTGCCCAAGCACAAGGTGACCCAGGAAATTGCCGAAACCCGCGGCATCCTCATGGGCGAGGACTGCATTTCGCCGTCGCGCCACAGCGCCTTCTCGACGCCGATTGAAATGATGCAGTTCATTGCCCAGTTGCGCGAGCTGTCCGGCGGCAAGCCGGTGGGCTTCAAGTTCTGCCTGGGCCACCCATGGGAGTTCATGGGCATCGCCAAGGCCATGCTGGAAACTGGCATCCTCCCCGATTTCATCGTCGTCGACGGCAAGGAAGGGGGCACTGGCGCGGCGCCAGTGGAGTTCACCGACCATATCGGCGTGCCGCTGCGCGAAGGCTTGCTGTTCGTGCATAACACCTTGGTCGGCCTGAACCTGCGCGACAAGATCAAGCTCGGTGCCAGTGGCAAGATCGTCAGTGCTTTCGACATCGCCAGCGTATTGGCCATCGGCGCCGACTGGGCCAACGCAGCGCGTGGTTTCATGTTCGCGATTGGTTGCATCCAGTCGCAGAGCTGCCATACCAACAAGTGCCCGACCGGTGTGGCCACTCAGGACCCGTTGCGCCAGCGCGCACTGGTGGTGCCGGACAAGGCCCAGCGGGTATTGAACTTCCACCACAACACCCTGCGCGCCCTGGCCGAAATGCTCGCTGCGGCCGGCCTGGAACACCCGGCACAGCTGGAAGCCAAGCACTTGGTGCGACGGGTATCGGCCACCGAGATCAAGCTGTTCTCGCAGATGCATGTGTTCCTCAAACCAGGGGAGTTGCTGACCGGTGAGGTGGATGGGCAGTTCTATTCGCGGATGTGGCAGATGGCGCGGGCCGACAGTTTCGAGCCACAAGCGGCCTGAGGCGGCTCACGGTTCAGCGATTGGCTTGTTCAGGCACTGCAAACAACAATGCCTTGAACGAGCCCTCGACGATTTCATCAACTTTCACCCACCCGTCGACGGGCATACGCGGCGTGTAAGCAGACGAAGGTTCAGTCACCAGCCAGAGGCGTTTGAAGTGGTTCGCCAGTCTCTGTGGCGTTGTTACGTAAAGCTCATCTGAGCGTTGATAAAACAACGTCAAGGTACCGTAGGTGGTTGCCGCCTTACCGGTCGCATCAGGTTCAATCTGGGTATAGAGAAATGCCGGGCGTCCCGTGGCATTGTAGTACTCGATCGAGAGGTAGTGCCTTTTGCGATCGCCTAACAAAGCATCCCCTGAGCGCCAGTACTTATTAACATGTGCCATCACCGTACCCAGATCACCACCCGGCTTCGCCTGGTAATTGTAGGCATAGGCCAGCCCTGCAAGTTCGATGAACAGACAGCCAGCAACCGATGCCAGTAACGTTCGCCTCGGCCACGTATCAGCGGCGACCGCTACCAGCAACGGCAGCCCCATGAGGGAGAAAAGCAGATAACGGTTGATGAATAACGGCATGGCATAGGAGATCAGCCAGACGACAAGGATGGGAACAAAGCAATAACTCAATAGCAATACATTCGGCTGCCCACGCGTCGAGACATGGCGCAATACCCGTAGCGAAGCAAACACAAGAAAAATGGACAGCAACACAGACAAGACGTCTGCATAGGCAGCCTCCTCACATTGGGTAAATGCATTCCAGAACGATCGCGGCATGCTCAAGAGGGAAGCCGGATAGTGAACAATCCAGGCCACCAACTCACGGTGATGCAGTTGACGATACAAGATGGGCAGCCAAGGCAGATAGGCCACGACGATTCCCACATGCCCCACCCACCAGGCACGAGCCAATACAAGACGCTTGCCATGTGAATCCGTAGTCACTGACAGGTAGAGCCAATTGGCCAATGCGCACAAGGCTGCAAAGTAGTGGGTGTACAACGCGGCGACCATGAGTAGGCTGTAGGCAACCAGGTAGAGGTTTTTTTGCCTGGATACCCACTGCCAAAGCATGTAGATCGCCGACAACAGCAGCAGACTCAGCAACGCGTACATTCGGGCTTCCTGGCTAAAACGTATGGCCATGGGAAAGAATGCCAACAAGAGGCCAGCAATCATTGCGGCACGCCAAGACGCCAGGTGCCTTGTCAGCAACATACCCATGCCTACCGAAGCGACGCCCGCGCCAACGCTCAAACTACGAACCGCCAGCGCATCACTGCCAAACCACTGCATCCAGTAATGCAGAACCAAGTAATACAGGGGCGGATGGACGTCCCGGGCGGTATGAAACAGTATCTGCTCAGGCGACAGGCGGCTGACTAAGACACTGAATGCCTCATCCAGCCAGATAGTGCGCGTCGTTACCTGATGAAAGCGCAAGGCAGCACTCATCAGCAAAATTGCCACGACCACGCAAGCTTTTGCACGGGTCTCTTGCCAGCGTAGCGAAACGGCCATTATCTCTCCTTGATCAACGCCCGCCCTGATTGCGCCGGGTCACACCCGACCTTGCCCCTGACGACATAACGAGGGCGATGCTTGGATTCCATGTAGATACGGCCAATGTATTCACCCAAGACTCCGATCCCGATCAACTGCACGCCACCGAGAAACAAGATGGCCGTCATCAGCGAGGGATAGCCTGGGACAGGGTTGCCAAAGATCAGCTTGTCAGCGACCAGCACCGCTGCGTAAACCAACGCTGTGAAGGCGATAGTCCCGCCCACATAGGTCCACAGCCGCAACGGTACAGTGCTGAACGAGGTGATGCCGTCCAATGCCAGATTCCATAACTTCCAGGCGTTGAAACGGCTACCGCCCTGAGCCCGTGCAGCGCGCTCATATTCAACCACCGTGGTGCTAAACCCCGCCCAGGACAGCATGCCTTTCATGAACAGCTGTTGTTCAGGCATCGACTTGATCACGTCCACGACTTTGCGGTCGAGCAGCCGGAAGTCACCGACGTTCTCTTCAATGTGTATCTGCGATATCCGCTTGAGCAAAAAGTAGAAGCCTCCGGCCGTTAATCGCTTCAAGTAGCAGTCACTGGAACGGTCCCGGCGCTTGGCAAGCACCACTTCAAAACCGGCTCGCCACTGCTCGATCAACAGGGGTATGACCTCTACCGGATCCTGCAGGTCGACATCGATAGGGATAACTGCATCGCCACGGGCCATTTCCAGCCCAGCGAGGAGTGCCGCTTCCTTGCCAAAGTTACGTGAGAGGTCGACCAGCATGACATCCGGGTCACCCGCAATCAGCTGACGAACCTGCTGTTCACTGCCGTCCTGGCTGCCATCATTGACGAAGATCACCTCGACCCTTGCCGGTTCCCCGTGCAGCGCACGGCGAACCGCGTCATAGAATGGGCGAATTGCCAGTTCTTCATCGAATATCGGGACGATCAGCGAAATAACCATTTGCGCTGCTCCGTGAAGATCCACCGCGACAACAGGAAACCCAGCAGCAGACTCATGGCTGAGTACAACGCGACAGTGACAACCGGCCGCCACTGCTGATTGTCAGCGATAGCCCCCAGCGTCAGGCTGAGGCTGCCCATACCCGCCACGAACACCAGATACCGCAAGAGCGAAATACGCACCTTGAAGGTATATCGGGAGTTGGCCAGAAAAGAGAACGACAACGCTGTGAAGAAGGCAGTGAGGTTACTGATCGCCTGGTCAGTACCGGCAAACAGTTGCATCGCAGTGAACACTGCCACGTGGATGGCGGTATTGAAGATACCGACGATCACGTACTTGAAAAACGCGGGTGCTCTGCATCGCATGGTCACAGATGCCCTTCCTGGCCTGGCCTGAACGCCAAGTTAGGCAATAAACCTAGGGCGTTCTACTGACAAAAATGCCAGTTGACGAGCAATGACCCAGAAGGGCTGTAGCTGAAAGGGCCGCCCGAAGGCGGCCCCCGGCCTCGTCAGGACGCTGGGCTGACGATGCCCTGCGGCTGTTTCGGCGCCAGGCGGAAGGTGTAGTACAAGGCGGTCAGCAACACCAGGAACGCCGGGCCGATGTACAGCGCCACGCGGGTGTCTTCGAAGTACGCCATCAGCCCTACCACCAGCACCAGGAAGGCCAGTGCCAGGTAGGAGCTCAGTGGCCACAGCCACATGCGGTATTTCAGCGCCTTGCGCTCGGCAGTGGTGAGCCCGGCGCGGAACTTCAGCTGCGCCAGCAGGATCATCACCCAAGTCCAGATCGCGCCGAAGGTGGCGATCGACGTCACCCAGACAAAGACCTTTTCCGGCACCAGGTAGTTGGCCAGTACGCCCAGCAGCAGCGCGCCGATCGACAGCAGCAGCGCATTGCGCGGCACGCCGTTTTTCGAGGTGCGGGCAAAGGTGGCCGGGGCCTGGCCATTCTGCGCCAGGCTGTAGAGCATGCGACCGGTGCTGAAGATACCGCCGTTGCACGACGACAGTGCTGCAGTGATGACCACGAAGTTGATGATGCCGGCAGCGGTCTTGATACCAAGGCGTTCGAAGGTCATGACGAACGGGCTGCCCTGGCTGCCGATCTCGTTCCACGGGTAGATCGACAGGATCACGAACAACGCCCCTACGTAGAACAGCAGGATGCGCCAGAACACCGAACCGATAGCCTGCGGAATGGTTTTTTGCGGGTTGCGTGCTTCGCCGGCGGTCAGGCCGATCATTTCCACGCCCAGGTAGGCGAACATCACCATCTGCAGCGACATCAGCACGCCGGTCACGCCGTTGGGCATGAAACCGCCATTGCTCCACAGGTTGGAGATACCCATGGCCACGCCGTCGTTGCCCAAGCCGAAGGCAATGATGCCGATACCGCCCAGGACCATGGCAATGATGGTGACGATCTTGATCAGGGCAAACCAGAACTCGAACTCACCGAACGCCTTGACCGCCACCAGGTTGACCGCGCCCATGCTGCCCAGCGCCGCCAAGGCCCAGATCCAGCGGGGGACGTCGGGGAACCAGATGCCCATGTAGATGGCTACGGCGGTGATTTCCGCCACGCAGGTCACCAGCCACAGGAACCAATAGTTCCAGCCGGTGAGAAAGCCCGCCAACGGGCCGAGGTAATCCTGGGCATAGCGGCTGAACGAGCCGGCAACGGGGTTGTGCACGGCCATCTCGCCGAGGGCACGCATGATCACCAGGATGGCCAGGCCACCAATGATGTAGGACAGCATGATGGCTGGGCCGGCCATTTCGATGGCTTTGGCCGAACCGAGGAAAAGACCGACACCGATACAGGCGCCCAGCGCCATCAGACGGATGTGCCGTTCGCCAAGTTCACGCTTCAGAGGGCCGCCCTGAGCGGTCTCGGCGTGGGCAGGGTGGTTGCCGACGGGCATAGCAATACAACCTCATTTTGTTATTGGATTTGACCTTCGTGCAGCACCGGCCGCGCCGATAGGCGGGACGTAGACTTGCCGGGCTGGCCTCGTGGGCCGGCCCGTGTGCCGGCGTAGAGCGTCCGGCAGGGCGAAGGGGGCGAGCAGTATAGGAAGCTCCCTGTAGGGATTTTCACTGTATAAACGGGGAAATTCGGCGAGAAATCTCGCCCCTGTGGGCGCGGCCTTGAGTCGCGACAAGGGCTGCGAAGCCGCCGTAAAAATCCTGTAGCCACCTTAACAACATCGCCTCACCCCGAAACCCACACCAAAGCCGCATATCCCTACGCCACTTTTCTCGCCCTCTTACAAATTTTTCACCTAACCCGGTCAACGTCTAAGCTTCAGACAAGCAAGACGAAAATACCTGGCCGGATTGAAGACTATGGGCGCACTGTGGCAATCGGAACCAACCAGAACGGAAGCACCCGCAACCCCTCCGGCCGAGACGCCACCTGTAAAGTCCCCACGTCAGCGTCGGCTCTGGTGGCGGCTGATCATCCTCATCCTGCTGGTGGCCATCATCGCCCTCGGCTTTGCCGCCTATGACGAATTCCGCACCTCTAACCTGCAATCGCGGGAATTCAGCAAACTGGCCACCACCCTGACCTATTCGCTGCAGCCAGGGCCCAGCGATGCCATCGTCTACCCCGGTGAAGGCCCCTTCGACAAACGCCTGGGCTACAGCGCGCTAGGCGAATTCCTGCCGCGGTTGCTCAAGCGCGACTACCTGATCAGCGAACAGGTGAAATTCTCGCCAGCGTTGATGGACTACGTCGATCACGGCCTGTTCGCCCCCTATATCGAGAAGATTCAGGCCGGCCTGTCGATCACCGACTGCCGTGGCGACACGCTCTACCAGTACAACTACCCGCAACACCTGTACCCGGACTTTGCGGCGATCCCGCCGGTGATCGTCAACAGCCTGTTGTTCATCGAAAACCGCGACCTGCTCGACAGCAAGGACCCGCGCAACAACCCTGCGGTCGACTGGCCGCGCTTCGCCAAGGCGGCCTACAGCCAAGTGGCCAAGTACTTTGCCCTGCCCGGCCAGTCGGCTGGCGGCAGTACCCTGGCGACGCAGCTTGAGAAGTACCGCCACTCACCGGACGGCCTGACCGTTTCTGGCGCCGAGAAGATTCGCCAGATGATTTCTGCCAGCGTGCGTGCCTATCAAGGCGGCCCGGACACCACCGAGGCGCGCCAGCGCATCGTGCGCGACTACCTCAACAGCGTGCCGCTTTCGGCTGTGCCGGGCCACGGCGAAGTGCATGGCATGGCTGAGGGCCTGCGGGTGTGGTACGGCGCCGATTTCGACCAGGTCAACCAGGCCCTGACCTCGACCGCCCAGGACCCTGAAAGCCTGGCCGCGCGTGGCCTGGCCCTGCGCCAGGTGCTGTCGTTGATGATCGCCCAGCGCCGCCCCTCGCATTACCTGTCCAAAGGCCGGGTCGAACTGGCCGAACTCACCGACTCGCATGTTCGCGTACTCGCCGCCAACCAAGTCATCGACCAGCCGCTGGCCGACGCGGCGCTGGCCAGCAAGGCGGTGTATCGCGACTGGGTGGCGCAACCGACCATCGTTCCGATCATCACCAACAAAGGCATCAGCCTGGCCCGTAATCGCCTGGCGGCCATGCTCAACCGCCCGCTGTACGACCTCGACCGCCTCGACCTGTCGGCCACCAGCACCTTGCAGGCCGACCTGCAGATGCAAGTAAGCCAGTACCTGAAAAACCTCTCCGACCCCGAGTTTGCGGCACAGATCGGGCTGATCGGCGAGCGCCTGCTGACCGCCAAGACCACCGACCAGGTGCGCTACAGCTTCACGCTGTTCGAGCGCACCGAAGACGGCTCGCGGGTGCGGGTGCAGACGGACAGCACCGACCAGCCCTTCGACATCAACGAAGGCAGCAAGCTGGAGTTGGGTTCTACCGCCAAGCTGCGGGTGCTCACCACCTACCTTGAGATCATTGCGGAGTTGCACGACAAGTACGCCGGCAAACCTGCTGCCGAGCTGAAAAAGGTCGAGGTGGCCGAACTGGACCGCCTCACCCAGTGGTCGCTGGAATGGCTGATGCAAAACAGCAAAAACCAGAACCTCGATGCGATGCTCGACGCCGCCCTGGAACGCAAGTATTCGGCCAATACCGGCGAAGCCTTCTTCACCGGGGGGGGCATGCACGTGTTCAACAACTTCCGCAAGGAAGACAACGGCCGCAACCCGACCCTGAAGATTGCCCTGCGCGAGTCGATCAACCTGCCGTTCATCCGGCTGATGCGCGACGTGGTGCGTTATGTGACCTACCAGCAGCCGTTCAACCGGGTACCGCTGCTCAAGGACGACGCCGACCCACGCCGCCAGGAATACCTGGCCCGCTTTGCCGACAAGGAAGGCACCAACTACCTGATGCGGTTCTGGAAGAAGTACCAGCGCAAGACCTCGCAGCAGCGCCTGGACACCTTCCTCGACAGCATGCGCGTGACCCCACAGCGCCTGGCGGCAGTGCACCGTTACCTGTTCCCCGAAGCCGGCCAGGAAACCTTCAATGCGTTTGTGCGCGCCCACAGCAAGGACGACAAGATCGCCCTGGGCAAGCTGACCGACGGTCGCCTGTCGGAGATGTACGACGCCTACGGCCCAGGCAAGTACGACTTGCCCGACCAGGGTTACATCGCCAAGGTCCACCCCCTCGACCTGTGGCTGCTCGGCTACCTGCTCAAACACCCAAGCTCGACGCTGACCGAAATGGTCAATGCCAGCCGCTTCGAACGCCAGGAGGTGTACGGCTGGTTGTTCAAGAGCCGTCACCAGGGCGCCCGCGACAGCCGCATCCGCACCATGGTCGAGATCGAAGCGTTCCTCGACATCCACCAACGCTGGAAGCGCGTGGGCTATCCGTTCGACCATCTGGTGCCGTCACTGGCCACCGCCATCGGCAGCTCGGGCGACCGCCCGGCCGCCCTCTCCGAGCTGGTCGGCATCATCCAGAACGACGGCGTGCGCCTGCCCACGTTGCGCATCGATACCCTGCACTTCGCCGATAACACGCCCTACGAGACCAAGCTGGTGAGTGACCCGGACCGCGGCCAACGGATCTTGCCGGTGGAGGTTGCTCGTGCGCTCAAAGGGGCCATGTCGCAAGTGGTAGACGCGGGTACCGCGCGGCGTATTTCCGGCAGTTTCAAGCTGCAAGACGGCACGCCGCTGGTGATGGGCGGCAAGACCGGGACCGGCGACAACCGCATCGAAAGCTTCGGCGCTGGCGGCCGCTTGATCGGCTCGCGTTCGCTGAACCGCACTGCCACGTTCGTGTTCTTCCTGGGCGATAACCACTTCGGCACATTGACCGCGTTCGTACCGGGGCGCACGGCGGAAGCCTTCAAATTTACCTCGGCATTGCCGGTGCAGGTGCTCAAGGGCATGGCACCGATCCTCATGCCATACCTGCAACCGGGCAACCCGAATGAGTGCAAAGCGCCCCAGGTAGCCATGCATGGGAATAACCCATCAACTATTTAGTTGATAATCATCTGCATCTAGGGCTTGTCTTTAGATATATCTTGAGTAATATCTTAAGATATATCGCACAAGACGGAGCCCATGATCATGCGCGAACATTCACCCCACGACCCTTTCGAGCGACGCCCCGGCCGCGGCGAACGCGGCCCACGCGTATTCGCCCCCGGCGACCTCAAGCTGCTGATGCTGGCCTTGCTGGCTGAGCAACCTGGCCACGGTTACGACCTGATCCGCCAGATCGAGAACCAGTTCGACGGCAGCTACAGCCCAAGCCCCGGCGTCATCTACCCGACCCTCAACTTCCTTGAGGAAGCCGAGCTGATCAGCGGCCAGCCCCAGGGCAGCAAACGCCTCTATGTCATCACCGATGCCGGCCGCAACGCCCTGGCCGAACAAGCTGTGGCCCTTGACGGCGTGCGCATGCGCATCGAAGTCAGCAAGCGCGCCCTGCGCGGCCACGACCGCCCACCCGAGATCCACGAGGCGGTCGGCAACCTGCGCCATGCCCTGCACATGCACAGCGGGCGCTGGACACCCGAAGAAATCGAGCGCGTCCGCGACCTGCTCAACACCACTGCCAAGGCCATCGCCTCCGGGCCGGCCAACCCTGTTTCGGAGAACACCCCATGAGTGACACCATTCACCGCGTCAACCACGAGATACGCCAACGCCGCCTCGAGGTGCTGCGCGTCACCGACCTGACCCCGCGCATGCGCCGTATCACCCTGGGGGGCGCGGAACTGGCGGGCTTTACCAGCGTCGGTACTGATGACCACGTGAAGCTGTTGTTTGCCGAAACGCCGGAGCAACAGCAAGCGATCGAAGCACGCAATCTGGGCCGCGACGGTGGCGCACGCCCCACCATGCGCGAATACACCCCGCGGCGCATCGACCTGGTCGGCCATGAGCTGGACCTCGACTTCGTCCTGCACGGTGATGGCCCTGCCTCCACCTGGGCCGCCCAGGCTACACCGGGCCAGTACCTGAACATCGCCGGCCCACGGGCCTCGATGGTGGTACCGGACATCTTCGACAGCTACTTGCTGATCGGTGACGAAACCGCGATTCCTGCAATCGGGCGGCGCCTGGAAGAACTGCCTGCGGGGCGCCAGGTGCTGGTGGTGATCCAGATCGAAGACGAACAGGAGCGCCAGCCGCTGCCAAGCAAGGCACAAGTGGACGTGATCTGGGTACGGCGCCAGGAAGAAGACCTGCTGGCGCTGCTGAAGAACCTGACCTTGCCGCAAGGCAGGCTGTACGGTTGGGTAGCCCTGGAAAAAGCCCTGACCCGCCAGGCCAAGGCCTTGTTGCTGGAGAAAGGCGTGCAGGAAGATGCGCTGAAAGCGGCTGCCTACTGGCGCGCCGACGGTACTGCGGACGACGCGTGATGGGCCCGGGTACAAACAACCTGACAGTCACCAGAACCCCGCTAAATCAATGATTTAGCGGTTGTTCCATGACAGAGCGGCCGCGCCACCGGTCCAGGCCAAGCAGCACCAGGCCAATCGCCCAGAACCCCGCCAACACCCCCAGCGCATTGAGCATCACCCGCCCATACCCGAGGCTCGCCACGTCGATGAACGGGTAGGCATACACGCCAATCTCACTCCCCCGCCACAGTGCATAGGCAAAATACAGCGCCGGGTACAGCGCCCAGGCCGCCAGGTGCCACAGCCGCAACCTGCCCTTGGGCACGGCAAACCACCAGTACACCACGAACAGCGCGGGCATCACATCGTGCAGCAACTCGTCCGCCAGCCACTGCCAGCCCTCGGGCTGCCACAGGTGGCGCAACAGCACGCTGTAGGCCAGCGCCACCAGCACGATACTGGCCGCTACAGCAGAACTCACCGACGGCAGTAGAAAGAAGCGCCTGGCGCGACCCTCCCGGCCGAATGCCGCATAACTCAGCACCGTCGCCACCAGGGTGTTGGTCAACACGGTGAAGTAGCCGAACACGTTGACCAGGCCGCCAATCAGGCTGGCCTGCTCCTGCCAGCGCGCCAGCAATACCAGGTAGACCTGCACGGCCAGGCCGAACCAGCCGAGCACGGCGGCCAGGCACAGCCACGGGTGGCGCCGCATCTCAGGCGTTGCGCTGCAGCTTCACGTACAGCTGCTCGACCTTCTCCCGCGCCCAAGGGGTCTTGCGCAGAAAAGTCAGGCTCGACTTGATGGTCGGGTTGCTCTTGAAGCAGCGCACGTCGACGCGCTCGGCAAGGCCCTGCCATTGGTAGTGAGCCACCAGCTCGGTGAGGATCTGCTCCAGGGTCTTGCCGTGCAGCGCGTTGTGTTGGGCCGTGCTCATGCCAGTGCTCCAGCGTGGGAAAGGTGCGCACCTTACACGAGTGTAGTGGCCGGGGAACCTCAAGCCGCTTGAAAAACCGCTGGCCAGAGGCAAAACCCTTGTGATGAAATAGCAATGTTATACAGTTACATTACAACCGCCTCTGCCAAGGAACGCCCCATCCCCATGCTGTACATCCCGCTCCGCCTCTCCCCCCTCGCCGTCGCGCTCTGGCTGGCCTCATCCCCCAGCCAGGCCGTTGAACTCGAACCCCAGGTGATCACCGCCAACCCGCTGGGCAACCGCCAGCTGGCCGCCCCAAGTACAGTGCTCGAAGGCGACGACCTGCTGCAGCAGCAACAAGGCAGCCTCGGTGAAACCCTGAACAAACAGCCCGGTGTCGCCTCTACCTGGTTCGGCCCAGGCGCCAGCCGCCCGGTGATCCGCGGCCTGGACGGCGACCGCATTCGCATTCTGCGCAACGGCGTCGGCGCCCTGGATGCGTCGTCGCTGTCCTACGACCACGCCGTGCCGCTCGACCCGGTGACCGTGGAGCGCGTCGAAATCGTCCGCGGCCCCGCCGCCCTGCTGTATGGCGGCAATGCGATCGGCGGGGTGGTCAATACGTTCGACAACCGCATCCCCGATGCCCCCATCGAAGGCATCCACGGCGCTGGCGAGCTGCGTTATGGCGGTGCCGACACCACCCGCAGCAGCGCCGGCAAACTGGAGGCCGGCAACGGCGCCTTCGCCCTGCACCTGGACGCCAACAGCCGCCAGTTCAACGACCTGCGCATCCCCGGCTACGCCCGCAGCTCTAAAGTACGGGATGCCGACGAGCCGGGCAGCAAGCACCGCCTGCAGAACAGCGACGGGCGCCAGGATGGCGGAGCGATCGGCGGCGCCTACCACTGGGATCACGGTTATGCCGGCTTGTCATACAGCCGCTATGACAGCAACTACGGCTCGGTGGCCGAGCCTGGCGTACGCCTGGACATGCAACAGGATCACTACGGGTTCGCCTCCGAACTGCGTGACCTGGACGGCCCGTTCAGCTCGGTCAAGGTCGATGCCGGTTATACCGACTACGAACACCGCGAGATCGAACAAGGCGAGGTGCACACCACCTTCAAGAACAAGGGTTACGAGGCGCGCATCGAGGCACGCCATCAGCCGCTCGGGCCCGTTGAAGGGGTGATCGGCGCCCAGGTCAGCCGCAACGAGTTCTCGGCACTCGGCGAGGAGGCTTTTGTGCCGCAGACCGATACCGACAGCCTGGCGCTGTTCATGCTCGAACAATGGCAGGCCACCGAGCGCCTGAACCTGAGCCTGGGCGCGCGTCTGGAACACACCCGGGTCGACCCAGATGCCAAGGGCAACGAAACCTTTTCCGCCGCTGACAGCGCCAGCAGTTTCAATGCTTTCAGCCTGTCATCGGGGGCGGTGTATCAACTCGACCCCATATGGTCGTTGGCCGCCAACCTGGCCTACACCGAGCGCGCCCCCACCTTCTATGAGTTGTATGCCAACGGTGCGCATGTGGCCACGGGGGCCTTTGAGGTGGGCGATGCCAGCCTGAACAAGGAAAAGGCCATTTCCGCCGACCTGGCCCTGCGCTTCGACAATGGCACCCACAAGGGCAGTGTCGGCGTGTTCTACAGCCACTTTCGCAATTACATTGGCCTGATCGGCACGGGCAACCTGCGTGAAGGCCATGACCACGACCATGGCGAAGATGACCATGATCACGATCATGACCACGACCACGGCGGCTTCCCGGAATACCAGTATCAGGGCGTACGCGCGCGCTTCTATGGCATCGAAGCGCAAGACCGCTGGCAACTGGTGCAGAACCGTTACGGCAGCTTCGCGCTGGAACTGTCCGGCGACTACACCCGGGCCAAGAACCTCGACAGTGGCGAGCCACTGCCGCGTATCGCACCGCTGCGGTTGAACAGCGGGCTGGTCTGGGAGCTGGATCGTTGGCAGGCGCGGGTCGATGTGCAGCACGCCTCGTCGCAACATCGCAAGCCGGGCAATGAGACAAGCACCGATGGCTATACCACGCTGGGCGCCAGCGTGGGCTACCGCTTCGACATCGGGCAAAGCCAGTGGTTGGCGTTTGTGCGGGGTGAAAACCTGACAGACCAGACGGTACGTTATGCCAGTTCGATTCTACGGGACATCGCGCCAGCGCCTGGGCGCAGTGTGCAAGTCGGGTTGCGTACGTCGTTTTGAAGTCCCCGGGGGGGCGCTGTGCGCCCCTTCGCGGGTCAACCGGTCCCACAGGGTGGGCAAACGTCAGTACCGCCTGGGACACTGTTACAAGTTCAACAACAATCAACTGCGACAATTTGTCTTTTTTTCTTACAACTTCCCCTATATCCTCCCCGCCGCAAGCTGAATCGCTTCATCGAATCCACCTTGTTGCCATTTCCATTGACGGGCTCGCCCTTCGATGCCCTTGCCGTTTGTTCAATAATCAAAAGATAGCGCTATCTCATGTTTCTGTTGCCCAAAAACTGTTTCATCGGCCTCGCCTTGACCACACTTGCCGCCCCCACCAGCGCCAGCGAGATGTTCGCCAGCGATTCCCCCTGGATGCTGGGCGACTGGGGCGGTACCCGCAGTGAATTGCAGGCAAAAGGTTACGACTTCACCCTCGGCTACACCGGCGAGATGGGCAGCAACCTGCACGGTGGTTACGACCACGATCGCACCGCGCGCTACAGCGACCAGTTCACCTTCGGCAGCCACCTGGACCTGCAGAAGATTTTCGGCTGGAACGACACCGAGTTCCAACTGACCCTCACCGAGCGCCACGGCGACAACATCAGCAACGACCGTATCAACGACCCACGCGTCGGCGGCTTCACTTCCGCCCAGGAAGTCTGGGGCCGTGGTGAAACCTGGCGGCTCACGCAGCTGTGGGTCAAACAGAAGTATTTCGACGGCGCGCTGGACGTCAAATTCGGCCGCTTCGGTGAAGGTGAAGACTTCAACAGCTTCCCCTGCGACTTCCAGAACCTGGCCTTCTGCGGCTCGCAGGTGGGCAACTGGGTCGGCGGCATCTGGTACAACTGGCCGGTCAGCCAGTGGGCCCTGCGCGTGCGCTACAACCTGGCCGACACCCTGTATGCCCAGGTCGGCGTGTACGAGCAGAACCCCTCCAACCTGGAATCGGGCAACGGTTTCAAGCTCAGCGGCAGCGGCACCCAGGGCGCGATCATGCCGATCGAACTGGTGTGGAGCCCACGGGTCAATGGCCTGAAAGGGGAATATCGCGCCGGCTACTACTACAGTAATGCCAAGGCACAGGATGTGCTCGACGACAGCAACGGCCAGCCGGCCGCCCTCAGTGGCGCCGCCTACCGCAGCCGTTCGAGCAAGCACGGCATGTGGCTCGGCGCCCAGCAGCAGGTCACCTCGCTGGCGTCCGATCAGTCGCGCGGCCTGAGCCTGTTCGCCAACGCCACTTTGCACGACAAGAAGACCAATGCCATCGACAACTATGTTCAGGCAGGACTGGTATACAAAGGGCCTTTCGATGCCCGCGCCAAGGACGACATCGGCTTCGCCCTTGCCCGCGTGCACGTCAACCCGGCCTATCGCAAGAACGCCCGCCTGGCCAACCAGGCCGCCGGCCTCGACGACTACGACAACCCTGGTTTCCTGCCTGTGCAGGACACCGAGTACAGCGCCGAGCTGTACTACGGCATTCACCTGGCCGACTGGCTCACGGTGCGCCCCAACCTGCAGTACATCCGCCATCCGGGCGGGGTGTCGCAGGTGGACGGCGCCCTGATCGGCGGCCTGAAAATCCAGAGCAGTTTCTGAACCCACTTTTTGACCTAACGGAGAACCTACGATGAGCACTGAAGGTGCCAAGAATGGAACCCGCTGGCTACCGCGCCTTCTGGGCGTGCTGCTGCTGCTGATGGGCCTGGCCCTGCTGGCTGGCGGTATCAAGCTGAGCCAGCTGGGCGGATCGCTGTACTACCTGATCGCAGGCATCGGCTTTGCCTTGTCCGGCATCCTGCTGCTAGCCCAGCGCCGCATCGCCCTTGGGCTGTATGGCCTGGTGCTGCTCGGCAGCACGGCCTGGGCATTGCTGGAAGTGGGCCTTGACTGGTGGCAATTGGTACCGCGCCTGGCCATCTGGTTCGCCATCGGCGTGGTTCTGCTGCTGCCATGGGCGCGTCGCCCGCTGATTGGCCCGGCAGCCAAGGCCAACACCGCGCTGCTCGGCGTTGCAGTGCTGGCCTCTGGCGCCTGTGCCCTGGGTAGCCAGTTCACCCACCCCGGTGAAGTGTTCGGCGAAATCGGCCGCGAGAGCAGCGAGATGGCCAGTGCCGCGCCCGCCATGCCCGACGGCGAATGGCAGGCCTACGGCCGCACCGAGCATGGCGACCGCTACTCGCCACTGCGCCAGATCACCCCGCAGAACGCCTACCGCCTGGAAGAAGCCTGGCGCATCCGTACCGGCGACCTGCCGACCGACAACGACCCGGTGGAGCTGACCAACCAGAACACCCCGTTGAAGGTCAACGGCATGCTCTACGCCTGCACCGCGCACAGCAAGCTGCTGGCCCTGGACCCGGACACCGGCGCGGAGATCTGGCGCTACGACCCTCAGGTCAAGAGCCCGGTCGGCACCTTCAAGGGCTTCGCCCACATGACCTGCCGTGGCGTTTCGTACTATGACGAGAACAACTACGTCAGCCGTGACGGCAGCCCGGCACCGAAAATCACCGACGCCGGCCAGGCAGTCGCCCAGGCCTGCCCGCGCCGCCTGTACCTGCCCACCGCCGACGCCCGCCTGATCGCCATCAACGCCGACAACGGCAAGGTCTGCGAAGGCTTCGCCAACCAAGGCGTGATCGACCTGACCACCGGTATCGGCCCGTTCACCGCTGGCGGCTACTACTCCACTTCGCCTGCGGCGATTACTCGTGATCTGGTGATCATCGGCGGCCATGTTACCGACAACGAGTCGACCAACGAGCCGTCCGGCGTCATCCGCGCCTATGATGTGCACGACGGCCACCTGGTGTGGAACTGGGACAGCAACAACCCGGACGACACCAAGCCACTGGCACCCGGCAAAACCTACAGCCGCAACTCGGCCAACATGTGGTCGATCGCCAGCGTCGATGAAAACCTGGGCATGATCTACCTGCCGCTGGGCAACCAGACCCCAGACCAGTGGGGCGCCGACCGCACCCCGGGCGCCGAAAAGTACAGCGCCGGCGTGGTCGCCCTCGACCTGGCCACCGGCAAGGCCCGCTGGAACTACCAGTTCACCCACCACGACTTGTGGGACATGGACGTCGGCAGCCAGCCGACCCTGGTCCACCTCAAGACCGCCGACGGCGTGAAACCGGCGATCATCGTGCCGACCAAACAGGGCAGCCTGTATGTGCTGGACCGCCGCGACGGCACACCGATCGTGCCGATCCGCGAAATCCCGACGCCACAAGGCGCGGTGAAAGGCGACCACACCTCGCCAACCCAGGCCCGCTCCGACCTCAACCTGCTCGGCCCTGAGCTGACCGAACAGGCCATGTGGGGTGCCACGCCGTTCGACCAGATGCTGTGCCGCATCCAGTTCCGCGAACTGCGTTACGAAGGCCAGTACACCCCGCCGTCCGAGCAGGGGTCGCTGATCTATCCGGGCAACGTCGGCGTGTTCAACTGGGGCAGCGTGTCGGTCGACCCTGTGCGCCAGTTGCTGTTCACCTCGCCCAACTACATGGCGTTCGTGTCGAAGATGGTGCCACGCGAGCAAGTGGCCGCCGGCAGCAAGCGCGAGAGCGAAACCAGCGGCGTGCAGCCGAACACCGGCGCACCGTATGCCGTGACCATGCACCCCTTCATGTCGCCGCTGGGCGTACCGTGCCAGGCACCGGCCTGGGGCTATGTCGCGGCCATCGACCTGTTCACCAACAAGGTCGTGTGGAAGCACAAGAACGGCACCACCCGTGACAGCACCCCGGTGCCGATCGGCCTGCCGGTGGGTGTACCGAGCATGGGTGGTTCGATCGTCACCGCTGGCGGCGTCGGATTCCTCAGCGGCACCCTGGACCAGTACCTGCGTGCCTACGACACCAACAACGGCAAGGAACTGTGGAAAGCCCGCCTGCCGGCCGGTGGCCAGGCCACGCCGATGACTTACAGCGGCAAAGACGGCAAGCAGTATGTGCTGGTGACCGCTGGTGGCCACGGCTCGCTGGGCACCAAGATGGGTGATTACATCATCGCTTACAAACTCGCCGACTAAGCTTCTAGCGGCAAGCTACAAGCCACAAGAGAAAGCGGGGCCTGCATGGCCCCGTTTTTTTTTGGAGCTTGCAGCTTCTAACGCGAAGCTTGAAACCCATCCCCCCGCGCCCCATCTAAGCACCATAGTCATTCACGCAGGTGCACCATGAACGACCAGCAGGATTTCCCGGAACACCCCGACGAACACAGCGAAGTCGAGCATACCGACACCCAGGCCGTACCCGGCCACGCCCTCGCACTGCCTGGCCAACAGCTGCCGGACAAGGTCTACGTGATCCCGATCCACAACCGCCCGTTCTTCCCCGCCCAAGTGTTGCCGGTGATCGTCAACGAAGAACCCTGGGCCGAGACCCTCGACCTGGTGGCCAAGACGCCGGACCACTGCCTGGCGCTGTTCTTCATGGACACGCCACCCGAAGACCACCGCCATTTCGACACCTCGGCGCTGCCGGAGTACGGCACCTTGGTCAAGGTGCATCATGCCAGCCGTGAAAACGGCAAACTGCAGTTCGTCGCCCAGGGCCTGACCCGCGTACGCATCCGCACCTGGCTCAAGCACCATCGCCCGCCCTACCTGGTCGAGGTGGAATACCCGCGCCAACCCGCCGAGCCTACCGATGAGGTCAAGGCCTACGGCATGGCGCTGATCAATGCGATCAAAGAGCTGCTGCCGCTGAACCCGCTTTATAGCGAAGAGCTGAAGAACTACCTCAACCGCTTCAGCCCCAATGACCCTTCGCCGCTGACCGACTTTGCCGCGGCCCTGACCTCGGCCACCGGCACCCAGCTGCAGGAAGTACTCGACTGCGTACCCATGCTCAAGCGCATGGAAAAGGTACTGCCGATGCTGCGCAAAGAGGTCGAGGTGGCGCGCCTGCAGAACGAGATCTCGGCCGAGGTCAATCGCCAGATCGGCGAACACCAGCGCGAGTTCTTCCTCAAGGAGCAGCTCAAGGTCATCCAGCAAGAGCTGGGCCTGACCAAAGACGACCGCAGCGCCGACCTCGAACAGTTCGAGCAACGCCTGGAAGGCAAGACCTTGCCCGCGCAAGCCCAGAAGCGCATTGACGAAGAGATGGGCAAGCTGTCGATCCTCGAGACCGGCTCGCCGGAATACGCCGTGACCCGCAACTACCTCGACTGGGCCACCGCCCTGCCGTGGGGCGTTTACGGCAAGGACAAGCTCGACCTCAAGCACGCCCGCAAGGTGCTCGACCAACACCACGCAGGCCTTGACGACATCAAGGAACGCATTCTCGAATTCCTCGCCGTGGGTGCCTGGAAAGGCGAGATCAGCGGCTCGATCGTGCTGCTGGTGGGCCCGCCCGGTGTGGGCAAGACCAGCATCGGCAAGTCCATCGCCGAATCGCTCGGCCGGCCGTTCTACCGCTTCAGTGTCGGTGGCATGCGCGACGAAGCGGAAATCAAGGGCCACCGCCGCACCTACATCGGCGCCCAACCGGGCAAGCTGGTGCAGGCACTGAAAGATGTAGAAGTGATGAACCCGGTCATCATGCTCGACGAGATCGACAAGATGGGCCAGAGCTACCAGGGCGACCCGGCTTCGGCGCTGCTCGAAACCCTCGACCCCGAGCAGAACGTCGACTTCCTCGACCACTACCTCGACCTGCGCCTGGACCTGTCCAAGGTGCTGTTCGTCTGCACCGCCAACACCCTCGACTCGATCCCCGGGCCCTTGCTCGACCGCATGGAAGTAATCCGCCTCTCCGGCTACATCACCGAAGAAAAACTGGCCATCGCCAAGCGCCACCTGTGGCCCAAGCAGCTGGACAAGGCCGGCGTGGCCAAGACCAGCCTGAGCATCAGCGACAGTGCCCTGCGCACCGTGATCGAGGGTTATGCCCGCGAGGCCGGCGTGCGGCAGCTGGAAAAACAACTGGGCAAACTGGTGCGCAAGGCCGTGGTCAAGTTGCTGGAAAACCCCGATGCCAAACTCAAGATTGGCAGCAAGGACCTGGAGGCCGCGCTCGGCATGCCGGTGTTCCGCAGCGAACAGGTACTGGCCGGCAAGGGCGTGATCACCGGCCTGGCCTGGACCAGCATGGGCGGCGCCACGCTGCCGATCGAAGCCACCCGCATTCACACCCTCAACCGCGGTTTCAAATTGACCGGCAAACTGGGTGATGTGATGAAGGAGTCCGCCGAAATCGCCTACAGCTACGTCAGCTCCAACCTCAAGCAGTTTGGTGGCGACCCAGGCTATTTCAACGAAGCCTTCATCCACCTGCACGTGCCCGAGGGCGCCACGCCCAAGGATGGCCCGAGCGCCGGGGTTACCATGGCCAGCGCCTTGTTGTCGTTGGCACGCGACCAAGCGCCGAAAAAAGGCGTAGCGATGACCGGTGAACTGACCCTCACTGGCCAGGTGCTGCCGATTGGCGGTGTGCGTGAGAAGGTGATTGCCGCCAAGCGACAGAAGATCTTCGAGCTGATCCTGCCTGAGGCCAACCGCGGCGACTTCGAGGAACTGCCCGACTACCTGCGCGAAGGCTTGACGGTGCATTTCGCCAAGCGCTTTGCCGACGTGGCGAAAGTGCTGTTTTGATTCTGTGCAGGCCTCTTCGCGGCGCGAACCGCGAAGCGGCCTATACCGGTAGGTAGCACAAATCTGCATGTGGTTCGGTTATCCTCAGGCCATCGCCAGCCTTCGGAGCCAACATGGCCGCCCCACGTCTGCTCGTTCCCCTGAGCCTCGCCCTGCTGACTGCCTGCGCCCAGCAGCCCAGGCAATCCGTCCAACTCGACGCTGAAAGCGAATGCCCCAAGCGGCTGCAGGTCGGTCAGGCGCTGACCCTGACCCTGCCCAGCAACCCCACCACCGGATACCGCTGGTTGGTGCAGAACCCCGCCTCGAATGTACTGCGTAGCCTCGGCCCCGAGGTTTACAGCGCCCCCGAGGATGCCGGTATCGTTGGCAGCGCGGGCATTTCCTCCTGGCGCTTCGAAGCCCGCGCTGCTGGGGAAGGGCATTTGGTATTGGTCTATCAGCAGCCGTGGGCCCCTGAAGTGCGGCCCGTGCAAACCTTCGATTGTGCAATCACCGTTCAGTGACCGGCCTACGCGCGCTCGAAGGCCTTTTGTACCGCTTGCAGGTAGTGGTACAGGTCCTCCAGCGCAATCAGCGCCTTGTCGCTGTCCATGCCTGCCGCGAGCAAGCTTGAGCAGTATTGCCAGTACTCCTCGACCTTGCGCACCAATTGCAACCACTGATCCTTGATCGCACCGACACCGGCCAATGCCCGGGTCGCCCCCAGTTCGCGCAGGGTTTTGTCTTTACGCATTTGCGCGTCAGCGCGTAGCTGCCTGGCTTCCTGAAGTTTCTCGTAGAGCCGCTTGCGTACCTGGGTCAACTCATGGAACGTCTGTGCGCCCTCGAGCGCGTCCAGATGGGATTGCAACTTACGAGATAGAAACTTCAACAGCTTCGGGTCGACACTCGGATCCTTGAACAGCGCAGAAGCGGCATCAATGTCCTCTTCACTGGGGATCAGGCCCTTGAAGGCTTTGGTGACAGTAGGAGTATTGAACGCCTCGATGGCTTCGACGATGTCCGCGTGCTGGGTCTCCAACGCCTGTACTCGCAATTCGTCGGGCATGCCCCGCTCGAGCTCGGCAACTGACTTCTCCAGGCGTAGCACTTGCTGGTCAATTGCTGACAATGAAAACAGTTCAAGGCGCAAGGTTCTCTGTGCCAGCCCGCTGCACAGGGCTGCCTGCTTCTCGGAAACTTCAGCGATCTTGCTCGTTGCAACCGCCTTGCCGGAGGAGTGAGCGAATACTTTATTGCCCAGTAGCACCGTACCACTGAGCACGGCATCCCGAAGTGATCGATCGGTATCGAGCATGACAACCTTCAACTGCCGGCAAAGATCCTGGACACCCGGCAGCACTTCCTCCTGCCACTCATCGCACAGCTCGAACGCCTTGTATCTCAGTTGATTCAGCTCAACGAAATCCGGCACTGCACTGCCCACGGCAATGGCTGTTTGATTTGACATTTCATTTATCCTCCTTTGAGATTTTGTTAAACAGCTCCGTCAACACGCGACAAATATTACCAATACTTTCCCAAGGCCTGATGACATCTGCAAAGTCCTGCACGAACTCCTCCAGGTCAGCGCTCGTCGACAAGTTTTTTGACTCTTCCAGCGAAGACGTCGCGAATTTGTTCAAGTAAAGCCAAATATCCGCCAAGCGCTGGGTCGCACTTATTAGATCGGTCGTTCTGAACATCAGGTCCCTGATCGTACTATTGACGCGCTCAAAACTCTTGATGATCGGCGCTACACTGGACAAACGCTCAGCCAGATCATCCCGTTGCTTAATCAAAATATTTTTTCTCTTTCTCGTGTCTTCCGCCCGGGAACCGAATATTCCTCCCGTAATAATCAGGCCAAACGGCCCCGCTAACAAACCGGTAAAGGCGTATCCGACTTCGGTACTGTACTGCTTTCCTAACCGTTCGATTTCCCTATCCAACTCGTCGCGTGTGGCAACCATCGCATTGATATTGGAGTTACTGAGCTTGTCGTCAATGTTCTTGATGACACGTACCAGCTGCGGTTTGATTTCGAGTTCGATTTCCTTATGGAACCAGCTCGCCCGTGCATCAACATCCCCAATACGCTGCTGGGTCTGTCTGATCTCATCGATTAGCGCCCCCAAGCGCCTCTCTATGACCGCCAGGACTTGGTTACGCTCCTCGGCAGTGAGTTCGGAGGTGTATATATTGCTGCCTTGCGCTTCTTTTTCACTGGCAATGCGCTTGAAAGCGGGTGTTTTCTCGATACTTGTGATCAATGCGGCGCCACGGCTTATCATGGAGTCGGCGAACATCTCGATTTCCGGCCCCAGCTCTTTGACCTGCCGTTCAAGTTTGTCCCATTCGTCCACGTGCCGATGCAACAACGTGTTCAGATTAAAAATTCTTTTGACCTCGATACCCAATGCCTCATAGTCGACTTCTTCGCTGATATCTTCCTCACGCCGGGATAACGTGCGCACGGTACGCGCATAGCGTTTAATGACTTGCAGGTTTTCAGATGTCAGCAGGCCGGCCCCCTGAGAATGACTCCCCACCTTTCCCGCCAGAAACGTAAAGTATTGCTCCGGCAAAATGGTCGCCTGGCTTTTTGCGTCCAATTCATCAATGGGTTTACCTCCGGCGGTTTGGGTTTCATTCGATAATGTTTCCATGACAACATCCCGCTTAAGTTAATTTTATCTGCACCTCAAAGTTACGCCAAAGACCGAGTACGCTTGAATGGTTGGATATCCACACCGGCGGTATGAATTAGCGAGCAGGCCTTGTAGGACAGACAGCCGTGGTCAGCACCTTGGCTTTTGGCTAAAATGCGACACCGTTTGCCTTTGCCTTGAGCCCGCTGTGAATCGATCCCCCGACCGCCTCTTCGCCCACCCCCTGGAGCAGGTACCCGATTTCGCCTTCAACGAAGACGTGGTGCGCGTATTCCCAGACATGATCAAGCGTTCGGTGCCGGGCTACCCGACCATCGTCGAGAACCTCGGCGTGCTGGCCGCACGCTTCGCTCAGCCGAACAGCACGCTGTATGACCTGGGTGCTTCGCTGGGCGCCGTCACTCAGTCACTGCGCCGTCATGTGCGCAATGATGGTTGCCGGGTAATCGCCGTCGACAACTCTGCGGCCATGGTCGAACGCTGCCGCCAGTACCTCACGGCCCAGGACTCGATGTTCCAGGAGTTGCTGCCAGTGAACGTGCTGGAAGCCGACATCCTCGCCCTGCCCTTCGAGCCGGCCTCGGTGGTGGCGATGAACTTCACCCTGCAGTTCATCGCCCCCGATCAGCGCCTCGAACTGCTTGGCCGTATTCGGCAGGCGCTGTTGCCGGGTGGCGCGTTGATCCTCTCGGAAAAGCTGCACTTCGCCGACGACGACGAACAGACCCTGCTCAATGAACTGCACCTGGACTTCAAACGGGCCAACGGCTACAGCGAACTGGAAATTGCCCAGAAGCGCAGCGCCATCGAAAACGTGATGAAGCCAGACACCCTGGAGACCCACAAGGCGCGCCTGCGCGCTGCCGGGTTCTCGAAAGTGGTGCCGTGGTTCCAATGCCTTAATTTCGCCTCGCTGATAGCCCTGCCATGATCGATCTATCCCCCCTTGTCCGCCGCCTGGCGGGTACGCCCCTGGCTTCCTGGTCGCAAGGCCTGCAAGCACAGCTGGAAGCCAAACTGGAAAAAGGCCACGGCGACCTCGACCGCTGGCGCGGCGCGCTCGACGCCCTGCCCGCCGTGCAACCGAGCGAAATCGACCTGGTCAACGGGCTGCGCCTGGACTGCGACTGCGACGATGCCACCCGCGCGCGGATGCGTGAGGCGCTGATGGGCCTGTCGCCCTGGCGCAAAGGGCCGTTCGATCTGTTCGGCGTGCATGTGGACACCGAATGGCGTTCGGACTGGAAATGGTCGCGGGTCAGCCCGCACCTGGACCTCAAGGGCAAGCGCGTACTCGATGTCGGTTGCGGCAATGGTTATTACCAGTGGCGCATGCTCGGCGCCGGTGCCGACATGGTGGTTGGGGTCGACCCCAACTGGCTGTTCTTCTGCCAGTTCCAGGCGGTGCAGCAGTATTTGCCCGATCTGCCAGCCTGGCATTTGCCGTTCGCCCTGGAAGAGCTACCCGCCAATCTGGAAGGTTTCGACACCGTGTTTTCCATGGGCGTTTTCTACCACCGCCGCTCCCCTATCGAGCACTTGCTGGCGCTCAAGGACTGCCTGGTCAAAGGGGGTGAACTGGTGCTGGAGACGCTGGTGGTCGAAGGCGATGAGCAACAGGTTCTGGTCCCAGAAGACCGCTACGCGCAGATGCGCAACGTCTGGTACCTGCCCTCGGTGCCGGCCCTGGAGCGCTGGTTGCGCCGTGCCGGGTTCAGTGATGTGCGCTGCGTTGACGTCAGCGTCACCAGCATCGACGAACAGCGCAGTACCGATTGGATGCGCTACCAGTCGCTGAGCGACTTCCTCGACCCGAACGACCACAGCCGCACCATCGAAGGCCTGCCAGCGCCGCGCCGGGCGACACTGGTAGCGCGCAAATAAAAAAGGCGCCCAACGGGCGCCCGAACAACCCTGCGACGAGGAGCGATGGCGCCGCAGGTGGGTAAAGTCAGTCCTTGGCCACCTCGCGGGCCTTCTGCTGCGCTGTGCGCTCCCGTTCCACCACGGCCTGTTGCTTTTCACCGTGCAGGCGCTGCTGGTCCTGACGGAAGGCTTCCCAGAACTGCCGGGACCGCTCGGCGCCACCTTCGGCATAGGCGCTGACGCTGCCAAAGGCCAGGGTTGCCAGCAGCAGGTATTTGATCAGGTTCATCGTGCTTGCCTCGTGATAACCGTTCAGATGGGGCCATCCTAGCGAGGCGTAGCTAACGCCAAGGTGAGGCGGGCATTACAGTCCTGCAATGTGGCCGGGTGCCCCCCCTGCCAGGCAGCGGCATGACGCGCGGATTACAAATCCGTTATCCAGGCAAATCTTCCCCTCTCATGCCGTAACATCCTGCCGCTTGACCCTGATGTCACTACAGGGTCGAGAATCGCCCCCTTTTCACCTCTGCGAGCCCCCTTATGCGCCTACTGATCATCGAGGACGAGCTGCGTACCGCCGATTACCTGCTGCAAGGCCTGCGCGAGAACGGCTACGTGGTCGACTGCGCCCATACCGGCACCGACGGCCTGCACCTGGCCCGCCAGCAGGCCTATGACCTGGTCATCCTCGACGTCAATTTGCCCGAGCTCGATGGCTGGACAGTACTGCAGCGACTGCGCGCCGAATCCGCCACGCGCATCATGATGCTGACCGCCCACGGCCGACTGGCCGACCGGGTCAAAGGGCTGGACCTGGGCGCCGACGACTACTTGCTCAAGCCGTTCGAGTTTCCCGAGCTGCTGGCGCGAATCCGTAGCCTGCTGCGCCGCAACGACCAGCAACTGCAGCCCAGCACCCTGCGCGTGGCCGACCTGGAGCTGGACCCTGGCCGCCATCGTGCTTACCGCGCAGGGCAACGCATCGACCTGACCGCCAAGGAGTTCGCCTTGCTGCACCTGCTGATGCGCCAGACCGGCGAGGTGCTGTCACGCACGCAAATCATCTCGTTGGTGTGGGACATGAACTTCGACTGTGACACCAATGTGGTCGAGGTCTCGATCCGCCGCCTGCGGGCGAAGATCGACGACCCCTTCGATGACAAGCTGATCCACACCTTGCGCGGCGTCGGCTATGTACTCGAGGCACGGTTTTGAACAACGCCAGCCTGTCGCTGCGCCTGGGCTTGGGCGTCACGCTGATGGGGGCGGTGCTGGTGCTGCTGTTGGCCTGCCTGGCCGTAGTTGCCCTGGACCACGAACTGGACAGCCGCGCGCGCAAGGACCTGGCGCGCAAGATGCTGCAGGTCGAGCACAACCTGCGGGTCGACCTGCGCAGCGAAGACCTGGGCAGCCGCGCCCACCCTCTGCTTGACCTGGTGATGGGGCACGACAACCTCAGCCTCAGCGTGCTGGCCCTCGAAGGCCGCCACCCGCATCTGCTCAGCCTGGGGCCGGCGCTGGAGTCGCGCGTGGGCGAACTGCAGACCGGAGCGCGGCTGGCGTTCCACGAATGGCGCGACAGCCGCGGCAAGCAGATGCTGACTGCGACACGTCAGATGCGCTTGCGCGACGACACCCCGGTACGGGTGATGATGTCGCTCGACCGAGCCGACGACAACGCACTGCTTCAGGCTTACCTGCGCTCTACCGTACTGGTCTTGCCTTTACTGCTGATATTGATCGGCGCTGCGGCATGGTGGCTGGTGCAGCGCGGGCTGGCCCCCCTGCAGCACTTCCGGCGCATTGCCGGGCAGGTATCGGCCCAGGACCTGCAACACCGCTTGCCCGCTACCGGCCTGCCGCAGGAGTTGGCAGCGTTGGCCACAAGCATCAACGTGATGCTCGACCGCCTCGACCAGGGCGTGAGCCAGCTGTCGCAATTTTCCGACGACTTGGCCCATGAGCTGCGCACGCCCTTGAGCAACCTGATGGGCAAGGCTCAAGTTACCCTGAGCCGTGAGCGCGACAATGCCAATTACCGGGAAGTGCTGGAAGACAGTATCGAAGAGCTGACCCGCCTCAACCGCATCATCAACGACATGCTGTTTCTCGCCCAGGTCAGCCAGCCGCAGGCCCAGGTGGCGCTAAAGCCCCTGGCACTGGCCGATGAGACGGCACAGGTGGTCGAGCTGTTCGCCATAAGCGCCGAGCTCAAGGATATCGAACTGCGCATTCGCGGTTGGGGCACGGCATCGGGTGATCGGTTGATGTTCCAGCGTGCCTTGTCGAACCTGTTGAGCAATGCCCTTCGGCATGCGCCGCCAGGCAAACCCATAGACCTGGGTATCGAGCGCCAGGGTGGCGATGTCAGGGTATGGGTTGAGAACCAGGGGGTGGGCATTGCCGCAGAGCATCAGCCGCAGTTGTTCGAGCGTTTTTACCGCGTGGGCGCTGGGCGCTCACGGCTGGAGGGTGGCACTGGCCTGGGGCTGGCAATTGTGAAATCGATCATGCAATTGCATGGGGGGCGGATTGAGGTCATGAGCAGCCCGGCAGGGCCGACCCGGTTTAGTCTGATATTTCCGGGTTAGCGATGGCTCTGGCAATGTCGCCGCGTGCAGGAGCGGCCTTGCGTCACGAAAGGGACGCAAGACCGCGCGTACAAAGGCCCTATGATCAGCGCGACGCCGCCACGATCAACGCCTTCATCTCCGCCACCGCCGCCTTGAAGCCGACGAACAGCGCATGGGCCACCAACGCATGGCCGATGTTCAGCTCATTGATGCCCTTGATCGCCGCAACCGCCTCGACGTTGTGATAATGCAGGCCGTGGCCGGCATTGACGATCAGCCCCTGGGCCACGCCAAAGGCCACACCGTCAGCGATGCGCTTGAGCTCTTCGGCCACTTCGGTCGGCGTCTGGGCATCGGCGTAACGGCCAGTATGCAGTTCGATGGCCGGGGCGCCCACGCGGCGCGAAGCTTCGATCTGGCGCTCGTCGGCGTCGATGAACAGCGACACTTCGGCACCGGTGCGCGCCAGGCGCTCGACGGCAGCCTTGATCCGCGCCTCCTGCCCCGCCACGTCCAGGCCGCCTTCGGTGGTCAGCTCCTGACGGGTCTCGGGCACCAGGCAGATGTGTGCCGGGCGAATCTTCTCGGCGAATGCCATCATCTCTTCGGTAACGCCCATCTCGAAGTTCATGCGCGTCTGCAGCACATCCTTGAGCACCACCACGTCGCGTTCCTGAATGTGCCGGCGGTCTTCGCGCAGGTGCACGGTGATGCCGTCGGCACCCGCCTCTTCGGCGTCCAGGGCAGCCTTGACCGGGTCAGGGTAACGCGTGCCCCGGGCCTGGCGCAGCGTCGCCACGTGGTCGATGTTTACGCCGAGAAGCATGCGGTTGCTGTGAGTCACGAAAGGCTCTCCTGAAGATTTAGCCACACAGCATACGACGGGATCAGCGCTTGCGAAACAGTTCCCGACTGACCAGGGGTTTAGGGCCCAGGTGAACAGCCAGTGCCTGGCGCATCAGCCGTTTGGCAGCAAGCAAGGCACCTGGGGCTTCCCAGTCTGCTTCAGCCAGGGCCAGCAGCTCGGTACCCTGGAACAGGCCTGGCTGCACTAACTCGACCCGCTCAAGCCCGGCATCCACGCGCAAACGATAACGGCCAGCGGCATCGATCGGCGTCCCGTTGACGTCATGCTGCAACGAAAACGCATAGCCGAGTTCGTCCAGCAGGCGCCATTCGAAGGAACGCAGCAGCGGCTCCAGTGGGCGCCCGGCGGCCAAGGCCTGCAAGGTCAGGGTGTAGTGTTCGAACAGCGCCGGGTGTGGGGCTTCGGCCGGGAGCAAACGCATGAGCAGCTCGTTGAGGTACAGCCCGCTGAACAGTGCATCGCCATGCAGCCAGGCGGCGATACCGAGGGCATCCAGGCGGCCGACATTCTTCAGCTCACCGCGCCCGCGCAGCTCCACCTCCAGCGGCACGAACGGCCGTACCAGGCTGCCCCCTTTGCCGCGCGCCCGGCGCAGCACGGCCCGCACTCGACCTTGCGGCGTGAGGAAGTCCACCAGTGCGCTGGTTTCCTTGTAGGCACGACTGTGCAGCACATAGGCCGGCTGGCCGACTGGTTGTTCCATGGGGAGTGGCCCGAAAGCAGAGCGGCCCGGAGAGATCCGGGCCGCTGGAGGGGTTACAGGTCGCCGTAGCCCAGCGAGCGCAGGGCGCGCTCATCGTCGGACCAGCCGCCCTTGACCTTGACCCAGAGGTTGAGCATGACCTTGGCGTCGAACAGCACTTCCATATCTTTGCGCGCATCGGAACCAATGCGTTTGATACGCTCGCCCTTGTCACCGATGATGATCTTCTTCTGGCCATCACGTTCGACCAGGATCAGCGCATGGATGTGCAACACATGCCCCTGCTGCTTGAACTCTTCGATCTCTACGGTGATCTGGTACGGCAGCTCCGCACCCAACTGACGCATGATCTTCTCGCGCACCAGCTCGGCCGCCAGGAAACGGCTGCTGCGGTCGGTGATCTGGTCTTCCGGGAAGAAATGCTCGTTCTCTGGCAGGTGCTTGGCGATCAGCCCTTCCAGTGCCTCGAGGTTATGCCCCTGCTGGGCGGAGATCGGCACCACTTCCGCGTTCGGCAGTTGCTCCTGGAGCCATTGCAGGTGCGGGATCAGATCGGCTTTTTCTTCCAGACGATCGGTCTTGTTGACCGCCAGGATGACCGGGCCACTGACGTACTGCACGCGCTCGAGCACCAACTGGTCCTCGTCGGTCCAGCGGGTGCGGTCGACCACGAAGATCACCACATCGACGTCTTTCAAGGCAGCCGAAGCGTTACGGTTCATGTAACGGTTCAGGGCCTTGTCGTTGGCCTTGTGCATACCCGGCGTATCGACGTAGATCGCCTGCACATCACCTTCGGTCTTGATGCCGAGCATGTTGTGGCGGGTGGTCTGCGGCTTGCGCGAGGTGATCGCCAGCTTCTGGCCGAGGATGTGGTTGAGCAAGGTCGACTTGCCCACGTTGGGGCGGCCGACAATGGCCACGTAGCCGCAGCGGGTCGGATTGCTATCAGTCATTGCCATTCTCCACGCCCAAGGCGATCAGTGCAGCCGCGGCGGCGACTTGCTCGGCGATACGCCGGCTTACACCCTGACCACGGCTCTTGTTGTTCAGCAGAACCACTTCGCATTCGACGAAGAAGGTGCGGCAGTGCGGTTCGCCTTGGATGTCCACCACCTCGTAACGCGGCAGCTCACAGCTGCGCGACTGCAGAAACTCTTGCAGGCGGGTCTTGGGGTCCTTGTTGGTGTCGACCAGGGTCAGGCTTTCGAACTCATCGGCCAGCCAGGCCAGCACACGCTCACGAGCGGTCTGCATGTCCGCGTCCAGGTAGATGGCGCCAATCAGCGCCTCCAGGGCATCGGCCAGGATCGATTCACGGCGGAAACCGCCGCTTTTAAGCTCACCAGAACCCAGACGCAGGTATTCACCCAAGTCAAAACCCCGGGCCAGACGGGCCAGGGTTTCACCCTTGACCAGGCGGGCACGCAAGCGCGACAGCTGGCCTTCGCGGGCCTGCGGAAAGCGCTCGAACAGCGCCTCGCCCGCCACGAAGTTGAGAATGGCGTCGCCAAGAAACTCCAGGCGCTCGTTATTGCGCCCGGCGTAGCTGCGATGGGTCAGGGCCAGAAGCATCTGGTCCTGATCCTTGAAAGTGTATCCGAGCTTTCGCTCCAGAGTGGCAAGGGAAGCAGTCATGCGGCCACCCGTTGGTTGTTCAACGCGTTGTTCAAATCAACATCCTGAAAGACTGTTTGGCTGTGGTCCGCCGCTGCACACGACGAATCTCTCGATCCCTGAGAACACAGCCTATGTCAGAAATGCATTCGGCGCTGTCTGCTGGACAGCGCCGAAGGGTATCAATGGATCAGGCCGACCCGCGACAGGTTAGGCAGGTGGCTGAGCTTGGGCTCTGGCCAGCTCATCCAGACCGCGAAGGCCTTGCCGACAATGTTCCGGTCCGGAACCATGCCGTGCAGTTCCTTGGGAATGTTCGGATCATCCCAGTAGCGGCTATCGTTGGAGTTGTCGCGGTTGTCGCCCATCATGAAGTAGTGGCCGGCCGGTACGGTCCATTGCTGGTCCGGCGGCATGCGATAACGGCTCATCTCCTTGCGGATCAGGTGCTCGGCCTCGCCCAGCTTCTCCTTGTACAGCTCGGCGCTGCCCAAGGTGCCTGGCTCGGTGCCCACCAGTTGCTCGGCAATCGGCTGACCATTGACGTACAACCGCTTGTCATTGGTGTAGCGGATCTGGTCGCCCGGCAGGCCGACCACACGCTTGATGTAGTTGACGTTGGGGTCGCTCGGGTAGCGGAACACCATCACATCACCGCGTTGCGGGTCACCCACCTCGATGACCTTCTTGTCGATCACCGGCAGGCGAATGCCATAGGAGAACTTGTTCACCAAGATGAAGTCGCCCACTTCCAGGGTCGGTTTCATCGACCCCGAAGGGATCTGGAACGGCTCGACCAGAAACGAGCGCAGCACCAGCACGATGAACAGCACCGGGAAGAACGACTTGCCGTACTCGACCAGCAGCGGCTCCTTGTTCAGGCGCTCGACCACCGCCATCTCGGGCTGGCTGACGCTACCCTGATAGTTGGCGATTGCCGTTCGCCGGCGCGGGGCCAGGAACAGCAGGTCGATCAAGCCCAACAGGCCGCAGACGGCTACGGCGATGACTAGCAACAGCGGGAAATTTAGCGACATAGGACCTAGCTATCCAACCTGAGCACGGCGAGGAAGGCTTCTTGTGGAATTTCCACGTTACCAACCTGCTTCATGCGTTTCTTACCGGCCTTCTGCTTCTCCAGCAGTTTCTTCTTACGGCTGACGTCACCACCGTAGCACTTGGCCAGTACGTTCTTTCTGAGCGCCTTGACGGTTGTCCGCGCGATGATCTGGCCGCCAATGGCTGCCTGGATCGCCACATCGAACATCTGCCGAGGGATCAGTTCCTTCATCTTCTCGGTCAACGCACGGCCTTTGTAGGCCGCGTTGTCGCGGTGCACGATCAGGGCCAGGGCATCGACCTTGTCGCCGTTGATCAGTACATCCAGCTTGACCAGGTTGGCCGACTGGTAGCGATCGAAATGATAGTCCAGCGAAGCGTATCCGCGACTGGTCGACTTGAGGCGGTCGAAGAAGTCCAGCACCACCTCGTTCATCGGCATGTCGTAACGCACCTGCACCTGGCTGCCAAGGAACTGCATGTCGCGCTGTACGCCACGCTTCTCGATGCACAGGGTGATGACGTTGCCCAGGTGCTCCTGCGGCACCAGGATGGTCGCGGTGACGATCGGCTCGCGGAAGTCGGTGACAGCCGAGACGTCCGGCAGCTTCGACGGGTTGTCGACGATGATGGTTTCGCCGGTCTTGAGTTCGAGCTCGTAGATCACGCTAGGAGCGGTGGTGATCAGGTCCAGGTCGTACTCGCGCTCCAGGCGCTCCTGGATGATCTCCATGTGCAGCATGCCCAGGAAGCCGCAGCGGAAACCGAAGCCCAGGGCGTCGGAGCTTTCCGGCATGTACTGCAACGACGAATCGTTGAGGGTCAGCTTTTGCAGGGCGTCACGGAAGTCTTCGAAATCCTCGGAGCTGACCGGGAACAGGCCGGCATAGACCTGTGGCTGGATCTTCTTGAAGCCTGCGAGCACTTCGACTTCCGGGGTCGAGGACAGGGTCAGGGTGTCACCGACCGGTGCACCGTGAATGTCTTTGATGCTGGCGATGATGAAGCCCACTTCACCGGCCTTGAGGTCGGCGGTCTGGGTGTGTTTCGGGGTAAAGACGCCGACGCTGTCGACCAGGTGCACCTTGCCGGTGGACTTGACCAGGATCTTGTCGCCCTTCTTGACCCGGCCCTGGCGCACGCGCACAAGCGAGACCACGCCCAGGTAGTTGTCGAACCAGGAGTCGATGATCAGCGCCTGCAGCGGCGCGTCGATCTCGCCAACAGGCGCGGGGATGGTGTGCACCAGGCGCTCGAGTACCTCGTCGACGCCCATGCCGCTCTTGGCACTGCAGGCCACGGCGTCGGTAGCGTCGATGCCGATGATCTTCTCGATCTCGTCCTTGACGCGGTCCGGGTCAGCCTGGGGCAGGTCCATCTTGTTCAACACCGGCATGACCTCGAGGCCTTGCTCGATGGCGGTGTAGCAGTTGGCCACGGACTGGGCTTCGACGCCCTGGCCGGCGTCCACCACCAGCAGCGCGCCTTCACAGGCGGCCAGCGAGCGCGAGACTTCATAGGTGAAGTCGACGTGGCCGGGGGTGTCGATGAAGTTCAGCTGGTAGGTCTTGCCGTCTTGCGCCTTGTAGTGAAGCGTGACGCTGTGGGCCTTGATGGTGATCCCGCGTTCGCGCTCCAGGTCCATGGAGTCAAGGACTTGAGCTTCCATTTCGCGCGCAGACAGGCCACCGCACATCTGAATGAAACGGTCGGCCAGCGTCGACTTGCCATGGTCGATGTGGGCGATGATGGAGAAATTGCGGATATGACTCAAATCACTCACGGGTCAACACTCGAAAAGGCTGCGAGCCGGGACGCCCGCCGAAAAATAGCCGGGAATTGTACCTCAAGCAGCAGGGATATGGGAGATTCCTGATCGGCTGTCTGTATGGGCCCTGTCGCCGGCAAGCCGGCACCCATAGCGACAGCAACACGCCTGAAACCGGCGTAGTACCGGTGAAGGCCGGCTTGCCGGCGGTAGGTACAGCACATGACCGATGTCTATTTTCATGAAAAAGGGCAGCCATGGCTGCCCTTTTCCTACCCGATGACCAGCTTATTCAGCCAGCTTGAAGGTAATGAAGCTTGCACGCCCCTGACGCAGCACGCGCATGGACACCGAACGGTTCTTCGGCAGGTCCTTGGCAATCTCGGTGAATTCCTTGGCCGAGCCGATTGCCTGGTTGTTCAGGTGGCTGATGACGTCACCCGGGCGCAGGCCGATCAACGCTGCCGGGCCATCCTGAACTTCCTTGATCACCACGCCGCCCTTGAGTTCCAGAGCTTTCTTCTGCTCGGCGCTCAGATCGGCAACGGAAACACCCAGACGGTTGCTGCTGCGCTCGGCACTGCCTTCAGCGCCTGTACCGATGTCGGCGTCATCGTCCGGCAGTGCGCCGACGCTGACGTCCAGGTTCTGACGCTTGCCGTTACGGATAATCTCGAGCTTGGCCTTGTCACCATCCTTGAGGCTGCCGACCAGGTGCGGCAGGTCGGCCGACATGACGATCGGCTGGCCGTTCATGCTCAGAATCACATCACCCACCTGCAGGCCACCCTTGGCTGCCGGGCCGTCTTCCAGCACCTGGGCTACCAGGGCACCGGCCGGCTTGTCGAGGCCAAAGGATTCAGCCAGGTCCTTGTTGACCTCCTGAATGACCACGCCCAGCCAGCCACGGCTGACCTTGCCGTCTTTTTTCAGCTGGTTGGACACGTCGATGGCCACATCGATCGGGATAGCAAACGACAGGCCCATGAAACCGCCAGAGCGGGTGAAGATCTGCGAGTTGATACCCACGACCTCGCCATTCATGTTGAACAGCGGGCCACCGGAGTTACCCGGGTTGATGGCCACGTCAGTCTGGATGAACGGCACATAGGTATCGTTTGGCAACGTACGCCCCTTGGCGCTGACGATGCCTTTGGTCACCGAGTGGTCGAAGCCAAACGGCGAACCGATGGCCAGTACCCACTCGCCTACCTTGAGCTTCTCGGAGTCACCCAGCTTGACGGTCGGCAGGTTCTTGCCTTCGACCTTGAGCAGCGCCACGTCGGTGCGCGGGTCGGTGCCGACCAGCTTGGCCTGCAGTTCGCTGCGGTCCGACAGGCGGACGATGATCTCGTCGGCATCGGCCACCACATGGTTGTTGGTCAGTACGTAGCCATCGCTGGAAATGATGAAGCCCGAGCCCAGCGACTGCGCTTCGCGCTGGCGATCACCACGCGGCGAGCGGGGTTGCTGCGGCATGTTGCGCTCGAAGAACTCACGAAACATCGGCGGCAAGCCTTCGAGGTCCGGCATCTGCCCTGCGGCGATGCGGCGGTCCGGCAGCTTCTGCTTGGTACTGATATTGACCACGGCCGGCGAGGCTTGCTCGACCAGCGTGGTGAAGTCCGGCAGGGCTTCCTCGGCCTGGGCGGTGAGCACCTGGCCGAGCATCAGCACGGCGGCGAACATCGATAGGTAGGGTTTCAAGCGTGTTATTGACATACGGCTCCCGTCACAACGAGCGTGGTTAGCGTAAGGCCCCTGCACAAGCAGGAAAGGCCAGGCTCCAAGAAGCCTGACCTATAGAAAATTTACCGAAAGAATGCAAATGACAATGCTTAAATTTCATTTCAGAGGCAGGTCTCTCACGCCGTAACCCGCCTGAAAAAGCACGCCATCATTGCCGCGCCTGGGCATCCTGAGCCCGCATCGACAGCGCAATGCGCTCTGCGGTACCCAAGGGTATTTCACCGACCACGGTGACCAGGACCTTGCCTTTTGGGGTATTGAGACGGCGCGATACCGCTACGGTCGGGCCCAACTGAACGCGCGTGTCGATGCCTGAGTTGTCGTTGACCGGTTCGACGAATACCGATACGCGAGCCAGGCCATCGTCATACATCAAGCTGGTGACCGAACTGTTGCGAGCCGCGTCGCGGCGTACCGAGCTGTTGACCAACTCGAAACCCGGCGGCAGCCAGTCCGAACGCCAGCCAGAGACCGCTTCTTGCGTCGTAGTGGCGCGATGCTCCACCGGCTTGCAGGCGGCACTGGCGCGCAAGTCTTCGTCGGTAGGCAGGTCATCGGTATCCAGGCGGGTCATCTGGAAGCGCTCGAGCAACTGCCCTTTGTCGTTGAGCATCAACGAGCGCAGCGGCAAACCGGTACGGCGGTCCAGATGCAATTCGAAAGCGTAACGGTGCTGGTCGCGCGGGGTGAGCGTAACGATCACCGCATCGCGCCCGGCGACACGAGACTTGCCCGCCAAACTCAGGTCGTACCAGCCCATCAACTTGAGTGGATCGAGCACACGCGGCGCGGCATCGGGCGGCGTCTTCACGCCGCTGACCAAGGCACCACTGACGCACGCCACCTTGCCGTCCACGCGCACGATTTCCTGGGCGGCGCCGTCGAGCTGCAGAAGCCGCTCGCTGACCTTGCCGTCCTGAACCTTGTGCCAGATATCGTGGGAAGAAAAGCTGCCGTTGCGTTCGTAGATGAA
Organism: Pseudomonas sp. Irchel s3f19; assembly: GCF_900187555.1. Taxonomy (NCBI): domain Bacteria; kingdom Pseudomonadati; phylum Pseudomonadota; class Gammaproteobacteria; order Pseudomonadales; family Pseudomonadaceae; genus Pseudomonas; species Pseudomonas sp. Irchel s3f19. The sequence goes on along the minus strand of NZ_FYDW01000004.1, from coordinate 309,092 downwards.
AGAGCCTTGGTAGCTCTGCTTTTGCTCGGCCTGTGCCAGCTTGTTCAGCCACTCACTCGCCTCGGGCGAAGAGTTGGCCGCCAACGCTGGCACCGTCATGCAACTGCCTATCAGCAGCGACAAGAGAGGTAGCGCGCGCATGATCCTCCTTACTTAACGGGGTTATCCAGGCTGGCGGCGCGGGCATAAGGCAGAGCCGTTTCATTGCCCTTGAGCGCAGATTCCTGGGCATGCTGGCGCAGGTAGCCTGGCAGACGCTGATCCCAGCCAGCCTGGTTCTGCAGCACACCGTTGGCCATCGGCCCGGTCGGTTGCTCACTGCTTTCACTATAGCCTGCCAATACAGCCGGGCCCTGAGCTTGTGGCACGCTCAGCCCCTGCTGTGCAGGTTGCTGGGAAGCCAGCTCGGCACCGGTGATCTCATCCTGGTTGTACATGCGTACACCCGCCAGCACTGCGATCGTCACCGAGGCAGCAACTGCCAAGCGGCCGATGCTGCGCAATGGGCCTTTCTTGACCTTGGCCGGTACCGCTTCGTCGGCCAATGCTGCAGACACCGCCGAGGCGATATCGAGGTTTGGCAGCAGCAGTTCCTTGTGCATCGCTGCGCGGGCTACCTGGTAACGCGACCAGGTGGCACGGGTTTCGGCATCGTCGACGGCACTCAGTACCCGACGTAATTCCAGTTCGTCCGCTTCGTTATCCATTACCGCGGACAGCGATTCCTGCAACGCTTCACGACTCATGGCGGTTCCTCTCTTGGCTGTAGCCGCTGTCTCAGGTTTCCTGCAACAACGGCTGCAGGGCTTTATCTATGGCCTCCCGAGCGCGGAAGATTCGAGAGCGCACGGTACCCACCGGACATTGCATGACACTGGCAATGTCTTCGTAACTCAGTCCGTCGAACTCACGCAGGGTCAAGGCCGTGCGCAGGTCTTCGGGCAGCTGCTGGATGGTGCGATGGACAGTGCCTTCGATTTCATCCCGCAACAACGAGCGCTCTGGGGACTCGAGATCCTTGAGACCATGATCGCCGTCGTAAAACTCCGCATCCTCGGAGCTGACATCGCTGTCTGGTGGCCGTCTTCCACGGGACACCAGATAGTTCTTCGCCGTGTTGATGGCGATGCGGTACAGCCAGGTATAAAACGCACTGTCTCCGCGGAAATTGCCAAGCGCACGGTAGGCCTTGATAAAGGCTTCCTGCGCTACATCCTGGGCCTCGTGGGTATCGTGAACGAACCGCACGATCAACCCGAGAATCTTGTGCTGATACTTCAGCACCAACAGATCGAACGCTCGCCTGTCTCCACGCTGTACGCGCTCGACAAGCTGCTGATCCTCTTCCTGGGTTAGCATGAACACTCCTCAGTGAACTCGAAGGAGCGTTGCAACAGCCATCGTTCAGGCTTGCAAACATAGACTCGGGCTTTGCGCAAAAGTTCTCCCCTCCAAGCAAGTTTCCTGCAGCCCTTGGTCGGCTCGCACGGAAGACGCGGCGCGGACACGGCCGGCAACGTCGATAATCAGGTTTCGAATACGCAGGTGTCAGCCCGAATAGAGCTGCCGCCCTGCGTCGCCGCGGCAATATGTGGCGTGCGGGCAGCCTTCATAGGATTTCCGGCCATGTCGGAAAGTTCCCACAAAGGTTACCGCAAGCTGGCAAGTGGCATGGAAATTGGCCACCCGGGGCTGCTATAAAGGCAACCCGGCCTGGTTTAACGATAGTTTCACAATGCCATCGGCGCGTGACTATTGTGCCGCGCCCCTTCCGTAGATTACTAGTGTCCCGACATGAGCCAACAATTCCAACATGATGTCCTGGTGATCGGCAGCGGTGCCGCCGGTCTCAGCCTGGCACTGAACCTTCCCAGCCACCTGCGCGTCGCCGTGCTCAGCAAGGGCGACCTGTCAAATGGCTCGACGTTCTGGGCCCAAGGTGGCGTCGCCGCGGTGCTGGACGACACCGACACCGTCCAGTCGCATGTCGAGGATACCCTCAATGCCGGCGGCGGTCTGTGCCATGAAGACGCTGTGCGCTTCACCGTCGAGCACAGCCGCGAAGCCATCCAATGGCTGATCGAGCAAGGCGTGCCCTTTACCCGGGACGAGCAGCACGGCGTCGACGATGGGGGCTTCGAGTTCCACCTGACCCGCGAAGGCGGCCACAGTCATCGGCGCATCATCCACGCCGCCGATGCCACCGGCGCCGCGATCTTCACCACCCTGCTGGCCCAGGCCCGAAAACGCCCGAATATCGAGTTGCTGGAGCAGCGCGTGGCGGTCGACCTGATTACCGAGCGCCGCCTGGGCCTGCCCGGCGAGCGCTGCCTGGGTGCGTATGTGCTTAACCGCAACAGCGGCGAAGTGGACACCTTTGGTGCGCGCTTCACCGTGCTGGCCACCGGTGGCGCGGCCAAGGTCTACCTGTATACCAGCAACCCGGACGGCGCCTGCGGCGACGGTATCGCCATGGCCTGGCGGGCCGGCTGCCGGGTGGCCAACCTTGAATTCAACCAGTTCCATCCGACCTGCCTGTACCACCCCCAGGCCAAGAGTTTTTTGGTCACCGAAGCCCTGCGCGGCGAAGGCGCCCTGTTGCGCCTGCCCAACGGCGAGCGGTTCATGCCGCGTTTCGACCCACGCGAAGAACTGGCCCCCCGCGACATCGTGGCCCGCGCCATCGACCACGAGATGAAGCGCCTGGGCGTGGACTGCGTGTACCTGGACATCACCCACAAGCCGGCCGAGTTCATCAAGGGCCACTTCCCCACCGTGTACGAGCGCTGCCTGACGTTCGGCATCGACATCACCCGACAGCCGATCCCTGTGGTACCGGCGGCCCACTATACGTGCGGCGGGGTGGTGGTCGACGACCGCGGCCATACCGACGTGCCGGGGCTGTATGCCATCGGCGAGACCAGCTTCACCGGTTTGCATGGCGCCAACCGGATGGCCAGCAATTCGCTGCTCGAGTGCTTCGTCTACGGCCGCGCGGCTGCCGCAGACATCCAGGCGCACCTGGACCAGATCGAAATGCCCAAAGCCCTGCCCGGCTGGGATGCAAGCCAGGTCACCGACTCGGACGAGGACGTGATCATCGCGCACAACTGGGACGAGCTGCGCCGCTTCATGTGGGACTATGTCGGCATCGTGCGCACCAGCAAACGCCTGCAGCGTGCCGAACACCGCGTCCGCCTGCTGCTTGATGAAATCGACGAGTTCTACAGCAACTACAAGGTCAGCCGCGACCTGATCGAGTTGCGCAACCTGGCCCAGGTGGCGGAGCTGATGATTCGTTCGGCGATGCAGCGCAAGGAAAGCCGTGGTTTGCATTACACGCTGGATTATCCAGGGATGCTGGACGAGGCGAAGGACACCATCCTCAGCCCGTTCTGAAAACCATGCCGGCCTTTTCGCGGGTAACCCTGCGAAAAGGCCTGCGTCGTTTCGATCTATACCTGGCTTGCCTGCCCCCACCTGCGCCGGCTGAATTTCAGCCGTACCCGCAACCGCCGGTGCTCATCAGCCCCCAGCGCATCCGGCGGTATGCATTGACTTTCCCCCAACCAGCCCCCCTCCCGCACAAAGCGCAGCACCACCAGCCCCGGCACCGCCACGCTATCGCGGCACAAGCGCACCGGCTGCCAGCCTCGGGCACGGCTCAGTACCTGCCAGCCACGCGCATCACGGCGCACGCCCACAACGGCATGATCATGCGTCAACAGAATACGTCGGGGGATGGCCCAACTGGCGTGGGCAATGCAGGCGGCAGCAACAGCAAGGGACAGCCACCAGGGCAACGCACTCACCCACACGGTAAGCAGCGCCAGCACCTGGCAACTCAGGTAGGCCGTCAGCAGCAGGCGCGAGCCCTGCCAACGGCTCTGGAAAAACTCACTTGGGCTGGACACGGTCCAGGATGATGCGGACCATGCGCTGCAACTCCGGGTCTTCAGACTCGGTGCGCTCCATGAACCAGCCGAACATGTCCTGATCCTCGCAGCTCAACAGGCGCACATAGAGCTCACGGTCGGCTTCGTTGAGGGTGGCGTAGACTTCCTGGGTGAAAGGCACCAGCAGTACGTCCAGTTCCAGCATGCCGCGACGGCTGTGCCAGAAAAGCCGGTTGAGTTCAGTTTGTTCGACCATGGGGCCCTCCTCGAATGGCCCGCCAGTATACAGCCAGGCGAGCGAAGCGGCACAGGGCGTTGGTCTAGTCACCTACCTATTTTGTTACTGGCGTTCTATGATGGCCGCCAGTCTTTAAGCCACCGCGATGACCCATGGCCGATTCCGCTTTCTTCAGCCCTCTGTCCCACGAGGGCATCCTCGCCGTCCGCGGCTCCGACGCAGGCAAGTTCCTGCAGGGCCAGCTGACCTGCAACATCAACTACCTCAGCCAGGAACATGCCAGCCTCGGCGCCCGCTGCATGGTCAAGGGGCGCATGCAGTCGAGTTTTCGCATCGTGCCGGAAGGCAACGGCTACCTGCTGGCCATGGCCAGCGAACTGCTCGACGCGCAGTTGGCCGACCTGAAGAAGTATGCCGTGTTCTCCAAAGCCACCCTCAGCGACGAAAGCGCCGCCTGGGCACGCTTTGGCCTGCAGGGCGGCGATGCAGCGCTGCTGGCACTGGGTGTGACGCCACCCACCGAGGCGGGCGCAACCGTGCGCCACGCGGGCCTGATCGCCATTGCCGTGTCGGCGGGCCGGGTTGAACTGTGGGCACCGGCCGAGCAATCCAGCGCAGTGTCCGCAACACTTGCCGCCAGCTTGCCCGAAGGCAGCCTCAATGATTGGCTGCTGGGCCAGGTTCGCGCCGGCATCGGCCAGGTCATGGGCCCTACCCGTGAACTGTTCATCCCGCAGATGATCAACCTGCAGGCCGTCGACGGTGTCAGCTTCAAGAAGGGCTGCTACACCGGCCAGGAAATCGTCGCCCGCATGCAGTACCTGGGCAAGCTCAAGCGCCGTCAGTACCGCCTGGCGCTCGACCAGCAGGCCATCCCCGCGCCCGGTGCCGAGATCTTCTCGCCAACCCATGGCTCGTCGGTCGGTGAAGTGGTGATTGCTGCCAGCACCGGTGTAGGTTGTGAGTTGCTCGCGGTGCTCAGCGCCGATGCGGTGAACGATGACAACCTGCACCTGGGCAGCCTGGAAGGGCCACGCCTGCACGTGCTGAGTCTGCCCTACGAACTGGACCGCGACCGGGAAATCCAGCGCTGACCAGCCTGCCCCGTCCGCGTGACGGGGCCGCACCACCACTGCGGTAGAGAAGTCCATGAACAAGCTGGCCGAGATGGTTCAAGCACAACTGCTTGAGGCCATCGAAAAGGATGACCTGGTCCTGCCCACCCTCCCCGAGGTTGCCTTGAGCATCCGCGAGGCGGCCGAGGACAGCGAGATCAGTGTGTCGGCCTTGAGCAAGGTGATCGGCCGCGACGCAGCCCTCTCGGCGCGGCTGATCAAAGTGGTCAACAGCCCACTGCTGCGTGCCGCGGTAGAGGTCACCGACCTGCACACTGCAATCACCCGCCTGGGCATCAACTACAGCTGCAACCTGGCCATCGGCCTGGTGATCGAGCAGATCTTCCATGCCCGCTCGCCAGCCGTTGAGCAAAAACTGCGCGATATCTGGGCAAACAGCCTGGAAGTTGCAGGTATCAGCTATGAAATAAGCCGCCGCTACACCCACCTGAAACCAGACCAGGCCACCCTCGGCGGGCTGGTCAACCAGATCGGTGCGCTGCCGGTACTGATTTACGCCGAGGAACACAACGAGCTGCTCTCCGACCCGGTCTGCCTGCATTACGTGATCGAGCAGATCCAGCCGGCGCTGGGCGACAAGATCCTCAAGGCATGGGAGTTTCCCGAGCAGTTGGTCAACCTGCCAAGCCAGGTTCAGGACCTTGACCGGCAGACCGACAAGGTCGATTACATCGACGTCGTGCAGATCGCCCGTTGCATCAGCCAGCGGGGGCGCAGCCGGCCGTTGGCGGCACTGCCAGCGTACCGCCACCTGGGGCTGCCGTTCGGCACCGAGCTTGAGGTGGAAGAGTTGCTTGAGGCGCGGAGCCTGTTGCGCTGATGGCGCCGGGGCCTCCTTGAGGCCCAGCGGTTGCAGACTCAATCGGCGATAAAGCTCACGCGCACCCGCAAGCCGCCCTTTTGCCCATCGTGCAGGCTGATCTGCGCCAAGTGCGCGCGGCAGATCTCGCCGACAATGGCCAGCCCAAGCCCACTGCCCTGGGCACTGCGGCGGTAGAAGCGCTCGAACACCCGTTCGCGCTCCTCCTCGGGAATACCCGGGCCATCATCCTCGACTTCCAGCACCGCTGGCGCCACCACCCGCAAGATCACGTTGCCACCGGCCGGGGTATGCGCCAGGGCGTTATCCACCAGGTTGCTCAACAGCTCGTTGAGCAAGGTCGGCTCGCCCTTGAGCCAGACCGGCGCCTCGGCCTCCAGGGCCAGCGCCACCCCGCGTTTGTGGGCCAGCGGCGCCATGGCCATGCCCAGTTCGCGGGCCAGTTGGCTAAGGTCCAGGCGCTGCGCGCCACCTTCGGCAATCGCCCTGGCACCATTCTCGACCCGCGCCAGAGACAACAACTGGTTGGCCAGGTGCGTCAGGCGGTCGGTGCCCTGGGCTGCGGACTCCAGGGTCTGGCGCCACTGCTCGGGCTCGGACGCGCGCAAGCCCAACTCGACCCGTGCCTTGAGCGCCGCCAGGGGGGTACGCAATTCGTGGGCGGCGTCGGCGATGAACTGCGCCTGACGTTCGAACTGGCCGCGCAAGCGCTCGGTGAAATGGTTCAAGGCACGCACCAGCGGGCCAAGTTCGCGCTGCACCTGGACCACAGGCAAGGCCCGCAGGTCGTCGGGCTGACGCTCTTCCACGGCGGTGCGCAGGCGCTCCAGCGGGCGTAGCGCCGCACTGATGGCAAACCACACCATCACCAAGGCGCCCAGCGCCAGCATGCCCAGGCGCAGCAGGGTGTCGGCCATCAACCCCCGCGCCATGCGCACGCGCGCCTCCTCGGTCTCGGCCACGCGAATTTCCGCCATGCCGTTCATGTTCGGCTCGCTGACCGGCTTGAGCAGGCTGACCACACGCACGTCCTGGCCGAGGTAGGTCGCATTGTAGAAACGCGCCAGCGCCGGGTAGTCATCCGTGCGCGGCGTGCCCGGCGGCGGTGCTGGCAAATTCTCGTAGCCGGAAATCAACCGCTGCTTGATGTCCAGTACCTGGTAGTAGATGCGCCCGGCACTGTCGTACGCGAACGTGTCCAGGGCCACGTAGGGCACATCCGCGCTCAACGAGCCATCGCGTTGCGACAAGCCTGCGGCGATGGTCCGCGCCGAGGCCAGCAAGGTCCGGTCGTACGCCGTGTCGGCGGCTTCGCGGCCGTTCCAGTAGGCGCTCAGGCCGCTGGCCAGCATCAGCACCACCAGCAGCAGTGCCAGGTTGCCCAGCAGCCGCCCACGCAGGCTGCCGTTGTCACGCATCGCGATGCTCGAGCAGGTAGCCCAGGCCACGGAAGGTCACGATGGCCACCGGGTGGCCGTCGAGTTTCTTGCGCAGGCGGTGGATATAGATTTCGATGGCATCGGGGCTGGCCTCCTCGTCCAGGCCAAACACCTGGGCGGCCAGTTGCTCCTTGCTCATGACCCGGCCTGGGCGTGCGATCAGCGCTTCAAGCACGCTCTGCTCACGTGAGGTCAGGGTCAGGTTGTCTTCGCCGAGGCTGAAGCGCCGGGTGTCCAGGTCGTACACCAACGGCCCGCAGCGCTGCTGGCGCTCGCCACCGAGCACGCTACGGCGCAGCAAGGCCTTGACCCGTGCTTCCAGCTCGGTCAGTTCGAAGGGCTTGGCGAGGTAATCGTCAGCGCCCAGGTTCAGCCCGTGAACCCGGTCCTTGACGTCACTGCGCGCGGTCAGCATCAGCACCGGCAGGGTCTTGCCGCGCCCGCGCAGGCGCGCCAGCACCTCGAAGCCATCCATGCGCGGCAAGCCGACATCGAGCACGGCAACCGCATATTCCTCACTGGCCAGGGCCAGGTCGGCAGCCACGCCGTCATGCAGTACATCCACGGTCAAGCCGTGGCTTTTCAAGGCCTGGGCCACGCTTTCGGCCAGTTGCAGGTGGTCTTCGACCAACAGCACACGCATCGGTTTCTCCCTGCTCGGGTGGGGCGGTGGCGCGGAGTGTACCGCTGTAGACCCGCCTGTGAAGCCCCTTGTAACAAACCTTTCTCGTTGAAAGGTTAGCGAAAGGTTGGCGACCTAGCATCGCACTACGGTCGCCCCGCGCGCCGAAAAAAGCACCAGCAAGGTGCAACCAATAAGAACAATAAACGGAGCCATCTCGATGCTGTCATCGCAGCCGCAGGCGTTCGCGCCTACCCGTTCCTTTGCCGCACGCCCCTCCGCCATCGCCAGCGCCGTTGCCCTTGCCGGTGTCGCACCGCTGAGCCAGGCGGCCTTCTTCGAAGACAGCACGGCGACCTTCGAAACCCGCAACATGTACTTCAACCGCGACTTTCGCGACGGCACCAGCGCGCAGCAATCCAAGCGCGACGAATGGGCCCAGGGCTTCATCCTCAACTTCGAGTCCGGCTACACCGATGGCACCGTGGGCTTTGGCCTGGATGCGCTGGGCATGCTCGGCATCAAGCTCGACTCCAGCCCCGACCGCACCGACACCGGCCTGCTGCCGACCCATGACGACGGCAAGGCTGCCGACGAGTACTCCAAGCTCGGCCTGACCGGCAAGATCAAGGTGTCCAAGACCGAACTGAAAGTCGGCACGCTGATCCCGGAACTGCCGACCCTGCAGCCCAACGACGGGCGCATTCTGCCGCAAACCTTCGAAGGCGGCCTGCTCACCTCGAAAGAAATCAGCCACCTGACCTTCACCGGTGGGCGCCTGGAAAAGGCCAAGGACCGCAACGACACCAACTGGGAAGACCTGGCGCTCAACAACAAGAACGGCCGCTTCGGTGGCACCTTCTCAGCCGACAACCTGGACCTTGCAGGCCTGGATTACCAGTTCACCGATCGCATTACTGGTAGCTACCACTTCGCCCAGCTCGACGACATCTACCGCCAGCACTTCCTGGGCATGGTCGCCACCCAGCCGTGGGGCCCAGGCACCTTCGGCGCCGACCTGCGCCTGGCGGTGAGTGATGACCAAGGCCAGGCCAAGGCCGGCAATATCGACAACACCACCGTCAACGGCATGCTCAGCTACGCCCTGGGCGGGCACAAGGTCAGCGCCGCCTACCAGCACCTGTCCGGTGACAGCGCCTTCCCCTACATCGACGGCGCCGACCCGTACCTGGTCAACTTCGTGCAGATCAACGATTTCGCCGGGGCCGACGAGCATTCCTGGCAGATGCGCTACGACTACAACTTCGCCGCCCTGGGCATCCCCGGCCTGACCTTCATGACCCGTTACATCAGCGGCGACAACGTCAGCCGCGCCGATGGCAGCGAGGGCAAGGAGTGGGAGCGCAACACCGAGTTCAAGTACGTGGTACAAAGCGGCCCGTTGAAAAACGTCGCCGTGCGTTTGCGCAATGCCACCTTCCGCTCGAATTTTGCCCGCGACGCCGACGAAGTGCGGCTGCTGGTGAGCTACAGCGTGGCCCTGTGGTAACCCAATAACAACAACGCTCACGGAGATTGACGATGACCTTTTCACTGCGCCGCCTCGTCCTCGCTACCGGCTGCCTGCTGCTGGCCGGCAATGCCCTCGCCGCCGAACCGAAACGCCCCGAATGCATCGCCCCCGCCTCGCCGGGTGGTGGCTTCGACCTGACCTGCAAGCTGGTGCAAAGCGCGCTGGTGCAGGAGAAAATCCTCAGCAAGCCCATGCGCGTCACCTACATGCCCGGCGGTGTCGGGGCTGTGGCCTACAACGCCGTGGTGGCCCAGCGCCCAGGTGATGCCGGCACCCTGGTGGCCTGGTCGAGCGGCTCGCTGTTGAACCTGGCCCAGGGCAAGTTCGGCCGCTTCGACGAGAGCGCGGTGAAATGGCTGGCAGCGGTCGGCACCAGCTACGGGGCCATCGCCGTGAAAAGCGATTCGCCCTACAAAACCCTCGACGACCTGGTCGCCGCGCTGAAAAAAGACCCGGGCAAGGTGGTGATCGGCTCTGGCGGCACCGTCGGCAGCCAGGACTGGATGCAGACCGCACTGATCGCCAAGGCCGCCGGTATCAACCCGCGTGACCTGCGCTACGTGGCCCTGGAAGGCGGCGGCGAAATTGCCACCGCGCTGCTGGGCGGGCATATCCAGGTGGGCTCCACCGACATCTCCGACTCCATGCCGCACATCCAGAGCGGCAACATGCGCATCCTCGCGGTGTTCTCCGAGAACCGCCTGGACGAGCCGGAGATGAAAGACATCCCCACCGCCAAGGAGCAGGGCTACGACATCGTCTGGCCGGTAGTACGCGGCTTCTACCTCGGGCCGAAGGTGAGCGACGAAGACTACGCCTGGTGGAAAGCCTCGTTCGACAAGATGCTGGCCTCCGAAGACTTCGCCACGTTGCGTGACCAGCGCGAGCTGTTCCCGTTCGCCATGACCGGTGAAGAGCTGGACGGCTATGTGAAGAAGCAGGTGGCTGACTACAAGGCACTGGCCAAGGAATTCGGCCTGATCCAGTAAGGCCTAACGACCTGTCACCGCCCTTGTGGGAGCGGGCTTGCCCCGCGAAGCCAGCACCGCGATGCATGGCACCGGCTTTGCCGGTGTTCGCGGGGCAAGCCCGCTCCCACGAGGGCCGCGCTGTTCACAATAAAAACGAGGATTCCCCGATGATCCTGCAACGTCTCTTCGCCCTGGCCTTGCTGGCCGTCTGCGCCGCCCTGGCCGTGATGGCCTGGCCGTACCAGGCTGCGTTTTCCTACGAGCCGGTTGGCCCGCGCGCCTACCCGCTGTTGATGCTCGGCCTGATGGGCCTGGGCCTGCTGTACCTGGTGATCCGCCCCACGCCGATCGTGCGCAAGGACGACGAACCCGAACTGGACCGCGAAACCCTGATCAAGATCGCCGCCTGTGTCGGCCTGCTGGTCGTCTTCGCTGCCACCTTCGAAGCCCTGGGCTTCATCCTCAGCGCGATCCTGGTCGGCCTGCCGATGGCCCGGCTGTACGGCGGGCGCTGGTTGCACAGCGCCATCGTAGTGGTCGGCATGAGCCTGTTCCTCTACTGGCTGTTCGACCGCGTCATGGACGTGCCCCTGCCCCTTGGCCTGCTGAGCGTACTGGAGAACTGACACATGGATACCCTGAGCTATCTGGGCCAGGGCTTTGGCGTCGCCCTGAGCCCGTACAACCTGGTCACCGCCCTCTGTGGCACCCTGATCGGCACCGTGGTCGGACTGTTGCCGGGCCTGGGCCCGATCAACGGCGTGGCGCTGCTGATCCCCATCGCTTTTGCCCTGGGCCTGCCCCCTGAGTCGGCACTGATCCTGCTGGCCGCGGTTTACCTGGGCTGTGAATACGGCGGGCGCATCAGCTCGATCCTGCTGAACATCCCGGGCGAAGCTTCGACCGTGATGACCACCCTCGACGGCTACCCGATGGCCCGTCAGGGCCTGGCCGGCGTGGCGCTGTCGCTGTCTGCCTGGAGTTCGTTCATCGGCGCCTTCATCGCCACCTGCGGCATGGTGCTGTTCGCCCCGCTGTTGGCGAAATGGGCCATCGCCTTCGGCCCGGCCGAGTACTTCGTGCTGATGGTGTTCGCCATCGTCGCCCTGGGCGGCATGGCCGGCGACAAGCCATTGAAAACCTTCATCGCCGCACTGATCGGCCTGTTCCTGTCGGCAGTCGGCATCGATGCCAACAGCGGCGTGTACCGCTTCACCGGTGACAGCGTGCACCTGGCCGACGGCATCCAGTTCGTGGTGCTGGTGCTGGGGCTGTTCTCGGTCAGCGAAATCCTCCTGCTGCTGGAAAAGACCCACCATGGCCACCAGGCAGTCAAGGCCACCGGGCGCATGCTGTTCAACTTCAAGGAAGCCGCCTCGGTGTTCGTAGTCAACATCCGCTGCGGCCTGCTCGGCTTCATCATGGGCGTGCTGCCGGGCGCTGGCGCCACCCTGGCCAGTGCCGTGGCCTACATGACCGAGAAGCGTATCGCCGGCGAAAGCGGCACGTTCGGCAAGGGCGATGCCCGCGGCCTGGCCGCCCCGGAAACCGCCATCGGTGCGTCCTGCTGCGGCGCCCTGGTACCGATGCTGACCCTGGGTGTGCCAGGCTCAGGTACCACGGCAGTGATGATCGGTGCACTGACCCTGTACAACATCACCCCCGGCCCACTGCTGTTCGAGCAGCAGCCCGACATCGTCTGGGGCCTGATCGCCTCGTTGTTCATCGCCAACATCATGCTGGTGATCCTCAACATCCCGATGATCCGCATCTTCACCCGCATCCTTGCGGTACCGAACTGGGCGCTGGTGCCGGTCATCGCGATCATCACCGCGATCGGCGTGTACGCCGTGCATGCCACCACCTTCGACCTGTTCCTGATGGTCGGCATCGGCATCATGGGCTATATCCTGCGTAAGCTGGACTTCCCGCTGTCGCCGATCCTGCTCGGTTTCATCCTCGGCGGGCTGATGGAACAGAACCTGCGACGTGCGCTGTCGATCTCCAACGGTGAGCTGGGCATCCTCTGGTCGAGCCCGATCAGCCTGGGTGTCTGGGTATTGGTGGGCTGCATGCTCTGCCTGCCGCTGCTGCGTATCTGGCGCAAGCGCAGCCAGCAACGCCGGGCCATGGCTGATGCCTGATCGGTCGTTGCCGCTGTACTGGGCTACCGGGCTGGTCGGCCTTGCTGGCGGGTATCTCGCCAGCCGGGTCGGCTGGCCTTTGCCCTGGATGGTCGGCTCGTTGCTGGCGATCATCCTGGTGCGCTGCCTGACGCCCTGGCAACTTTCGGAAATCCCCCATGGCCGCAAATGCGGGCAATGGATCATCGGCATCGGCATCGGCCTGCACTTCACCCCGGCGGTTATCGAGCAGGTGGCCAGCCACTTTGCGCTGATCTTCTTTGGCGCGCTGTTCACTACCCTGTCCAGCGTCATCAGCGTGTGGTTGCTGCGCCGCACCGGCGAGGACCGCGCGACCGCCTTCTTCGCCAGCATGCCGGGTGGGTCGGGGGAGATGGTCAACCTGGGGGCGCGCAACGGCGCAGTGCTCAGCCAGGTCGCCGCAGCGCAGAGCTTGCGGGTGCTGGCAGTGGTGCTGTGCGTGCCCGCGCTGTTCAAGTTGCTGCTGGGTGACGGGGTGGCGCTGAACCACGCGGGCAGCGTCAGCTGGGGCTGGCTGGCGTTGATCGCACCGCTGGGCATTGCCGTGGCGCTGCTCTGGCAACGCCTGCGCCAGCCCAACCCCTGGCTGTTCGGCCCCTTGCTGGTGGCGGCCACGGTAAGCCTTGCCGGCAACCTGCAGATCGCCCTGCCCGAGGGTGCCAGCCAAGTCGGCCAGTGGTTGATCGGCAGCGGGCTGGCATGTCACTTCAACCGTGCGTTCTTCCGCCGGGCACCGTCGTTCCTGGGGCGTACCCTGGTGGCCACGGCCTTGTGCATGCTGATCGCCGCCAGTGCCGCCTGGGCATTGAGCGTGATGACCGCACTGGACCTGCGCTCGTTGACGCTGGGGATGATGCCGGGCGGGATTGCCGAGATGAGCCTGACAGCCGAAACCCTGCAGTTGTCGGTGCCGCTGGTGACGGCGTTGCAGGTGATGCGCTTGCTGTTCGTGCTGTTTCTGGCAGAGCCGTTGTTCCGGCTCTGGAATGCTGGGCAAAGCTGAAATACGCATCAACCCGCGAGGGAGGTGATGCGGTCTGTCACAGCGGCGGCAAGGCCCAGTTGATCGGTGCCAACCCGCGCTGTTCAAGGAAGCCATTGGCCCGGCTGAAATGCCCGCAGCCGAGAAACCCACGGTACGCCGACAACGGCGACGGATGCACCGACTTGAGCACCAGGTGCTTGGTGCCGTCGATCAGCTTCTGCTTGCCCTGGGCATGCGCGCCCCACAGCAGGAACACCACGTTCGGGCACTGCTCGCTGACCACCTGTATGACGCGGTCGGTAAAGAACTCCCAGCCTTTCTTGGCATGCGAAGCCGCATTGGCACGCTCCACGGTCATGGTCGTGTTGAGCAGCAGCACGCCCTGCTCGGCCCAGCTCTGCAAATAGCCGTGGCTGGCGATCGGGATGTTCAGGTCGCGTTGCAGCTCCTTGTAGATATTAACCAGCGACGGCGGCGTGGCAATGCCGGGCTGCACCGAGAAGCACAGGCCATGGGCCTGCCCGGGGCCGTGATAAGGGTCCTGGCCGAGGATCACCACCTTGACCTGCGGCAGCGGCGTCGAATTGAGCGCATTGAAGATCAGCGGGCCCGGTGGGTAGATTTCCTTGCCGGCCGCGTGCTCCTGACGCAGGAATTCACGCAGCTGATGCATGTAGGGCTGGTCGAATTCGTCGCGCAATGCGGCTTTCCAGCTGGGTTCGAGTTTGATGCGATCGTCGTCAGTCATGGGGCCATCCGTAAACAATGGCGCGACACTAGGTAAGCCACTCCCGCTTGTCAAACGATCCGACCGACGACCGGCATGATCGCCCAGGCAGGCCATACTTGAGCCATGACCTGCGAGAGGTAGTCCATGTCCATTCATTGCGAGGTACTCACCGGTGCCGATGGCGCCGGCATCGGCATCGCCACCCTGGATGCACCCAAAGCGCTGAATGCGCTGAACCTGCGGATGATCGAAGTGCTCGGCGAACAACTGCACGCCTGGGCCCACGACCCCGAAATCGTCTGCGTGCTGTTGCGCGGCAACGGCACCAAGGCGTTCTGCGCGGGGGGCGATGTGCGTGCGCTGGCCCAGGCCTGCCGGGCACACCCGGGCAGCGTGCCGCCGTTGGCCGCCGCCTTCTTCGCCGCAGAATACCGCCTCGATTTCGCCCTGCACACGTACCCCAAACCCTTGCTGTGCTGGGGGCATGGGCATGTGCTGGGCGGGGGCATGGGCTTGTTGCAAGGCGCCAGCGTGCGCATCGTCACCCCCAGTAGCCGCCTGGCCATGCCAGAGATCAGCATTGGTTTGTACCCCGACGTCGGCGCCAGTTGGTTCCTGGCCCGCCTGCCAGGCAAGCTCGGGTTGTTTCTGGGGCTCACCGGCGCCCCGATCAACGCCCATGATGCCCTCGACCTGGGCCTGGCCGACCGGTTCCTGGGTGAGTACCAGCAAGAGGCGTTGATCGAAGAGTTGCTGCAACTGAACTGGCAGGAACAGACCGCCCTGCAATTGAACAGCCTGCTCAAGGCCGAACAGCACCGCGCCTGCGCCGAGCTGCCCGAAGCGCAGTGGCTGCCCCGCCGCGACGAGATCGATCGGTTGCTCGACGTTGCCGACCCAGCCGCCGCGTGGCGGGCACTGGAGGGCCTGAAATACCATGATGACCCGCTGCTGGCCGAAGCCGGCAAACGGCTGCACGAAGGCTGCCCGCTGACGGCGCACCTGGTCTGGGAACAGATTCGCCGGGCGCGGCACCTGTCGCTGGCGCAGGTCTTCCAGATGGAATACAGCATGAGCCTGAACTGCTGCCGACACCCGGACTTCAGCGAAGGGGTGCGCGCACGCCTGCTGGACAAAGACAATCAGCCGCGCTGGCACTGGCCGGATGTAGCCCAGGTACCGGCGGCGGTGGTCGAGGCGCACTTTGCCAAGGTCTGGGAAGGGCGCCACCCGTTGGCGGATCTCGCTGATCAGGTATGACCGGGTCGTGGAAAGGGGCGCAAAGCGCCCCCCATTGCATCACCGCTGCCAGTTGCGGCCCTGCCCCCGGCCGCCCTCCGGCCTGCGGTCACGATCCCCACGCCCATTGGAGTGCCAGCGATCGTTCTGGTAACGCTGGCTGCCATCGCGATAGTCGTGACGATCGCGGTCGCGCCCATAGTCATAGCGCTGGCGATTGCCATAGTCATACCGCGGGTTACCGTGCCACTGGTTCATCCCTGGCTGGGGGTGTGGCCTGTATTGCGGCACCGGCGCCGGGCGGTAGTAGCGCGGTGCTGGCTGGTAGTAGTAGCGCGGTTGCGGCGCCACATAGTAGCGGTCGTGGCGGTAATACCCCGGCGACACGTAGCGGTCGCTGGTGTAGTAATCGGAACGGTAGTAGCCCCCGCCACCGTAGTAAGGGGCGCAGGCGGACGTCATCAGACCCAGCAGGGCGATCAACAGAATTCGATAGGACATGGCGGCCTCCTGGACCGCTGGAGTGCCCGCACAGCGGCGCTGGCGAGCATCGATGCGTAAGGCGTTCATCGATACTGAATAAGACCGCCAGACCCGGGTGCAGTGCCATTTTTGCAATAATTTGAAACAGCTCGGATAACCCTGAAAAACTTGCAGTCATTTGCCGGCCATCTCACTAGAATGAGCGCCTTGGCACACATCACGGGAAGATCATGCCTGTACGTTCCGCTCTGTTTTCGCAGCGCTCGCTGATCATTACCCTGCTGATGTTGCTGGCCAGCGGCTTCCTCGCCACCTCACTGCTCAGCTACTTCGCCTCGCGCAGCGCCATCCGCGATGGCATCGTCAATACCGAACTGCCACTGACCTCCGACACGGTCTATTCGGAAATCCAGAAAGACCTGATCCGCCCCGTGCTGATCGCCTCGATGATGGCCCAGGACACCTTCCTGCGGGACTGGGTGCTGTCCGGTGAGCAGGACACCCAGCGCATCACCCGCTACCTGGGCGAGATCATGGGCAAGCAGGACACCTTCACCTCGTTTTTCGTCTCTGAACGCAGCCTCACCTACTATCAGGCCAAGGGTGTGCTCAAGCAGATCAAGCCAGGCAGCTGGCGCGATGCCTGGTACTTCCGCCTGCGCGACCTCAAGGCACCCTACGAGATCAACGTCGACCTGGACATGGCCAACCAGGACAGCCTGACGGTATTCATCAACTACCAGGTGCTGGATTACCAACAGCGCTTTATCGGCGCCGCCGGCGTAGGCCTGAGCGTGTCGTCGGTGGTCAAGCTGATCGACCAGTACCAGCGGCGCTACCAGCGCTCGGTGCTGTTCACCGACGCCAAGGGCAAGGTCCTGCTGACCGGCTCCGACGGTGGCCCGCATGGCCTGCGGGTCGGCCAGCCGCTAAGCGACAACCCCGAACTGAGCGACCTGCTGGCCCAGCAACCGATACCCGGTGAAGGCAGCCACGAATACCGCGACAGCGACAACCACAGCCACTTCCTGAATGTGCGCCACCTTCCCGAGCTGGACTGGTACCTGCTGGTGGACAAGCGCGAGACCGGTGCTCTGGACCGCGTCCGCCACTCGCTGTACCTGAACCTGGCGATCTGCGCGATGATCACCCTGGTGGTGCTGGCGCTGGTGCATGCCATGGTCAAGCGCCACCAGGCCAGCACCGAGGCGCTGGCCACCCTCGACAGCCTTACCGGCCTGCCCAACCGGCGCAGCTTCGACCTGCTGGCCGCCCAGGCCTTGCATGAAGCCCAGCGTGACAGCGGCCCACTGGTGGCGCTGTTGATCGACCTTGACCACTTCAAGGCCCTCAACGACACCCACGGCCACCTGGCAGGCGACGAAGTGCTGCGCCAGTTCGCCAATGTGCTGCAGGGCAGCCTGCGCCAGTCGGATATACTGTGCCGGTGGGGCGGTGAGGAGTTCATCGTGCTGCTGCGTGAAGCACAAGGCCGGCAAGCCATCGAAGTGGCGGAGAAAATCCGTCGCCGCACCGAGCAACTGACCTTCAGCTATGACGACCAACCCTTGCGCCTGACCACCAGCATCGGCCTTAGCAGCCTGCAGCCGGGTGATACCTTGCATGCCCTGCTGACCCGCGCCGACCGCGCGCTCTATCGTGCCAAGCAGGCCGGCCGCAACCGCGTCTGCAGTGAAGCCCCCGGACCCAGCCATGAATGACAGCCAGCACTGCCCCGCCTGCGGCGCCCTCAACCAGTGCAGCCTCGCCGACCCCCGCAGCGCCACCCAGGCCTGTTGGTGCTACAGCGTGACCATCGACCCCGCCGTGCTCCAGGCCCTGCCCGCCGAATTAAGGGACAAGGCCTGCCTGTGCCCACGCTGTGCAGCAGTCGAAACGCAACTGCAGGCAGCAGCGCCCGGCACAAAGCGCTAGACTGCGCGCCCGCTTCTTCTGCCCTGTTCGCCATGCGCCTTGACCGTTTCCTTGCCAACCTGCCCTGTTACAACCGCCAGCAAGTTCGCCTGCTGCTGGTGCAGCGCCGTGTGCGGGTCGATGGCATCGTCGCGGCCGACCCGTTGACCCCGGTGCGTGAGTTCAGCCGCGTCGAAGTGGATGAACAACTGCTGCAGGCCGGGCGGCCGGCGCGCTACCTGATGCTCAACAAGCCAGCCGGGTACGTCAGTGCCACGCTCGACCCGCAGCACCGCACGGTGCTTGAGCTACTGCCCGCCGAGATGCGCGAGGACCTGCACATTGCCGGGCGCCTGGACTTCAACACCACCGGCCTGCTGATCCTGACCAACGACGGCCAATGGTCACGGCGCCTGACCCAGCCAACCACCAAGCTGCCCAAGCATTACCTGGTCGAGACCGAGGACGACATTGGCCCGCACTATGCCGCCACGTTCCAGCAAGGCCTGTACTTTGCATTCGAAAACCTCACCACCCTGCCCGCCCAGCTCGACATCCTCGGCCCGCGCCGGGCCCGGCTGGCGATCGTCGAGGGGCGGTACCATCAGGTCAAACGCATGTTCGGCCATTTCGACAACAAGGTGGTGGGGTTGCACCGTGAGAGCATGGGCGCGATTCGCCTGGACCCAGGGTTAGCGCCAGGCGCCTACAGGGCGTTGACCGACGAGGAAGTTGCCGGCGTCTAGGCCTCTGCCTGGTCCAATACGACCGCCCAGCGGTTCAGGTCACATTTTTACCCGAACGGCACTTGCAGGATTCCCAGGCCACTGCTTGAATCCAAATCGTCAGTCTGCATGTGACTCGTGAGTCACGCCCGCAGCCGAAGACACTTTTTGCCGGCCACCCAAGGCCTAGATGCCTTGGGGCACGGCAAATTGCCCGCCAAAAACAATACCGTCGACACGTGTGCCAAGGATCGACACTGGGCCCCCCGTTACTCTTCAAGGCAAATGCCTACCTGTCATAAAGAACGTGCACCCTAGGTGACGCGAATACCCTTTTTGCGCCAGGAGTCGATGACATGAGGCCAGAAATTGCTGTACTTGATATCCAAGGTCAGTATCGGGTTTACACGGAGTTCCATCGCGCGGATGCAGCCGAGAAGACGATCATTTTGATCAACGGCTCGCTGGCCACTACGGCCTCGTTCGCCCAGACGGTGCGTAACCTGCACCCGCAATTCAACGTCGTGCTGTTCGACCAGCCGTACGCCGGCAAGTCCAAGCCGCACAACCGCCAGGAGCGGCTGATTACCAAGGAGGCCGAGGCGCATATCCTTCTTGAGCTGATCGAGCACTTCCAGGCCGACCACGTGATGTCGTTCTCGTGGGGCGGTGCAAGCACGCTGCTGGCGCTGGCGCACCAGCCGCGGCGGGTGAAGAAGGCCGTGGTGAGTTCGTTCTCGCCGGTGATCAATGAACCGATGCGCGACTACCTGGACCGTGGCTGCCAGTACTTGGCCGCCTGTGATCGCTACCAGGTCGGCAACCTGGTCAACGACACCATCGGCAAGCACCTGCCGTCACTGTTCAAGCGCTTCAACTACCGCCACGTCAGCAGCCTGGACAGCCACGAGTACGCGCAGATGCACTTTCACATCAACGAGGTGCTGCAACATGACCTGGAACGGGCATTGAGCAGGGCGCGCAACATCGACATCCCGGTGCTGTTCATCAACGGCGAACGTGACGAATACACCACGGCCGAAGATGCCCGTGAGTTTGGCCGCCATGTAGGCAAGAGCCACTTCAGTGTCATCCGCGATGCCGGGCACTTCCTCGACATGGAGACCAAGGCAGCCTGCGAAGACACCCGCAGCGTACTGCTCGGCTTCCTCAAGCCGACCGAGCGTGAGCCACGTCAACGCTACCAGCACGTACAGGGGCAGCATGCACTGGCCATCTGAGCGCATCGGCGTCCTGTAGTGATTACCCGCAGGCTATGGGCCGCCGACAAGCTTTTTTATAACTTGGGCTTCTAATTCGTGAAGGGTTCTGGTAAAAAGTCGAACGCAGACGCGGGTATAGTTTAGTGGCAAAACGAAAGCTTCCCAAGCTTTAGTTGAGGGTTCGATTCCCTCTACCCGCTCCACCACGCATTCCCGCATGACGTTCCAGCAACGTCATCGCTGTTTAAAGGAGCCTTGGCTCCTTTTTTCGTTTCTGGTCCCCGCCTTTCCATCTCCAAGCCCTTTCCTTGACCTGGCCCATGGCCACTTTGTTGCCGATCCGCTTGAATGCGCGACCGACGAATCCGCTTGCAAGCGAAACGGCTTGAAGCGCATATGCTTCAGGGATTCGTGAAACATTCAGAAAGGACCCCGCATGTTTCTGTCCCGCTGGCTACCTGGCCTCGCCAACCTGCTGCACTACCGCCGCGCGTGGTTCCACGCTGACCTGCAGGCCGGGTTGTCGGTTGCCGCCATCCAGATCCCCATCGCCATCGCCTACGCCCAGATCGTCGGCCTGCCACCGCAATATGGCCTGTATGCGTGCGTACTGCCCATGATGGTGTACGCCCTGATCGGCAGTTCGCGCCAGCTGATGGTCGGCCCGGACGCCGCCACTTGCGCAATGATCGCCGGCGCCGTGGCGCCCCTGGCACTGGGCGACCCACAGCGCATCGCCGAACTGTCGGTGATCGTCACCGTGCTGGTTGGCGTGATGCTGATCGCGGCGGGGCTGGCCCGAGCGGGCTTCATCGCCAGTTTCTTCTCGCGGCCGATCCTGATCGGCTACCTCAACGGCATCGGCCTGAGCCTGATCGCCGGGCAGTTGTCCAAGGTGGTGGGGTTCAAGATCGAGGGCGATGGGTTCATCCTCAGCCTGGTCAACTTCCTGCAGCGCCTGGGCGAGATTCACCTGCCTACCCTGGCCATCGGCCTGTGCGCGCTGGCCCTGCTGATCTGGTTGCCACAGCGCTACCCACGGCTGCCTGCGGCGCTGGTGGCCGTGGCACTGTTCACCGTACTGGTCGGCCTGTTCGGCCTGGACCGCTTGGGTGTCGCTATCCTCGGCCCGGTACCGGCCGGCATGCCGCAACTGGCCTGGCCGCAAAGCAACCTGGCAGAAATGAAGAGCCTGTTGCGCGATGCCTTGGGTATCGCCACCGTCAGTTTCTGCAGCGCGATGCTCACCGCCCGCAGCTTTGCTGCGCGCCATGGCTATGCCATCAATGCCAACCATGAGTTCGTGGCGCTGGGCGTAAGCAACCTGGCTGCGGGGATGTCCCAAGGGTTTGCCATCAGTGGCGCCGATTCACGCACCGCAGTCAACGACATGGTCGGCGGCAAGAGCCAACTGGTGGGGATCATCGCCGCGCTGGTGATCGCCCTGATTTTGCTGTTTTTCACCGCCCCCATGGCCTGGATCCCCCAGGCGGCGCTGGGCGCCGTGCTGCTGATGGCAGGCTGGGGGCTGATCGACATCAAGTCGCTGAAGACCATAAGGCGCCTGAGCCGCTTCGAGTTCTGGCTGTGCCTGCTGACCACGGTTGGCGTACTGGGCCTGGGCGTGCTGCCGGGTATCGTATTTGCCGTGACCCTGGCGATCCTGCGCTTGCTGTACAGCATCTACCAACCCACCGACGCGGTGCTGGGCTGGCTGCCAGGCACCGAGGGCCAGGTCGACATCCGCAAGTTCAAGGACGCCCGCACCGTGCCGGGCCTGGTGGTGTACCGCTTCGACGACGCGATCCTGTTCTTCAACGCCGACTACTTCAAGATGCGCCTGCTGGAAGCCGTGCAGAGCCAGGCCCAGCCCAAGGCCGTGCTGTTCGATGCCGAAGCGGTGACCAGCATCGACGTCAGCGGCATCGCCGCACTGCGCGAGGTGCGCGACACCCTGGCCGCCCAAGGCATCTTCTTCGCCATCGCCCGCGCCCGTGGCACCTTCCTGCGCATGCTGGTGCGCTCAGGGATGGCCCGGGAGATGGAGGACAAACTGCTGTTCGGCTCGGTACGGGCCGGGATCCGCGCTTACCGGGTATGGCGCAATAGGAGCCGTGCGCCAGCGGCTGAATAAAGGAAGGAGGTCATTGAACGCCGCGGCGTTAATATGAGTCAATATCATTATCATGCAAACCTTCTGGCCATCGCCAGCCTCAATCACCAGGGGCTTGCCTGGCATGTTAAAGTCGCCCCCGTTTCCCGCGCCGCCCAACGGACCCCGCATGCCCGCACCTGACACTCACCTCGCCACCTGGCCAGCACTCGACCAACGCCACCCTTGCGACGCCCTGCTGCTGGGCAACGGCGCCAGCCGCGCACTGTGGAAGCCGTTTGGCTATTTCTCGCTGTTCGAGGAAGCGCAACGTGCGGGCCGTAAGAAGGGTTTGGCGATCAGTGACCAGGCCCTGTTCAAGTCGCTTTCCACGGAACTGTTCGAGCCGGTGCTCAGCGCGCTGAACACCACCGTACGGGCCAATGCCGCCCTGGCCATCAACTCCACCGCGCCGCTGAACCGCTATTACTCGATCAAGGAAGCGCTGATCCATGCTGTGCGCACGCTGCACCTGCCCTGGCCGCTGATGCCGGCCACCACGCTGGCCACGCTGAACCAGGCCCTGCGCGGCTATCGCAACATCTACACCAGCAACTACGACCTGATCCTGCCATGGGCCGTGCAGCACGCCCCGCAAGGTTTTGCCGAGCTGTTCGATGAGCAGGGTTTTTTCGACGTACGCCGCACCCGCAGCGAAGGCACCCGCGTACTGCACCTGCATGGCGGCCTGCACCTGCTGAAGCTGCCGGATGGCACTACCCGCCAGCGCAGCGCCGAAAGCGCCGAACTGCTCGATGGCTTTGCCGTGAACATTCCGGGTGAAGTGCCGTTGTTCGTCAACGAAGACCGCAGCGACGAGAAGCTTCGCGCTATTCGTCACTCGGACTACCTGAACTGGTGCCTGGGGCAACTCGCGCAGGAAAGCCAGGGGCTGTGCCTGTTCGGGCAGCATCTGGACAACAGTGACCAGCACTTGGTCGAGGCTGTTCGCCAAGCTCGCCCCCGCCATTTGTCGATTGCCATCCGGCCGTTGGGGGAGGCTTCGGTGATCAATCAGCAGCAGCACTACATTGATCGGTTCGGGGATCTGCCGGCGACTGCGCTGCACTTTTTCGATGCGAGCACGCATCCGTTGGGGTTGGCGGAACTGGCGATCGAGGTGCCGACTGCTCGCCGTTGAGGCGAGCAGGGCTTATCGGTTCAATAGGCCAGCTTCGGTGAATCACCGAAGACGCGCTGGTATGCGCTTGATACATTGACCGTCATCGCGACGCGAGCCAGTTCAAGGGTCTCCTGGCCGATAGCGTAGCTGCCGCGGGCTTGCAACCAAACCAGAATTTCAGCCAGATGCCAAAGCGAAGCACTTCCCTCGTGAATGGGCGCAGGGAAGCTATGAGCGTGTGAGAGCATCAGTTTGCGCATGTTCTGGCGCGAAACACCCACGATTTCAGCCACATCAGTAAGCCCGACGAGGTCTGGCGTCGCTTCGATCAGGCGTGCCTCAGGCACTGCTTCGCGAACATCCTTGAGCGCACTCTCGATGGCCTCCCGGGCCGATGGAGACTCGCGGACAAAAGCCAGCGCCAAGCGACCGGGCTGGCCTACGCCAACCAATGCGTCCTCACAGCCTGCTTGGGCCAGGCGCTCCAGAAGCGCATCGGCATCTTCGTCTTCGTTCAGTTGATACTTGAGGGTGAATTCATATTCCATCGCTACCGTTCCTCAGCCACATTTGCTGCGCCTTTCGCCGTCCTGTTGCCAGAGCAGTTATCCACGACACGCCGGAGCTGGCGTGCGAAATTTCCAGGATTCTTGGGGGTACTCCAGACGCTAGTGATGCAAAACTCTGCACAACGGCAATCGGTGTCGTTGAAGGGGCAATACATCTTCCCCCAGCAATGCCCCCCACCCACCACGACTCGCCACCCCTGTAACTCGGCGTGCTTCAAGGCCTGCTCGACCTCCTTCTTGGCATGACTGGGGCGTGACATCAGCTTTTCTCCAGTGTGGGCTTGCAACAACAAAGTTGTCAAATGACAACCAAGCCATCTGACGCATGCACGCCACACTACAGCTATCCTCGCGCCAAACTCGGCCGCTAGGTGGTCTTGAGAATTCTCCTACGCGTATTCAGGAACAATGCACCTTCGGCCCGGCTGGTATGAATGGGGGCTGGTGCCAGTTGCCGCGCTCAGATCAACCCATCCCCGCGCAACAGTGTCTCCAGGCAATGCTCCTGCACCCCATAAAACGCCTTGAGCTGCGCAATCTTCTCCAGCAGCGCCCCGTTATCCACCGCCTGCCTGCGCTTGACCGCCAGAATCATCTTGTTCTTGTTGGTGTGCTCCAGCGAGATGAACTCGAACACCTTGGTCTCATAACCACAGGCTTCCAGGTACAGCGCGCGCAGGCTGTCGGTGAGCATCTCGGCCTGCTGCCCCAGGTGCAGGCCGTACTGCAGCATCGGCTGCAGCAACCCCGGGCTGTGCAACTGCGGGCGGATCTGTTTGTGACAGCACGGCGAACACATGATGATCGCGGCGTTGCAACGGATGCCGGTGTGGATGGCGTAGTCGGTGGCGATGTCGCAGGCGTGCAAGGCGATCATCACCTCGATCGCTTCGGGCACCACGCTGCGCACATCACCGCACTGGAACTCAAGGCCAGGGTGCTCAAGCCGCGCAGCGGCGGCGTTGCACAGGTCGACCATTTCCTGGCGCAGCTCGACACCCGTCACCTGGGCTTCGCGGCCCAGGGTATTGCGCAAGTAGTCGTGCATGGCAAAGGTCAGGTAGCCCTTGCCCGAGCCGAAGTCGGCCACCCGCAGGGCCTGTTCGGCTGGCACCGGCGCGCTGGCCAGGGCGTGCTCGAACACCTCGATGAACTTGTTGATCTGCTTCCACTTGCGCGACATCGACGGGATCAACGCCCCTTGTGCATCGGTCACACCCAGGTCACGCAGGAATGGCCGCGACAATTCCAGGTAGCGCTTCTTCTCGCGGTCATGGGCACTGCTCGCTGCCGCTTCACGCGGGGCCTGGGCGCCGTGGCGCTGGAGCATGGGCTTGCCCTTCTTGCTGAACGTCAACTGCACTTCGCCGTCGGCATCGAACAGGTGGGCATTGCGAAAACTCTCAGGCAGCAATTCAGCCACCAGCACTTCGGCCTGCTCCAGCGGCAGGTTGCGGGTGATGTCCCGGGTCTGGTGGCGATACACCAGCGACAGGCAGGGCTGGCCCTTGACCTGCAACGGTTTGGCGATGATCCGCTGCAAGGTCGAGTCGGCACCGACGTGGCGCGCCAGCACCAGTTTGACCAAGGTATTGCCGTGCAGGGCGGTGCTCAACAGCGCGAGGAACTGGGCACGCGCATCTGGCGCGGTTGAAGCAGAAGAACTGGCGGACATGAAAAACGGTGCCTCGGGTAGCAGGGGGCGCGTTGCGCAATGCCCCGTATTCTACAGGTGTGGCGGCGAGCTTGCCGCCCCCTCACTCGCCAGCCGCGTTCAGTCCAGAATGACCAGGCGATTAGGCAGCTCGTTGCGCGTATGGGTGGGGGGTACATGCTGGCTGAGCGCCTCGCCACAGGCCTCGATGCATTCGACAAACCCCTGCACGGTCCGACCCTGGCGGACCTGTTCGGCAAAACGGCCGACGATGGCCGCGCGGGCGCTGGCATCGAGGTAACGCTCGACCCCTTGGTCGACCAGGATCTCCACATGCCGCTCCGCCTCGCTGACGAAAATCAGCACCCCCGTGGCAGCCGTGGTGCGCTGCAGGTTCTGCTCGCGAAACTGCTGACGGGCCAGGCTCGACGCACGCCAGCGGCGCAAGGCACGGGGGATCAACCAGCCGGCCAGGCGCGGGTTGCGCAACAGCAGGCACAAACCGATGAACACCAGCACATTGGCCACCAGCAGGCCACGCATACCGGGCCAGCCAAGCACTAACTGCAGCAGGCCAGGCACGGCCAAGGCCAGCACGGCAGCCCAGAACAGCGGCAGGTAGGCGTAATCGTCGGCACGCCTGGCCAGCACCGTGACCAGTTCGGCATCGGTGCGCCGTTCGGCGCGGGCAATGGCTTCGGCGATCTGGCGTTGATCGTATTCGTTGAAAGGGGTCATGCCAGCGGTCTCTCGATCGTTCTTATTGTTGTTGTCCAGGCACGCAGGGCGCCATCGGCAGCCGATATATTCAGGCATAATCCGCCGCTGGCAGCATTGCCCCCGAACTGTACAACAATAGTCGCCTGATAACTTCGGCCGCGCGCGTATCACTGTGGATACGGTAGAGGCCCCACAACGGAATCCATGATGAAACTGTCTTTGCTGGGCCTGGCCATGGGCCTTGCCAGTCAGGCGGCCCTCGCCGCCCAAACCGCCCCGCCCCTGCAAGACAAGCAGGCGTTCATCAATCACCTGATCAGCCAGATGACCGAGGCCGAGAAGATCGGCCAGTTGCGCCTAATCAGCATCGGCCCGGAGATGCCGCACGAGAAGATCCGCGAGGAAATCGCCGCAGGGCGTATCGGCGGTACCTTCAACTCGCGCACCGCGCCCGAGAACCGGCCGATGCAGGACGCGGCCATGCGCAGCCGTCTGAAGATTCCGATGTTCTTCGCCTACGACACCGTGCACGGCGAACGCACCATTTTCCCGATCGGCCTGGGCATGGCCGCCACCTGGGACATGGACGCCATTGCCAAGGTCGGCCGCACCGCCGCCATCGAAGCCGCGGCCGACGCCCTGGACATGACCTTCGCCCCGATGGTCGATATCGCCCGCGACCCGCGCTGGGGCCGCACCAGTGAAGGTTTCGGTGAAGACACCTACCTGACCTCCAGAATCGGCCAGGTGATGGTCCGCTCGTTCCAGGGCAGCAGCCCGGCCAACCCCGACAGCATCATGGCCATCGTCAAGCACTTCGCCCTGTACGGCGCGGTGGAAGGCGGCCGCGACTACAACACGGTCGATATGAGCCTGCCGAAAATGTACAACGACTACCTGCCGCCCTACCGCGCCGCGCTCGACGCAGGTGCGGGCGGAGTGATGGTGGCGCTCAACTCGATCAATGGCGTGCCAGCCACCTCCAATACCTGGTTGATGAACGACCTGCTGCGCAAGGAGTGGGGCTTCAAGGGCGTGACCATCAGCGACCACGGCGCCATCCAGGAGCTGATTCGCCACGGCGTCGCCCGCGACGGCCGAGAAGCCGCGAAGCTTGCGATCAAGGCCGGCATCGACATGAGCATGAACGACACCCTGTACGGCGAAGAGCTGCCAGGGCTGCTGAAGGCCGGCGAAGTGACCCAGGGCGAGCTGGACCAGGCGGTGCGCGAAGTGCTGGGCGCCAAGTACGACATGGGCCTGTTCAAAGACCCGTACGTGCGAATCGGCAAGGCCGAAACCGACCTCAAGGACTACTACGGCAACGACCGCCTGCACCGCGACGCCGCGCGTGACGTGGCCCGCCGCAGCCTGGTCCTGCTGGAAAACCGCAACCAGACCCTGCCCCTGAAGAAGGCCGGCACCATCGCCCTGGTCGGCCCGCTGGCCGATGCACCGATCGACATGATGGGCAGCTGGGCCGCCGACGGCAAACCGGTGCATTCGGTGACCGTGCGCGAAGGCCTGCGCCGCGCCGTGGATGGCAAGGCCAAGCTGGTCTACGCCAAAGGCTCCAACATCACCGGCGACAAGGCGATCTTCGACTATCTGAACTTCCTCAACTTCGATGCCCCGGAAATCGTCGATGACCTGCGCCCAGCCGCCGTGCTGATCGATGAAGCAGTCAAGGCGGCCCAGCAGGCCGACGTGGTAGTGGCAGTGGTCGGCGAGTCGCGCGGCATGTCCCACGAGTCGTCGAGCCGCACCACCCTGGAGATCCCGGCCAGCCAGCGCGAGCTGATCAAGGCCCTGAAAGCCACCGGCAAACCGCTGGTACTGGTGCTGATGAATGGCCGGCCGCTGTCGATCGCCTGGGAGCGTGAGCAGGCCGACGCCCTGCTCGAAACCTGGTTCAGCGGCACCGAGGGCGGCAATGCCATCGCCGACGTGCTGTTCGGCGATTACAACCCGTCCGGCAAACTGGCCATCACCTTCCCGCGTTCGGTCGGGCAGATTCCGATGTACTACAACCACACACGCATTGGCCGGCCGTTCACCCCCGGCAAGCCTGGCAACTACACCTCGCAGTACTTCGAAGAGCCCAACGGCCCGTTGTATCCGTTTGGTTATGGTTTGAGCTACAGCAGCTTCGAACTGTCGGGCCTGACCCTGTCGGCCAAGGACCTCAAGCGTGGCGATACGCTGGAGGCCAAGGTCACGGTGAAGAACACCGGCAAACGCGACGGCGAAACCGTGGTGCAGCTGTATCTGCAGGACGTTTCGGCGTCCATGAGCCGCCCGGTCAAGGAGCTGAAGAACTTCCAGAAACTGCCGCTCAAGGCCGGCGAGTCACGGACATTGACCTTCCGCATCAGCGAAGAAGACCTGAAGTTCTACAATAGCCAACTGCAGCGGGTTGCCGAACCTGGCGAGTTCAACGTTCAGGTAGGGTTGGATTCCGAGTCGGTGCAACAGCAAAGTTTCGAGTTGCTGTGACACGCC
Organism: Pseudomonas sp. Irchel s3f19; assembly: GCF_900187555.1. NCBI lineage: Bacteria > Pseudomonadati > Pseudomonadota > Gammaproteobacteria > Pseudomonadales > Pseudomonadaceae > Pseudomonas > Pseudomonas sp. Irchel s3f19. The sequence continues at coordinate 280,252 of NZ_FYDW01000004.1, read as the reverse complement.
TGTGAACAGTACCGGCCCTTCGCGGGTTTACCCGCGAACAGGCCGGCCCTGCTATCCCTTTCATGCGGATCTGCCCCATGGCTTTTTCCTTTCGCGCCCTGCGTCTGGGGCTGATCATCCTGTTCATATTGCTCGGCACCGCCCTCAGCGCGGGCTGGGCCATGCACCAGGCCAAGCGCCAGGCCATGGAGGACGACGCCCAGCGCGCCAGCCAGCAGCTCGGCCTCTATGCCAACGCACTGCACACCCTGATCGAACGCTACCGCGCCCTGCCGGCGGTGCTGGCGCTCGACCCGGAGCTGATCGAAGCGTTGCGCGGCCCGGTCAGCGAGCCGGTACAGGACGCCCTGAACCGTAAGCTCGAACGCATCAACGGTGCCGCCAACTCGTCCACCCTCGAACTGCTCGACCACACCGGGTTGGCCATCGCGGCCAGCAACTGGCGACTGCCGAGCAGCTACGTCGGCTCCAACTACGGCTTTCGCCCCTACTTCAAGCAGACCCGCAGCCAGGGCAGCGGGCGTTTCTACGCCGTCGGTGTGACCAGCGGCGTGCCAGGCTATTTCCTCGCCAGCGCGGTAACCGACGAGCAAGGCCGCTTCCTCGGTGCCATGGTAGTCAAGCTCGAGTTCCCCGAGCTGGAACGCGAATGGCGCCAAGGCAGCGATATTCTGTTGGTCAGTGATGCCCGCGGTATCACCTTCATTGCCAACCAGGACGGTTGGCGCTACCGCGAGCTGCAGCCGCTCAGCGGCGCTGACCGTGCCGAACTGGCCGAGACTCGGCAATACGACAAACAGCCTCTGGTGCCTTTGCAGCACCAGGTGCTGACCCAGTTTGCCGACAACAGCCACCTGAGCCGCGTGCATGGCCCGCAGGGGGTCGCCGAATACCTGTGGGAAAGCCTGCCGTTGCACGGTGAGGACTGGACCTTGCACCTGCTGCGCAAACCGCAGGTCGCGGCCGACGGCCGCAATGCCGCCCTGGGGGCCGCCGCCGTGTGGCTGAGCCTGGTCTTCGCGGCGCTGTTCGTCAGCCAGCGGCTGCGCCTGGCACGCTTGCGCCAGCGCAGCCGCGAAGCCCTCAAACGCCAGGTCGAGGAGCGCACCCGTGAGCTGCGAACCGCACAGGAAGGCCTGGTGCAATCGGCCAAGCTGGCTGCACTGGGGCAGATGTCAGCCGCCATGGCCCACGAGATCAATCAGCCCCTGACCACCCAACGCATGCAACTGGAGACCCTGCGCCTGCTGCTCGACCATGGCCGCTACGACGAGGCCCGCCAAGCCCTGGAGCCGCTGGAGCAGATGCTCACGCGCATGGCCGCGCTCACCAGCCACCTGAAAACCTTTGCCCGCAACAGCCCGGTCGGGCTGCGCGAGCGGCTGGACCTGGCCTCTGTAGTCGACCAGGCACTGCACCTGCTGGACACGCGCATCCGCACCGAAGGCGTCGAGGTGGCGCTGTACCTGGCGCGCCCCGCCTGGGTCCGCGGTGATGCGATCCGCCTGGAGCAAGTGCTGATCAACCTGCTGCGCAACGCCCTCGACGCCATGGCCGACAAACGCTACAAGCGCCTGGAGGTCCGCATCGAGCTGGATAACGACCAGTGGCGCCTGAGCGTGCTCGATTCTGGGGGCGGTATTGGTGATGAGCACCTGGCCAAGGTCTTCGACCCGTTTTTCACCACCAAGCCGGTGGGTGAAGGGCTAGGCCTGGGCCTGGCCATTTCCTATGGCATCGTGCATGAGGCGGGCGGCCAGCTGCAGGCCGAAAACCTGCCTGGCGGCGCACGCCTGAGCCTTACCCTGCCCCGCGACCTGGAGCCTGTATGTTGAATTCAGTGATCGTTGTCGACGATGAAGCCAGTATCCGTACCGCCGTCGAGCAATGGCTGAGCCTGTCCGGCTTCAGCGTGCAACTGTTCGCCCACGCCGAAGCGTGCCTGGCGCAACTGCCAGAGCACTTTGCCGGGGTGATCATCAGCGATGTGCGCATGCCGGGCATCGATGGCCTGCAGTTGCTCGAACGCCTGCAAACGGCTGACCCCGACCTGCCGGTGATCCTGCTGACCGGCCACGGTGACGTACCGATGGCGGTGGAGGCCATGCGCAACGGTGCCTACGACTTCCTCGAAAAACCCTTCACCCCGCAACACCTGCTGGGCAGCCTGCGCCGAGCCCTGGAAAAACGCCAGCTGGTGCTGGAAAACCGCCGGCTGCACGAACAGGCAGACTTCAAGTCGCGCCTCGAAGGCACCCTGCTAGGCATGTCCCAAGGCCTGCAGCAACTGCGTCGGCAGGTACTGGACCTGGCCGGCTTGCCGGTCAATGTGCTGATCCGCGGCGAAACGGGCAGTGGCAAGGAGCGCGTGGCCCGCTGCCTGCACGATTTCGGCCCGCGGGCGGCTAAGCCCTTCGTTGCCCTCAACTGCGCGGCAATCCCCGAATCGCTGTTCGAGGCCGAGCTGTTCGGCCATGAGAGCGGTGCCTTCACGGGCGCCCAGGGCAAACGGATCGGCAAGTTGGAATATGCCAATGGCGGCACGGTGTTCCTCGATGAGATCGAGAGCATGCCCCTGGCCCAGCAGGCAAAACTGTTGCGCGTGATCCAGGAACAGAAGCTCGAACGGCTGGGCGCGAACCAGAGCATCAGCGTCGACTTGCGCATCATCGCCGCGACCAAACCCGACCTGCTGGAAGAAGCCCGTGCCGGGCGCTTTCGTGAAGACCTCGCCTACCGCCTGAACGTCGCCGAGCTGCGGCTGGCGCCGTTGCGTGAGCGGCGTGAAGACATCCCGTTGCTGTTCGAGCACTTTGCCCGTGCTGCCGCTGAGAAGCTGGGCCGAACAGCGCCGGTGCTCAGCGCCAGCCAGCTGGCGCAGCTGCTGTGCCATGACTGGCCGGGCAATGTGCGCGAGTTGGCCAACGCGGCAGAGCGGCACGCGCTGGGGCTGGGTTCGCCGAACAGTGAAGTGGTGCCGGCCGGGCAGTCGCTGGGCGAGCAGATGGAAGCGTTCGAAGCGCAGTGTTTGCGGGCGGCGTTGCGCCAGAGCAAGGGCGAGATCAAGGGGGTGATGGAGGCTTTGCAACTGCCGCGGCGGACGTTGAACGAGAAGATGCAGCGGCATGGGCTGGTGCGGGAGGATTATATCGAGCGGTAGGCGGTTTTCCGCTTATCTGATGAGCGGGGTAAGCGGATATTTGCTTATGGCGGCTCGTTTGGGGCTGCGCTGCAGCCCTTCGCGACGCAAGGCCGCTCCTGCACGGGCGCCTTGCCAGGCCTTGGTAGGCGGGCTGGGTGCCATGCGTGCCCGCAAATGAATCACTTCGCACCCATTTGGCACACCTTCTGCAATCACCGTGGCAAGCAGCGCTCCGGCGCGCTCCACAAAAACAACGAGAAGGTATCCCTGATGGATAACGCCACCTCCCTGCCCACCGGGGCGGCCATTGCGCCGACCGCAGAAAAAACCACCGCCAGCCGCCTGAAGTCGATCTTCAGCGGGTCCATCGGCAACATGGTCGAATGGTACGACTGGTACGTCTACGCCGCATTCTCGCTGTACTTCGCCAAAGCGTTCTTCCCTGCCGGCGACACCACTGCACAACTGCTCAACACCGCCGCGATCTTCGCCGTGGGCTTCCTCATGCGCCCGATCGGTGGCTGGCTGATGGGCCTGTACGCCGACCGCAAAGGCCGCAAGGCCGCACTGATGGCCTCGGTGCTGCTGATGTGCGCAGGCTCCCTGGTCATTGCCCTGACCCCTGGCTATGAAACCATCGGCGTCGCCGCCCCAATTCTGCTGGTGCTTGCGCGCTTGCTGCAGGGCCTGTCGGTGGGCGGTGAGTACGGCACCTCGGCCACCTACCTCAGCGAGATGGCCAGCAAGGAACGCCGTGGCTTCTTCTCCAGCTTCCAGTACGTGACCCTGATCTCTGGCCAGCTCATCGCCCTGGCGGTGCTGATCATCCTGCAGCAGACGCTGACTACCGAGCAGCTGTATGCCTGGGGCTGGCGTGTGCCCTTCGTGATCGGCGCGCTGTGCGCGGTGGTTGCGCTGTACCTGCGTCGCGGCATGGAAGAGACCACCTCCTTCACCAAGAAGGAGAAGGCCAAGGAAAGCCTGATGCGCACCCTGATGCGTCATCCCAAAGAGCTGATGACCGTGGTCGGCCTGACCATGGGCGGCACTCTGGCCTTCTACACCTACACCACTTACATGCAGAAGTACCTGGTCAACACGGTGGGCATGAGCATCACCGACTCGACCACCATCTCGGCCGCCACGCTGTTCCTGTTCATGTGCCTGCAACCGCTGGTCGGCGGCTTGTCCGACAAGATCGGCCGACGCCCGATCCTGATCGCCTTCGGTGTGCTCGGCACCCTGTTCACCGTGCCGATCCTCAGCACCCTGCACACCGTGCAAAGCTGGTGGGGCGCGTTCTTCCTGATCATGGCTGCGCTGATCATCGTCAGCGGCTACACCTCGATCAACGCAGTGGTCAAAGCCGAGTTGTTCCCGACCGAGATCCGCGCCCTGGGCGTTGGCCTGCCGTACGCCCTGACCGTATCGATCTTCGGCGGCACCGCCGAATACGTGGCCCTGTGGTTCAAGAGCAACGGCATGGAAACCGGCTTCTACTGGTACGTCACCGGCTGCATCGCCTGCTCGCTGCTGGTGTATGCCACCATGAAAGACACCAAGCAGCATTCGCGGATCACCACTGACTGATTCAGGTCCGCGGGTCTTGAACAGGGGCGCTCCTTCATGGGGGCGCCCCTTTTTTGCGGTGGGTCACCGTACGTGAGCCGAATAGCGCTATTATTCGGCTCACATAATGAGCCGAATAGACAGCTCATTCGGCTCACGGGTGGAGTGAAACGATCATGAACAGCCCAATGTGGATCTGGCAGCAACCCGACTGGCCCCATTTCCAATGGCAAAGCGAGCCAATCGGGGCCTTGCTACGCGGTTGCGTCGACAGGCAAGGACGCTTACTGGGCAAGATCGGCTCCATCGACGCGCTCAGTGAGTGCCAGAACATCCTGGATACCCTCCTGCAGAACATTGTCACTTCGTCGGCGATCGAGGGTGAACAGTTGAACGTGGGTTCCGTGCGCTCCTCGCTCGCACGACGCTTGGGCATCCATGAACAAGGCCCGACCACTGTCCGCAGCGAAGGGCTCGCGCAACTGATGCTGGATGCGACGCAAGGGTACGACCAGCCGCTGACCTTGCAGCGTCTGTTCACCTGGCATCACTGGTTGTTCCCTGCGGTGGAAGAAAGCCTGAGCAAAGCGATACGGGTGGGCCAGCTGCGTGCCGAGGCACCGATGCAGGTGATTTCAGGACGCCTCGACAAGCCCACGGTACATTTCCAGGCACCGCCCCGTGATAGCCTGGAAGGACAGGTCGATGCTTTTCTCGACTGGTTTGCCAGCAGCCGCCAAGCAACCAACCTGGACCCGCTGTTACGTGCAGGCATCGCGCATTTCTGGTTCGTCACGCTGCACCCTTTCGACGATGGCAATGGCCGCCTGACCCGGGCCATCACCGACTTGGCGCTGGCTCAGGCAGAGCGGCAGGCGATTAGTTTCTATGCCATGTCTGCAAGCATCCTCGAAGACCGGACTGGCTATTACCAGATATTGGAGAGCAGTCAGAAAGGCGACCTTGATATCACCCGCTGGCTGACCTGGTTTCTCGAAACCCTGCTACGCAGTCTCGAACAGGCTTTGCTGAATATCGACCGGATACTCAGCAAAGCCAGGTTCTGGCAAACACACCGCGCGGACGGCCTGTTGCCCGAACAGGTCAAGGTACTTAACAGGCTGCTCGACGGAGGCCCACGCGGCTTCGAAGACGGTATCAATGCCGCGCAGTACCAGGCCGTGGCGAAAGTCTCCAAGGCCACCGCAACCCGTCACCTCACCGACCTGCTCGACAAGGCTTGCCTGACCCGCCTGCCAGGTGGAGGGCGCAGCACACGTTATCGCATCAATACTCAGGACATCCCAAGCGCCTGACGGGGTTCACGCCGCTGGTAATAGGTGGCCATAAAGACTGATTTTCGATCTTAACGCCCCATTAATTTCACGCCGTCATTCTGCAAGGGCTGACGAAGCGATGATCCGCGCCCAGACAATACACCTCAGGCCCACCGCCTGATTCACCGTCAGCATGGGCTAACCAATCGATTAAAACGATATTTAGACGCTATTTTTTGCGCTTTTTAATCAATTTTATAAGCGTAGGATTAAACCCATAGAAACAACAACCCCTCGCCCCCCTGGAGCAACGACCATGAAAAACAAACTGATCCTCACCCTGGCCCTTTCGGTTTTCGCTGCTGGCGCCTTCGCCGAAGACGGCTTCGATCGTACCAATGCCCATACCTTCGCAGCGGTGCAAACCCAAGCCGCCACTTACGCCGAAGACGGTTTTGACCGCACCGGCGGCCAACGCTTCACCGAAGACGGCTTCGACCGCACCGGCGGCCAACGCTTCGCCGAGGACGGCTACGACCGCACTGGCGCCCAACGCTTCGCTGAAGATGGCTTCGACCGCACCGGCGGCCAGCGCTTCGCCGAAGACGGCTTCGATCGCACCAACGCTCACCGCATCAGCTGACCCCTGATGCGCGTACCCAGCCCGGCTTCGGCCGGGCTTGATCATTTTCAGGCGGGCACAGGCTTGGCACACTAGAAGCCTTCGTCCCCAAGAGGTAGGGCAAGCAAGCCCAGCACCGATGTATTACTACGAACCTGCCAAAGGCCACGGCCTGCCCCACGACCCCTTCAACGCCATCGTCGGCCCCCGCCCCATTGGCTGGATCTCGTCCCACGACCGCGAAGGCCGCCTGAACCTGGCGCCCTACAGTTTTTTCAACGCCTTCAACTACATCCCGCCGATCATCGGTTTCTGTAGTGTCGGGCGCAAAGACAGCCTGAACAACATCGAGCAGACCGGCGAGTTTGTCTGGAACCTGGCGACCCGGCCTTTGGCCGAGGCGATGAACCAGAGCTGTGCGGCGGTAGCGGCAGACATCGATGAGTTCGCGTTGAGCGGCCTGACGCCAGCACCGTCGCGTGTGGTGCAGGTGCCCCGCGTAGGCGAAACGCCGGTGGCGTTCGAGTGCAAGGTCAGCCAGATCGTCCAGCTGCAGCGGGCGGACCAGGCGCTGGTGCCCAGCTGGCTGATCCTGGGTGAAGTGGTGGCGGTGCACATTGCCGAGCACCTGCTCAAGGACGGCATCTACGATACCGCTGCCGCCGAGCCGATCTTGCGTGGTGGCGGCCCGGCGGATTACTTCGAACTGGGCAACCTGTTCAAGATGGCCAGGCCGCAGGCGGGCAACTGATCACCAGATCAGCTCGCCCTCATCACTGACGCCCTGCAGGCGTTCGAGTTCGGCGCAGGCGGCCTCGTCGGCCGCCATGGCGCCCTTGAACACCTGGCCGTCCAGTACCTTGTGAAAGCGCGGGGCGCCGCCCATGCCAAGCGCTTTCACCGCAATGGCCGCGTTGTAGCCACCCCCTTCCACCGGGACCATCGCCGAAACCGCTTCGAACTGCGGGAATTCTCTACGTGCCATGCTGCGCTCCGCGCCATTGATCGAGGGCGGCATTCTAACCTGCACACACCAGCGATCAATCGAAGGTATGCAAATCCAGGCTGCTGACCACCTGAGCCTGCACCAGCTCACCGAACACCTCCAGGGTCGGTGACGCGAAGTAGCCGCTCATCGCCTGCTGGTCGCGCCAGCTGCCGCTGAGCAGCCAAAGGTCGGCGTCGGCCTGCGAGCGCTGGACCGTGAAGCTAAGGCAACCCGGTGTACGCAAAGAAGGCTCGAGCAGATCGCGCAGGCGCGCGCCCAGCTCTGCCGAACGTCCGCTGCTGGCACGAATGAAAGCCAAGTGGGTGACCGGTTGTCGTTGGGTCATTGCACGATCTCCTTGAAGCAGGCGGACGAAAAACCAGGCTGCCAAGGTTAGAGGCTGGCGCGCGCGACGCGTTAGGCTATTACTGCACGGCGATTGCCTGATCCTGCAGCACGGCAGGATCAGGCAATCGCCGTGCAGCTTTCGACTAGCGCCCGCCATTGCCCAAACCTATGCTGCGTCAGTCAGTAGAGGAAACCATCATGACCACCGCCACGCCCATCGAGCCGTCCCTGGAAGTGCAACGCCAGGAGCTGGCCGAGCTGATCCGCCGCCATGCCGGCGAGCCCCAAGGCACGGTGTCGGCCATCGACGACCTGTATCTGGTGCGCTACACGGAAAACATCCGCGCCATGCCTACCTTGGCGTTGCCGGCGTTGTGCATCCTGGCACAGGGCAGCAAAAGCCTGTTCCTCGGTGACGAGCAGTACGCCTATGACCCGCTGCACTACATGGTGGTGTCGGTGACCTTGCCGATCAGCGCGGCCAAACTCGATGCCAGCCCCGAAAACCCCAGCCTGGGCTTGCGACTGGATCTTGACCCAGCCGAAATCAGCCAACTGATCGCCGAAAGTGGGCCGATGTTGGTGCCCAACCTGCCGTCCGGCCGTGGGCTGTATGTGGAGAGGACCGACGCACAGTTGCTTGACGCGCTGCTGCGGCTGATCCGCCTGCTGGATTCGCCACGGGACATTGCCATGCTGGCGCCGCTGTTCCGCCGAGAAATTCTCTACCGCCTGCTGCGTGGCCCGCAGGGCTATCGGCTGTATGAGATCGCCTTGGCCAACAGCCAGACCCACCGAGTCTGCCAGGCCATTACCTGGCTCAACCAGAACTTCCAGCAGCCGTTGCGCATCGAGGACCTGGCCCGGGAGGTCAACCTCAGCACCTCGACCTTGCACCATCGGTTCAAGGCCGTGACGTCCATGAGCCCACTGCAGTACCAAAAGCAATTGCGCCTGCAAGAGGCACGGCGGTTGATGCTCAATGACGGGCTTGAAGCCGCAGTGGCGGGCTATCGGGTCGGGTATGAAAGCCCGTCGCAGTTCAGCCGCGAATACAGCAGGCTGTACGGCGCGCCGCCGATTCGCGATGTGGCACGGTTGCGGGCCCCGGCCGGGTAAGTTGTGCACGGCCTGTACCGGCGAAGGGGTCGGTACAGGCCGGCAGCTTTTTACGCGACCACCGCCGCCTGCCACTGATTCTGGTCAACCTGAATCAAGGTCGGCCCCTTGCGCTCCACCGCACGCCCCAACGCCGCCTGCAACTGCGCGACATCAACCACATGCTCCGCTTCGGCGCCCAAGGCCCGTGCCACGCCGATGAAGTCTGGGGTATGGATATCCACGCCGACCGGTTCGATGTCGCGATTGACCATGTACTTCTTGATTTCCTCGTACCCTTGGTTGTTCCACAACAGCACGATCAGCGGTACCTGGGCCTCCACCGCACTGGCCAGCTCCGGCAGGGTGAACTGCAAGCCACCATCGCCGATCAGGCAAACCGACGGCGCACGCTCGGCGATTTGCGCGGCGCTGCCCAGCCAGGCGCCCATCGCCGCTGGCAATGCATAGCCCAGTGTGCCGTAACCGGTCGAGGCATTGAACCAACGGCGCGGCTGGTCCATGTCCAGCGTGAGGTTGCCGGAGTACACCGGCTGGGTCGAATCGCCGACCAGAATGGCGTTGGGCAGGCGCTCGAGGATACTGCTCAGCAGGCGGGTCTGGCTCAGGGTCGGCTGGTCCCAGCCGCTCGCCAGGGCCTGGCGCAGCTGCTGCACGCGCGGCTGCCCCCAGCCACCGTCACGCGCTGGCAGCGGCTGCCCCTGCAAGGCCGCGCACAGCGCCTCGGCGGCCAGTTCGGCATCGGCGACCAACGCCAGCTCGGGCAGGTAGTTGCGCACTGTCTGGTCCGGGTCGATGTCGATCCGCAGCAGACTGCCCGGGATCTCGAAGCCGCCCTTGAAGGTCACGTCATAGTCGGTTTCGGCAAGTTCGGTACCGATGGCCAGCACCACGTCCGCTTCGGCCACCAGCGCCCGCGTGGCCGGCAGCGACTGGGTGGAGCCGATTTGCAACGGGTGATCGGACGCCAGCAACCCCTTGGCATTGATCGTCAATGCTACCGGTGCCTGCAGCAGCTCTGCCAGGCGGGCCAAGGGGGCGCCAGCGCTCAACGCACCACCACCCGCCAGAATCAGCGGGCGCTTGGCCTTGGCCAGGCGCTCGGCCATCAACGCTACGGCCTGGGGGGCGGCACCTGCGCGGCTGCTGCGCACCGGGCGGCCTGGCAGCAAGTGATCGGCTGGCTCGACCAGCACGTCCAGTGGGATCTCGATATGCACAGGGCGCGGGCGGGCGCCCTCGAACACGGCAAAGGCGCGGGCCAGTACCTGTGGCAGGTCGTTGGCGCTCATCAGGGTCTGCGAGAAGGCTGCCACGCCCGACACCAATGCAGCCTGGTTCGGCAACTCGTGCAGCTTGCCGCGGCCGCCGCCCAGTTGATCGCGCGATTGCACGCTGGAAATCACCAGCATCGGGATCGAATCGGCATAGGCCTGGCCCATGGCGGTGGTGATGTTGGTCATCCCAGGGCCGGTGATGATGAAGCACACCCCTGGTTTGCCCCGGGTCCGGGCATATCCGTCGGCCATGAACCCGGCGCCTTGCTCGTGGCGCGGGGTGATATGACGAATGGAAGAAGCCGCCAGGCCGCGATAGAGCTCGACGGTATGCACGCCTGGAATGCCGAAGACATGGTCCACACCATAGCCTTCAAGGAGTTTGACCAGTACTTCGCCGCAGGTTGCCATGTGTTTTTACCTTGAGTCTTGTTGGAATCTGCCCGTATTGGACCCAAGCCAACGCTATCGCCACAATGCAAAAAAACACATACTAGCCATGTCTCCACGTCATGGCTTAATGCAATGAAACGGCTACCGCCCCTGCCCGCCCTGTACACCTTCCTGGTCACAGCCCAGCACTGCAACTTCACCCGTGCGGGGCAGCAGTTGCACATCACTCAAGGCGCCGTCAGCCGGCAGATCGGCGCACTAGAAGCGCACCTCGGTTACGCCCTGTTCCAGCGCCAGGCCCGCGGCCTGAGCCTGACGCGTGAAGGCCAGGACTGGTTGCCGCGGGTGCAGCAGGTGTTTGCGCTGGTCGAACAAGGCGTGCGTGAAGTGGGTGGGCATCGCGCCACCTTGCAGCTCAAGGCGCCGACCTGCGTCATGCGTTGGCTGCTGCCACGCCTGATGGAATGGCAGGCGCTGCGCCCCGACGTACCGGTAGAGCTGACCACCACGGTGCAGCATGGCGTGGACTTCCGCCGCGAAGGCTTCGATGCGGCGGTGGTGTACGGCAGCCTGCCGAACCATGGCCTGCAGGTTCGCAAATTGTTCGACGAGCAGCTGACACCTGTCTGCGCGCCTTCACTGCTGGAAGGCGCCTTGCCGCTGGCGCAGATCGACGACCTGATGCGCCACATGCTCCTGCACCCCTCGCGTGACGAGCACGACTGGCGGCTATGGCTGCAGGCAGCTGGCGCGACGTTTGCTGCTCAAGGGCCGAAACAGCACTTCGAGACCTTGGACATGGCAATGGCCATGGCATCGCAGGGCACCGGGGTGGCCATTGGCGATTGGTCGCTGATCGGCGATGACCTGCACGGCGGACGGCTGTGCATGCCTTTTGGCTTGAAGGTGACGACCGGCAAAGGCTATTACCTGGTCAGCCAGGCCAAGCACCTGCCCGCCGGCCTGGTCGAGCTGATGGACTGGCTGCAGGCGCGCGCCAACCGCGATCCCTTGTAGGAGCGGCCCTGGGTTTTTGGGCGCCTGTAAGAACGTAGGGGGCCGCTCCGCGACCCTTTCGCGACGCAAGGCCGCTCCTACACGAGGCCGTGCTGCGGCTCAGTACCCGACGGTAAACCGCGCCCGCGAATGCGCCGGCTTTTCCAGCTCATCGAGCATGGCAATCGCATAGTCGGCAAAGGTGATCCAGCTCTTGCCGTCGGCACCGATCAGCAGATGATCCTTGCCCAGCGTGTAGTGCCCGCTCCGCTCGCCCTCGACAAACTCCGCCGACGGCGACAGGAACGTCCAGTCCAGATTCTGCTCCTGGCGCAGCACCTCGAGAAAGCGCACGCCGGCACTCGCCTCGGCTTTGTAGGCCTCGGGGAAGTCCGGGCTGTCGATCACCCTGTGCCCGGAAGGCAGCAGCAGGCTGCCGGCCCCGCCCACCACCAGCAGGCGCCTGACCCCGGCGCGCTTGACCGGCTCGATGATCGCGTGCGCGTCGATAGTTGCAAAGTGCGCAGCGCTCAACACCGCGTCCACACCGGCGACAGCCGCTTGTAGCGCCGCACTGTCCTTGACGTCCAGCGCCTTGACCGTCACCCCATCACGCCCCTGCAGCCGCGACGGGTCGCGGGCAATGGCCACGACACTGTGGCCACGGCGCAGGGCTTCTTCCAGCAACTGGCTGCCGGCTCGGCCGGTGGCACCAATGATTGCGATCTTGCTCATGGGAAACACTCCATCAATTGAACGGAATTACCACTTCATCTCGCCCTTGGCGACCTTGGCACCGAGCTCCAGCGAGCTCTCGTCAGCCAGGCCCGGGTAGCGTTTTTTCATCGCCGCGATCAACGTAGCGGCATCTTTCGCCTTGGCGGCTTCGGCATCGAACGCCTCAACATAATTGGCCGTGAAGCGCACAGCGGCGAGCGAACGGCTGCTCTGGCCCAGGTAATGCCCAGGCACCACGGTGCGCGGCGCCAACTGCTCGATGTGCTTGAGCGTGCCCAGCCAGTCGGCATGCGACTGGGCCGACTGGGTATCGGCCATCCACACGTGGATATGCTCCGCAACCACCACGCCGCCGACGACTGCCTTGATCGACGGAATCCAGACAAAACTGCGATCAGGCTGCGGCCCGTCCAGGCCGACCACCTCGAGCGTCTGGCCTTCCAGGGTCAGGCGATCGCCCGCCAGGACCTGTGGCACGACCAGCCGCGCCGGTTTGTCCGCGCCCATTTGCGGGCCCCAGTAGGCCAGCTTTGCGTCCATGGTCTGGCGAATGTGCGCAACCGTGGGCGCCGAGGCGACCACCTTGGCGGCGGGGAACGCCTGGGTCAGCGTGTCGAGGCCGAAGTAGTAGTCCGGGTCGCCATGGCTGATGTAGATGGTGGTCAGCCGCTTGCCGCCGGCACGCAACCGCTCGACCACCTGTTCAGCCTGCGCCTTGCCGAACTGGGCGTCGACCAGGATGGCATCGTGGGCGCCGCTGACAATCACCGAACTGACTGGGAAAATGGCCTCGTGCCCAGGGTTGTAGACCTCCAGCTGCAGCGGCTCGGCAGCCAGGGCCGGGCCGGTCAACGCAACACAGGCCAATAACAGGCCACGCAAGGGAGTGAATAGCGACATCGCAACGGTCCGTCTGTAGAAGAATGGTCAACAGCTTAGTTGCCAAATCCATGACAAAAAATGCGATGCTCGAACATAGTTTGTTTCTAAAATCGGGCAAATCATGGACCGTCTCAACGCCATGCGCGTTTTTGTCACTGTTGTCGACCTGGGCAGCCAGTCTGCGGCAGCGGATCACCTGCAGCTGTCGCGGCCAGTGGTTTCACGCTACCTGGCAGAACTCGAGGAGTGGGTCGGAGCGCGGCTGATGCAGCGCACCACGCGCAAGCTGAGCCTGACCGCCGCTGGCCAGGAGACACTGCCCCGCTGCCGCCAACTGCTGGAACTTGCCGGCGACCTGCAGGTTGCCGTACGCCAACCGGACGACGCGCCCCGCGGCGCGCTGCGCATCAGCGTCAGTACGTCATTCGGCCAAGCGCAACTGGTGGATGCCGTGGCCGCGTATGTTCGGCGCTATCCCGGGGTGAAGGTTGAACTGCAGATGCTCGATCGCACGGTCAACTTGGTGGATGAGCGCATCGACCTGGCCATCCGCACCAGCAACGACCTGGACCCGAACCTGATCGCCCGGCGCCTGACCGTGTGCCGCTCGGTGGTGTGCGCGGCACCGGGCTACCTGCGCGAACATGGGACGCCGCAGCGGGTTGAGGAACTGAGCGGGCACAATTGCCTGACCCATGCCTACTTCGGCCACAGCCTCTGGCATTTCGAGGTGCAGGGCCACGCCATTGCCGTCCCGGTCGAGGGCAACATCAGTGCCAATGAGGCCATGACGTTGCAAAAGGCGGCACTGGCCGGTGCGGGCATTGCCATGCTGCCAACCTACCAGGCTGCCGCTGCGCTGCGCTCGGGCGCACTGGTGCGCCTGCTGCCCGAGGCACGGCCGCGCGAGCTCAACCTGAATGCGGTGTATACCTCGCGCAAGCACATGCCGGCGACCTTGCGCAGCATGCTGGACTTTCTCGCACAGCGGTTCCGGGACGAGCCGGAATGGGACAAGCACCTGATGTAAGCCCATGGCGCCGCGAATTGGCCTACGCTTACCGGTATCACCTGGCGCGGTAACAGGAGGTGAGCACCATGGGCATCAAGACAAGAAGGTTCGCAGTGGTGATGGCGCTGTTTGCCGTTGCCGGGCTTTACGGCTCAGCCTGCTGGCGGGTCGAACTGCTCCGCGACCAACCCAGCTCGGCAGCCAATTGTCAGCACGCGCACTGCGTGCCGCAAAGCGCAACCTTGAGCGCCGTCCGTTGAGCTGACGGCGCCCTGCCGGTCACTCCTCGACGCTCATGTATTCCTTGGCCCAGCGGATGTAATCCTCGGGCTGGGTGTAGGTGTGCGAGAGTTCGGTGGCGTTGAGGTTCTCGGACCTGTTCTGCTGGCCGCGCTGCAGGCGCAGGCAGTCGTAGGTGGCCTTGATGGCAGCAAAGTACGCCGCATGGCCATCGACCACGATGCGCACGCCCAGGCGTGCCAGGCGTTCGTCATCACGCAGGTTGGGGTTGGCGTAGGTCACCAGCATCAACGGCACGGTCAGGTGCTCGGCAATCTGCTCGAGCTGCTCGAAATCCTTCACCCCCACCATGCAGATCCCGTCGGCACCGGCTTTCTGATAGCTCTGGGTGCGCACGATGATTTCTTCGGTGCTCAGCACGCCGGCGTTGGTGCGGGCGATGATCGACAGCGACGAATCGACCCGTGCTTCAAGCGCCGCGCGAATCTTGCCGACGCCTTCATCGACTGGAATCAAATCGGTGGACTTGCGCCCGAACTGGGCCGGCAGCAGCGTATCTTCGATGGTCAGTGCCGCAACGCCGGCACGCTCCAGTTCGATGACCGTGCGCATGACATTCAGCGCGTTGCCGTAGCCGTGGTCGGCATCGGCCAGCACCGGCAGTTGCGCCACACGGCCAATGCGTGTGGCCTGTTCGACGAACTCGCTGAGCGTGATCAAGGCAAAATCCGGTGCGGCCAGCACCTGCAGCGAAGCCACCGAACCACCAAGAATACCGACTTCGAAACCCAGGTCAGCGGCAATGCGCGCCGACATCGGGTCGAACACGGACGCTGTGTGGTAACAGGAACCTGAAGCGAGCAGGTCGCGGAAGGCAAAACGCAAATCTTGGTGGGAAGCCCTGGGCATGATCACTCCGCAATAACGTGAAATTGAACGGTTGCTACCAACCCCTGAATCGGGTCTACCTGACCTGTTCCAACCGTCGCCAACCGGGCGGTCATGCTCGACATGCAGGCAGAGGAATAAAAGGTATGGGATACAGCGACACGAAAACCCTGCGGCAATTAGCTGCACCAAGCTGGTGCAGGCCACGGATCACAGCCCCTGCGGTCCAGCCACGATATCACGCGGCCATGCCTCACTGGACGAATGCGCCAATGCCGATCTTGCATAGGGGATGCAGATAGTACATAGGAAGCTACCTAAGTCAGGTTACACTTCATCGGCCTCATTGCCATGCCTAAGGTAATTTCGTGACTGCCGCCCTGCCCCCGACCGTCTTGCGCAACGTGCTCACCGCTCTGATGCTGGCCATCTTCCTCGGCGCGTTGGACCAGACCATTGTCGCCGTCTCGCTGCCGGCCATTTCCGCACAATTCAACGATGTCGGCCTGCTGGCCTGGGTGATCTCCGGGTACATGGTAGCGATGACGGTGGCGGTGCCGATCTACGGCAAACTGGGTGACCTGTATGGCCGGCGGCGGATGATCCTTACCGGCATCACGCTGTTCACCCTGGCGTCGATTGCCTGCGCCCTCGCCCAGGACATGCAGCAACTGGTGCTGGCCCGTGTGCTGCAAGGGGTCGGTGCAGGGGGCATGGTGTCGGTCAGCCAGGCGATCATCGGCGACTTCGTGCCACCGCGCGAACGTGGCCGTTACCAAGGCTATTTCAGCAGCATGTACGCAGTGGCCAGCGTCGCCGGGCCGGTGCTCGGCGGCTGGCTGACCGAGTACCTGTCCTGGCGCTGGGTGTTCTGGATCAACCTGCCACTGGGAATGGTCGCGTTGTGGGCGATCCATCGGGCACTGCGCGACATGCCGGTCAAGCGCCGCGAGGCCCAGGTCGATTACCTCGGCGCCGTGTTGCTGATTGTTGGCCTGGGTAGCCTGCTGCTGGGCATTACCCTGGTCGGCCAGGGCCACGCCTGGGCAGCGCCATCCGTACTGGCGCTGTTCGCCTGCGCGGTGCTTGGCCTGGCGCTTTTCATTGGCCATGAACGGCGCTGCCCGGAGCCGCTGCTGCCCCTCGACCTGTTCGGCAACCGCGTCGCCGTGCTGTGCTGGGGGGTGATATTTTTTGCCAGTTTCCAGTCGATTTCCCTGACCATGCTCATGCCCTTGCGCTACCAGGGCATCACCGGTGCAGGTGCCGACAGCGCGGCATTGCACCTGCTGCCACTGGCCATGGGCCTGCCGATGGGGGCCTTCACCGGCGGCCGCATGACCAGCCTCACCGGGCGCTACAAACCGCAGATACTCACCGGCGCGCTGCTGATGCCGGTGGCCATCTTCGCCATGGCCATGACACCGCCGCAGTCGTCGCTGCTCAGCGCCGTGTTCATGTTGCTGACCGGCATTGCCTGCGGGCTGCAGTTTCCGACGTCGCTGGTGGGCACGCAAAGCGCGGTGGCCAGCAAGGACATTGGCGTGGCCACCAGCACCACCAACCTGTTCCGCTCGCTTGGGGGGGCCATGGGGGTGGCGTGCATGTCCAGCCTGCTGCTGGCGTTGCTGCACCAGGGTGGGTTCGAGCTGCTGGGCAACCCCTTGCTGGGCAGCCTGAAGGCAGGCGAGGCCGACCCACTGACCCAGGCAAGGTTACTGGAGACGTTCAAGCATTTGTTGATGGGCAGTGGTGTGGTTGCACTGCTGGGGTTGGTGGCGGCGCTGGCGTTGCCGGACCGGCAATTGCGCGGGCACTAATAAAGCAGGGCCGCAAG
Organism: Pseudomonas sp. Irchel s3f19; assembly: GCF_900187555.1. NCBI lineage: Bacteria > Pseudomonadati > Pseudomonadota > Gammaproteobacteria > Pseudomonadales > Pseudomonadaceae > Pseudomonas > Pseudomonas sp. Irchel s3f19. The sequence goes on along the minus strand of NZ_FYDW01000004.1, from coordinate 262,924 downwards.
CGACCCCGCCTTTAATGCCCCGTTAATACAATGGGGCAACACTCCCTCACAATCCTTAACAAAGTGTCATTTGCGCAGCGCTGGGCTCAAGCGCAGCATATCCAGCCCGGTGTCGACCCATTTTTCGACATCACGCAGCAGGTCGAAACTGTCCGGCAGCAATAACCAGCGCCCGATCAGGCCATCGACATAGGCAAACATGGCCACCGCCGCGCGCTCGACATCCAGCTCGACAGGCAACTGGCCCCGGCGCGCGGCATTGGCAAGCGCCAGGGCAATGCCCTTGTGGCAATCCAGCACCGTGCTCTGGCGCTGCTGGCGAATTTCACACATGTCATCGGTGAACTCGCACTTGTGATGCAGAATTTCATTGATACGCCGGGTTCGGGCATCGAGCACCAGCTCGTTGAACACTTGCAGCAGCAGCTTGCGCATGCAACCCAGCGGGTCCAGTTCGTCCTCGCTTTCGCTCGCGCGTGCAAGGTGGTCATGGGCTTCATGCAGGCTGTCGAGCAACGCCTGCACCAGTTCGGCCTTGTTGTTGAAGTGCCAGTAGATCGCACCTCGGGTGACGCCCGCCAGTTCGGCGATGTCGGCCAAGGTGGTTCGCGCAACCCCGCGCTTGTAGAAGGCCTTTTCCGCCGCCTCGATGATCTGGGCGCGGGTTTCCTGGGCTTCTTCTTTGGTTCTACGGACCATGGCAGTACAACCTCATCTGGGCCCGAGCGCACGGCGCGCTCGGGGAAACCGCCGGGGTCGCCTCTGCAGGGCGTCTCCCGAATGGGCTAATCAAGGGCTGCGGCAGTCACCAAGTACTGCGCAGCGGTATTTACAAACAACCATGAATGTAAGTATATTCCTTAGCAAGCTATTTATCCACCGGATAGCATTTTTCTGAATCAGACTCTTCCATTACTCTTGAGCGTCTCCTGCTCCAGCGCCCCGAGGATCCTCATGCAATTCAAGCCAGCCGTTACCGCTCTGGTTTCCGCCGTCGCCCTGGCAACTCTGCTCAGTGGCTGCAAGAAAGAAGAAGCAGCGCCTGCCGCGCAGGCTCCTCAGGTCGGCGTCGTGACCATTCAGCCGCAAGCCTTCACCCTGACCTCGGAATTGCCGGGGCGCACCAGTGCCTACCGGGTTGCCGAAGTGCGACCACAGGTCAATGGCATCATTCTCAAGCGCCTCTTCAAGGAAGGCAGCGACGTCAAGGAAGGCCAGCAGCTGTACCAGATCGACCCTGCCGTCTACGAGGCCAACCTGGCCAATGCCCAGGCCAACCTGCAGGCCACCCGCTCGCTGGCCGAGCGCTACAAGCAGCTGATCGATGAACAGGCTGTGTCCAAGCAGGAATACGACGACGCCAATGCCAAACGATTGCAGGCAGAGGCTGCACTTAAGAGTGCCCAGATCGACCTGCGCTACACCAAAGTCCTGGCACCGATCAGCGGCCGTATCGGCCGTTCCGCGTTTACCGAAGGCGCGCTGGTGAGCAATGGTCAGACCAACGCCATGGCCACCATCCAGCAACTCGACCCGGTCTACGTCGACGTCACCCAGTCCACCGCCGAGCTGCTCAAGCTGCGCCGTGACCTGGAAAGCGGCCAGTTGCAAAAGGCCGGCGAAAACGCCGCCTCGGTGCAACTGGTGCTCGAAGACGGCAGCCTGTTCAAGCAGCAAGGCCGCCTGGAGTTCTCCGAAGTCTCGGTCGACGAGACCACAGGCTCGGTGACCCTGCGTGCGATCTTCCCGAACCCAGACCACACCCTGCTGCCAGGCATGTTCGTGCATGCCCGCCTGCGCGCCGGGGTCAACGCCAACGCCATCCTGGCCCCACAGCAGGGCGTGACCCGCGACCTCAAGGGCGCGCCGACCGCACTGGTAGTCAACCAGGAAAACAAGGTCGAACTGCGCCAGCTCAAGGCCAGCCGTACCCTGGGCAGTGACTGGCTGATCGAGGAAGGCCTGAACCCGGGCGATCGCCTGATCACCGAAGGGCTGCAATACGTGCGTCCGGGCGTCGAGGTCAAGGTCAGCGAAGCCACCAACGTCAACAAGCCGGCCAGCCCTGATCAGGCCAACGCGGCGAAAGCAGACGCCAAAGCGGAGTAAACCATGTCGAAGTTCTTTATCGATCGCCCGATCTTCGCCTGGGTGATCGCCTTGGTGATCATGCTGGTCGGGGCCCTGTCGATCCTGAAGTTGCCGATCAACCAGTACCCAAGCATCGCGCCACCGGCCATCGCCATCGCCGTGACCTACCCGGGCGCCTCGGCGCAGACGGTGCAGGACACCGTGGTGCAGGTCATCGAGCAGCAGCTCAACGGTATCGACAACCTGCGTTATGTGTCTTCGGAAAGTAACTCCGACGGCAGCATGACCATCACCGCTACCTTCGAGCAAGGCACCAACGCCGACACCGCGCAGGTTCAGGTTCAGAACAAGCTGAACCTGGCCACCCCGCTGTTGCCGCAGGAAGTGCAGCAACAGGGTATCCGTGTCACCAAGGCAGTGAAAAACTTCCTGTTGGTGATCGGCCTGGTGTCCGAAGATGGCAGCATGACCAAGGACGACTTGGCCAACTACATCGTCTCGAACATGCAGGACCCGGTTTCGCGGACCGCCGGCGTGGGTGACTTCCAGGTGTTCGGTGCCCAGTACGCCATGCGTATCTGGCTCGATCCGGCCAAGCTGAACAAGTTCCAGCTGACCCCGGTCGACGTGAAGACTGCGGTCGCTGCGCAGAACGTGCAGGTATCGTCCGGCCAGCTCGGCGGCTTGCCTGCCCTGCCGGGTACCCAGCTGAACGCCACCATCATCGGCAAGACCCGTCTGCAGACCGCCGAGCAGTTCGAAAAGATCCTGCTCAAGGTCAACAACGACGGTTCCCAGGTACGCCTGGGTGATGTCGCCGAGGTTGGCCTTGGCGGCGAGAACTACGCGGTCAGTGCCCAGTTCAACGGCAAACCGGCTTCGGGCCTGGCGGTCAAGCTGGCCACCGGCGCCAACGCCCTGGACACTGCCAAGGCGCTGCGCCAGACCATCAGCGACCTCGAGCCGTTCTTCCCGCCGGGCGTGAAGGCCGTGTTCCCGTATGACACCACGCCAGTGGTCACCGAATCGATCAGTGGGGTGATCCACACCCTGATCGAAGCCGTGGTCCTGGTGTTCCTGGTGATGTACCTTTTCCTGCAGAACTTCCGCGCTACCATCATCACCACCATGACCGTACCGGTGGTGTTGCTGGGTACCTTCGGCATCCTTGCCGCTGCGGGCTTCAGCATCAACACCCTGACCATGTTCGCCATGGTCCTGGCCATCGGCTTGCTGGTGGACGACGCCATCGTCGTGGTGGAGAACGTCGAGCGGGTGATGTCCGAGGAGGGCTTGCCACCCAAGGAAGCCACCAAGCGTTCCATGGAGCAGATCCAGGGTGCCCTGGTGGGTATCGCCCTGGTGCTGTCGGCGGTACTGCTGCCCATGGCCTTCTTCGGCGGTTCCACTGGGGTGATCTACCGCCAGTTCTCCATCACCATCGTCTCGGCCATGGGCCTGTCGGTGCTGGTGGCACTGATCTTCACCCCGGCACTGTGCGCAACCATGCTCAAGCCGCTGAAGAAGGGCGAGCACCACACCGCCAAAGGTGGTTTCTTCGGCTGGTTCAACCGCAACTTCGACCGCAGCGTAAACGGCTACGAGCGCAGCGTGGGCACCATCCTGCGCAACAAGGTGCCCTTCCTGCTGGGCTACGCACTGATCGTGGTTGGCATGATCTGGCTGTTCACCCGCATCCCGACGGCGTTCCTGCCTGAAGAAGACCAAGGCGTGTTGTTTGCCCAGGTGCAGACCCCGGCAGGCTCCAGTGCCGAACGCACCCAAGTGGTGGTCGACCAGATGCGCGAGTACCTGCTCAAGGACGAAGCCGATACCGTTTCGTCGGTGTTCACCGTCAACGGCTTCAACTTTGCCGGCCGCGGCCAAAGCTCGGGCATGGCGTTCATCATGCTCAAGCCGTGGGGCGAGCGCTCCCAGGAGAACAGTGTGTTCGCCCTGGCCCAGCGTGCGCAGCAGCACTTCTTCACCTTCCGCGATGCGATGGTGTTCGCCTTCGCCCCGCCTGCGGTACTCGAACTGGGTAACGCCACCGGCTTCGACGTGTTCCTCCAGGACCGCGGCGGCGTCGGCCATGCAAAACTCATGGAAGCACGCAACCAGTTCCTGGCCAAGGCTGCACAGAGCAAGATACTCAGTGCCGTGCGCCCTAACGGCCTGAACGATGAACCGCAGTACCAGCTGACCATTGATGACGAACGTGCCAGCGCCCTGGGCGTGACCATCGCCGACATCAACAACACCCTGTCGATTGCCTTGGGTGCCAGCTACGTCAACGACTTCATCGACCGTGGCCGGGTCAAGAAGGTGTACATCCAGGGTGAACCCAATGCCCGGATGAGCCCGGAAGACCTGCAGAAGTGGTACGTACGCAACGGTAAGGGCGAGATGGTGCCGTTCTCTTCCTTCGCCAAGGGCGAATGGACCTACGGCTCGCCGAAGCTGTCCCGTTACAACGGCGTCGAGGCGATGGAAATCCTTGGTGCGCCAGCGCCGGGCTACAGTACCGGTGAGGCCATGGCTGAAGTGGAACGCATCGCTGGCGAGCTGCCGGACGGTATCGGCTTCTCCTGGACGGGCATGTCCTACGAGGAAAAACTCTCCGGCTCGCAGATGCCGGCACTGTTCGCCCTCTCGATTCTGTTCGTGTTCCTGTGCCTGGCAGCGTTGTACGAAAGCTGGTCGATCCCGATCGCGGTCGTGCTGGTGGTACCGCTGGGTATCATCGGTGCCCTGATCGCCGCCAGCCTGCGCGGTTTGTCCAACGACGTGTACTTCCTGGTCGGCCTGTTGACCACCATCGGCCTGGCGGCGAAGAACGCGATCCTGATCGTCGAGTTCGCCAAAGAGCTGCACGAGCAGGGCCGCAGCCTGTACGACGCTGCGATCGAGGCGTGCCGCATGCGTCTGCGCCCGATCATCATGACCTCGCTGGCGTTCATCCTCGGCGTGGTACCGTTGACCATCGCCAGCGGCGCAGGCGCCGGCAGCCAGCATGCGATCGGCACCGGCGTGATCGGCGGCATGATCAGTGCGACCGTGCTGGCAATCTTCTGGGTACCGCTATTCTTCGTCGCAGTGTCGTCGATGTTTGGCAGCAAAGAGCCGAAAAAAGACGACACCCCTGAAACTCCACGTTATGAGGCTGGGCAATGACCAAGTCTTTGTTGTCCCTGGCGGTAACCGCTTTCATTCTTGGCGGTTGCTCGCTGATCCCTGATTACCAGACCCCGGAAGCGCCGGTGGCAGCGCAGTGGCCGCAAGGCCCTGCGTATTCGCCGACCCAATCGGCAGACGTTGCTGCCGCCGAACAGGGCTGGCGCCAGTTCTTCCACGACCCGGCGCTGCAGCAGCTGATTCAGACCTCGCTGGTGAACAACCGCGACCTGCGTGTCGCGGCGCTGAACATCGACGCCTACCGCGCGCAGTACCGCATCCAGCGGGCCGACCTGTTCCCGGCGGTTTCGGCCACTGGCAGCGGCAGCCGCCAGCGGGTACCGGCAGACATGTCGCAGACCGGCCAAGCCGGTATCACCAGCCAGTACTCGGCCACTCTCGGCGTCAGTGCCTATGAGCTGGACCTTTTCGGCCGTGTGCGCAGCCTTAGCGAGCAAGCGCTGGAAACCTACCTGTCCAGTGAACAGGCACGGCGCTCCACGCAGATCGCCCTGGTGGCCAGCGTGGCCAACGCCTACTACACCTGGCAGGCGGATCAGGCGTTGTTCAAGCTGACCGAAGACACCCTGAAGACCTACCAGGAAAGCTACAACCTGACCCGTCGCAGCAATGAAGTCGGTGTCGCCTCGGCGCTCGACCTCAGCCAGGCACGCACCGCCGTGGAAGGCGCGCGGGTCAAGTACTCGCAGTACCAGCGCCTGGTTGCCCAGGACCTCAACAGCCTGACTGTGCTGCTGGGTACCGGCGTACCGGCCAACCTGCCCCAGCCGCTGGAGCTGAACGCCGACCAGCTGGCCGAAGTACCGGCCGGCCTGCCGTCGGACATCCTTCAGCGTCGCCCGGACATCCAGGAAGCCGAGCACCTGCTCAAGGCCGCCAACGCCAACATCGGCGCGGCCCGTGCAGCGTTCTTCCCGAGCATCAGCCTGACCGCCAACGCCGGCACCTTGAGTACCGACATGGACGGCCTGTTCAAAGGCGGTTCGGGCACCTGGTTGTTCCAGCCGCAGATCAACCTGCCGATCTTCAACGCCGGCAGCCTGAAGGCCAGCCTGGACTACTCGAAGATCCAGAAGGACATCAACGTCGCCAAGTACGAGAAGACCATCCAGACCGCCTTCCAGGAAGTCTCCGATGGCCTGGCGGCGCGCAAGACCTTCGAAGAGCAGTTGCAGGCCCAGCGTGACCTGGTGCAGGCCAACCAGGACTACTACCGCCTGGCCGAGCGTCGCTACCGTATCGGTATCGACAGCAACCTGACCTTCCTCGACGCCCAACGTAACCTGTTCAGCGCCCAGCAGGCACTGATCGGTGATCGCCTGTCGCAGCTGACCAGCGAGGTCAACCTGTACAAGGCGCTCGGCGGCGGCTGGTACGAGCAGACCGGGCAGGCCAATCAGCAGGCTTCGGTGGCAACACCGAAAGGCTGAATGCCCTGGTAGCAACATCAAGCCCACCCTCGCGGTGGGCTTTTTGTTGTCGCTTGCCTGGGCAGGCAAACAATTAACCATCTGGAACATTCCGTTCGATTATCGCCCCATACCGTCTGCGACGAATTGCCTCGCCCCTTCCCTTCCCCGCACCATCCGCTCACGCAACGTTGCCCACGTTCATCAAAGACCCGCACCTGCAGGCCGCATCCTGCAGCGCAACGGCTCGCCCATAAAAACAAGAGATCCACGACAGATGAGCACTTCGCATACCGCACGCCAGCTGCTGCCCGGCCTGTTGGCCATGTCCTGCACCCTCCCCGCGTTTGCTGCGGACGGCGGCTTCATGGAAGACGCCAAGGCCACCCTCAACCTGCGCAACTTCTACATCAACCGCAACTTCGTCGACCCAGCCCACCCCCAGAGCAAGGCCGAGGAATGGACCCAGAGCTTCATCCTCGATGCCCGCTCCGGCTTCACCCAGGGCACCGTGGGTTTCGGCGTGGATGTGTTGGGCATGTACTCGGTCAAGCTCGATGGCGGCAGAGGCACCACCAACACCCACCTGTTGCCGGTGCACGATGACGGCCGTCCCGCAGACGATTTCGGCCGCCTGGGCGTGGCCCTGAAAGCCAAGCTCTCGCAGACCGAACTGAAGGTCGGCGAATGGATGCCAGTGCTGCCGATCCTGCGTTCGGACGATGGCCGCTCGCTGCCACAGACCTTCCGCGGCGGCCAGCTCACCTCCAAGGAAATCGACGGCCTGACCCTGTACGCCGGCCAGTTCCGCGGCAACAGCCCACGCAACGACGCCAGCATGGAAGACATGTCGCTCAATGGCCGTGCAGCCTTCACCTCGGACCGCTTCAACTTCGGCGGCGGTGAATACACCTTCAACGACAAGCGCACGATGATTGGGCTGTGGGATGCCCAACTCAAGGACATCTACCGCCAGCAGTACCTCAACCTGGTACACAGCCAGCCACTGGGCGACTGGACCCTGGGCGCCAACCTCGGCTACTTCATCGGCAAGGAAGACGGCGCCGAGCGCGCTGGGGAACTGGATAACCGCACCGCCTCGGCACTGCTTTCGGCACGCTACCAAGGCCATACCTTCTACGTCGGCCTGCAAAAGGTCAGTGGCGATGACGCCTGGCTGCGGGTCAACGGCACCAGCGGCGGCACCTTGGCCAACGACAGCTACAACGCCAGCTTCGACAATGCCAAGGAGCGTTCCTGGCAGGTGCGCCATGACTTCAACTTCGCCACCGTCGGGGTACCGGGGCTGACCTTGATGAACCGCTATATCAAGGGTGACAACGTGACGGCGGGTGGCGTCGACGATGGCAAGGAATGGGCACGGGAGACCGAGTTGGCCTACGTGGTGCAGTCGGGGTCGTTCAAGGACCTGTCGGTGAAGTGGCGCAACTCCACCATGCGCCGGGATTTCAGCACCAATGCGTTCGATGAGAACCGACTGATTGTGAGTTACCCGTTGAATCTGCTGTGATCTGGCCACCCTCGTCGCAGTCAAACCCGTGACGAGGGTTTAAATAACAAAAAAGAATAACTAACGAAATAAACCATCTTTGACGACATATGCGGTAACCGCTTAAATCGACGTCTGTTCCCCGCCCTAGAGCCTCACCATGGACCTTCGTCAACTGCGCTATTTCATTGCACTCAACGAGTACCGCAGTTTCGTCCGCGCCGCCGAGGCCATGGGCATCACCCAGCCTGCCTTCAGCCGCGCCATCCAGGGCCTGGAACAAACCTTCGGCTGCCCCTTGGTCGACCGTGCCAGCAAAGCGCTGCCGCCCACCCCTGAAGGCTTGGTGGTACTGCAGCACGCCCGCCGCCTGGTACAAGGTGCCGCGCAACTGAGCAACGAAGTGCTGCAGATGACCAAGCTCGATGCCGGAGAGTTGCACTTTGGCAGCGGCCCGGCCCTGGCCGTGCGCCTGGTCCCCGAAGCCTTGCGCCACTTCATCGACAGCCACCCGGGGATCCGCACCGCGTTGCTGGTGGACAATGCCGAACGCCTTGGCCAGGCACTGCGCCGTGAGCAGATCGAGTTTTTCGTCGACGACATCCGCCCCTTCGAGGCCGACCCCAACTTCCATACCGAGCCACTGTCGCCACGGCCCGGCCTGTTTTTCTGCCGCCCCGGCCACCCCTTGCTGGCCAAGGACAGCCTGTCGACCAACGACCTGTTCACCTACCCGCTGGCCAGCGCCCTGCTTGCACCTGGCGTGCGCAAGCGCCTGGCCAACCTGAGCGGGCGCAGCGACTTCACCCCACACCTGCAGACCGAGCACCTGGCGGTGTTGCGCAGCGTGGTGCAGGCCAGTGATGCAATCGGCACCGCCAGCGAGGAAGCCGTTGCCGAAGACCTGGCCGCCGGGCGCCTGGTGCGCCTGCACTGGCGCAACCTGCCGCCGGCACTGGAAGTGCTCAGCGTGCGCTGTGGCGTGGTCAGCCGCAGCGGCTATCGCTTGTCGCCGGCGGCGCGGGCCATGATCGAGACGCTGGTGGGGCTGGATGCGCCCCTGCGCAGTGCCGCCATTCGCTGAAATGATGAAGATGGTGCGTGCGGGCTATCCTGAGCTATATGGGGGCCTGTACCGGCAAAACAGGGAGGCACAACAATGAAAAACCTCGTCGAACACCTGAGCCAATACGCCAACTACCACCGCGACCCACGCAACATCGCCACTCATTTCGTCGGCATCCCACTGATCGTGCTGGCCGTGACCAACCTGCTGTCGCGCCCAGGCTGGGACGTTGCCGGTATCTGGCTATCCCCTGCCCTGCTCGCGGCGGCGGTTTCGGTGTGGTTCTACCTGCGCCTGGACCTGCGCTTCGGGCTGGTCATGGGGCTGCTGCTGGGTCTGTGCCTGTGGCTTGGCCAGGTACTGGCGGTACAAAGCACCGGGCTGTGGCTCGGTGCGGGGCTGGGGGCGTTCGTGGTGGGCTGGATCATCCAGTTCGTCGGCCACTATTACGAAGGCCGCAAGCCGGCGTTCGTCGACGATATCAGCGGGCTGATCATCGGGCCCCTGTTCGTGGTGGCGGAAGCGGCATTCATGCTGGGGTTGTGCCCAGCGCTCAAGCAAGCCGTAGAGGCCAATGCCGGCCCAGTGGCCCTGCGGTCGTCGTAGGAGCGGCCTTGCGTCGCGAAAGGGCTGCGCAGCGGCCCCTCGATTTCAGCGTCGCCGCACATATCCGGGGCCGCTGCGCGCCCCTTTCGCGACGCAAGGCCGCTCCTACCAAGAGCCCGTGAGGCTTAAGAGCGCGACTCGACGCCCAGCTCATCCCACACCGATTCCGCCAGGTGGAAGGTGGCGTTGGCCGCCGGGATGCCGCAGTAGATCGCGCTCTGCATCAGCACTTCCTTGATCTCGTCACGGGTCACGCCGTTGTTGGCAGCGGCCCGCAGGTGCAGCTTGAGCTCGTCGTTGCGGTTCATGCCGATCAGCATGGCGATGGTGATCAGGCTGCGGGTGTGACGCGGCAGGCCGGGGCGAGTCCAGATATCACCCCAGGCATGGCGGGTGATCATCTCCTGGAACTCGCCATTGAAGTCGTTGAGCTTCTCCAGGCTGCGGTCCACGTGCGCATCGCCAAGCACCGCGCGGCGCACCTGCATGCCTGCGTCGTAGCGTTGTTTCTCATCCATGGCGTTATCCTCAGTGAGCCAGCAGGAAGTCGAGCACTCGGCGGCTGAAGCGCTCGCCAATCTCGACGTTGGACAGGTGCGCAGCCGGGAAGTCGACATAGTCGGCGCCCTGGATGGCAGCCTGCATGAAGCGGCCATGCTCAGGGGTGGTCACCACGTCTTCGGTACCGGCAACGATCAAGGTCGGCACCTGGATACGCTGCACGTGCTCGCGGTAGTCGGCGTCGCGCACCGCAGCGCAGTTGGCTGCATAGCCCTCAGGCGTGGTCTGCGCCAGCATCTGGCAGATACGCTGGGCCTGCTCGGGCTGCGTCTGGGCGAAGCCTGGGGTAAACCAGCGCGCAATGGAGGCATCGCGCAGGGCAAACATGGCCTGCTGGCCGCCCTTGAGCACGGTGTCGATGCGCGGGTTCCAGACCTCGTCACTGCCGATCTTGGCCGCGGTGTTGCACAGGGTAAGGCTGTGCAGGCGCTCGCCTGCGTTGATCCCCAGCCACTGGCCGATCAGGCCGCCCATCGACAGCCCGACGAAGTGCGCTTTCTGGATGTCCAGGCCATCGAGCAGGGCAAGCACATCGCGGCCCAATTGCTCGATGCTGTAAGGGCCTGCGGTGACCAGCGAGGCGCCATGGCCGCGGGTGTCATAACGCAACACGCGCAAGTGCTCGCTCCACAGCGGAATCTGCGTGTCCCACATACCCAGATCGGTACCCAAGGAATTGGACAACACCAGCACCGGAGCATCCGCCGGGCCATCGATTTGATAGTTCAGTACGCCATCGGCCAGTTGCAAATGCGCCACAGCAGTCTCCTTCAGGCAGTGAAACGTTGATGTTCAGCCACGGCGCGCGCCACCCAGACGCGGGCCTGGCCGAGGTAATGGGCAGGGTCGAGCAAACGATCGAGTTCTTCCGCCGACAGTTCGGCGCTGACGTGCGGCTCGTCACCAAGCACCGCGCGCAGGTGGCGCTGCTCGGCGACGGCACGCTGGCAGCACTGCTCGAGCAGATGGTGGGCGCGGTCACGGCCCAGGCGCTGGGCCAGGACGATGCTGACGGCTTCGGCCAGCACCAGGCCCTGGGTCAGGTCGAGGTTGCGGCGCATGCGCTCGGCGTCCACCTGCATGCCTTCGGCGATCACCTGGGCCTGGCGCAGGGCGCCAGACACCAGGCAGCAGATATCCGGCAGGGTTTCCCATTCGGCATGCCACAGGCCGAGGCTGCGTTCATGTTCTTGAGGCATGGCGGCAAACAGCGTCGACACCAGGCCAGGCACACGGGTGGCGGCACCGATCAGCACGGCGGCGCCCACCGGGTTGCGCTTGTGCGGCATGGTTGACGAGCCACCTTTGCCCGGCGCGGAAGGCTCGAACACCTCGCCCGTCTCGGTCTGCATCAGCAGGCTGATATCGCGGCCGAATTTGCCCAGGCTGCCGGCGATCAGGCCCAATACCGAGGCAAATTCCACCAGGCGGTCGCGCTGGGTGTGCCAAGGCTGCTCAGGCAAGTGCAGCTTGAGCTGCTCGGCCAAGCCCTCGGCTACCGGCATGGCCTTGCTGCCCAATGCCGCCAGGCTGCCCGAAGCACCGCCAAACTGCAGGCACAGCAGGCGCGGGCGCAGCTCCTGCAGGCGTTGGCGATGGCGGGTCAGCGCGCCCAGCACACTGGCCAGCTTCATGCCCAGGGTGACCGGCGTGGCGTGCTGCAGCCAGGTGCGCCCCACCAGGGGCGTATCGGCATGCTGCAAGGCCTGGCGCGACAAGGTCTCGGCCAGTTGGCCAAGGTCCGCTTCGATGAGGTCGAGGGCATCGCGCAGTTGCAGTACCAGCCCGGTGTCCATGGCGTCCTGGCTGGTGGCGCCCAGGTGCACATAGCGCTCGGCCTCGGGTACGCCGCTGGCGATCACCTTGCCCAGCGCCTTCACCAGTGGGATGGCCGAGTTGCCAGCGCTGGCGATGGCATCCGCCAGGGCGCGGGTGTCGTAGCGCTCGGCCTTGCAGGCGGCCTCGATGGCCGCCACCGCGCTGTGCGGCACCAGCCCGGCGGCCGCTTCGGCGCGGGCCAGGGCAGCCTCGAAATCGAGCATGCCCTGCAGGCGGCCGCGGTCGGAGAAGATCTCGCGCATGGCCGGCGCGGTGAAGTAGGCATCGAACAGCTGGTTGTCCGCACGGTACGTCATTGCAGGTCCTTAATCGTCATGGTGCAGGTACGCGGCCTGCTTCGGCAGGCGCAGGCTGAACAGGAAGGCTATCGCCATCATGCCCGTCACGTACCAGTAAAAGGTGTTTTCCATGCCCAGCGTCTTCAGGCCCAGCGCCACGTATTCGGCTGACCCCCCGAACATCGCGTTGGCCACTGCATAGGCCAGGCCGACACCCAGCGCGCGCACCTGCGGCGGGAACATCTCCGCTTTTACCAGGCCGCTGATCGAGGTGTAGAAACTGACGATACACAAGGCCAGGCTGATCAGCACGAAGGCCAGGAACGGGCTGGTCACGGTCTTCAGCGCCATCAGCAGGGGCACGGTGAACAGCGTGCCCAAGGCGCCGAACAGCAGCATGGAATTACGCCGGCCAATCCGGTCGGACAACATGCCGAAGAACGGCTGCAGGATCATGAACAGGAACAGCGCGCCGGTCATCACGTAGCTGGCGTTCTTGGCGTTCATGCCGGCCGTATTGACCAGGTACTTCTGCATGTAGGTGGTGAAGGTGTAGAAAATCAGCGACCCGCCCGCGGTGTAACCCAGCACGGTGATGAACGCTGCGGTGTGGTTGCGGAACAGCCCGCTGATCGAACCGGCATCTTTGTCATTGCGGGTTTCGGCATTGCTGGTTTCGTGCAGCGAGCGGCGCAGCATCAGCGAGATCAGTGCGGCCACGGCGCCGACCACGAACGGAATGCGCCAGCCCCAGGCACGCAACTCGTCCTCTGTCAGCAGTTGCTGCAGGATCACCACCACCAGCACGGCCAGCAACTGGCCGCCGATCAAGGTCACGTACTGGAACGAGGCGAAGAAGCCGCGCTGGCCGCGCAGCGCCACTTCGCTCATGTAAGTGGCGGTGGTGCCGTACTCGCCACCCACCGAAAGGCCCTGGATCAGGCGGGCGAGCAACAGCAGCGCGGGTGCCCAGGTACCAATGCTGGCGTAGGTGGGCAGGCAGGCGATCATCAAGGACCCGGCGCACATCATCAGCACCGAGATCATCAGCGAGTTCTTGCGGCCATGGCGGTCGGCCAGGCGGCCGAAGATCCAGCCACCGATGGGGCGCATCAGGAAGCCCGCGGCAAACACGCCGGCGGTGTTGAGCAACTGTACGGTGGGGTCGTCGGAGGGGAAGAAGGCCGGGGCGAAGTAGATCGCGCAGAAGGCGTAGACGTAGAAGTCGAACCATTCCACCAGGTTGCCCGAAGAGGCACCGACGATAGCGAAGATGCGCTTGCTGCGCTCTTCGCCGGTGTAATAGGTTGAGGTCATGGTGGTTTTACTCCTGGAGGGTCCTAGGTAAGTCTAGACATACCTAGTAACACACTCGTTCCGCTCGCAGGCTGGCAATTGGCCTTGTGTCTTACAGTACCGGCCTCTTCGCGGGGCAAATCGAATCGCTGCACCGCCGCTCCCACAGAGAATGCGTGGTCCGCCGTGGGGGCAGCGGTGCGGCGATCCGACTTGCCCCACGAAGAGGCCGGTAGTGGTCAAACTCGTTCGATAGCCAGCGCCAAACCTTGGCCCACGCCCACGCACATGGTGGCCAGGCCTTTACGTCCGCCACTCTTCTCCAACTGATGCAGCGCCGTCAGCACCAAACGCGCACCGCTCATGCCCAGCGGGTGGCCTAGGGCAATCGCGCCGCCATTAGGGTTCACCTGCGGCGCATCGTCCGCCACACCCAGCTCGCGCAGCACCGCCAGGCCCTGGCTGGCAAACGCCTCGTTGAGCTCGATCACATCGAAATCAGCCACCGCCACGCCCAGGCGCTCGGTCAGCTTGCGCACCGCCGGTACCGGGCCGATGCCCATCACCCGTGGCGCCACACCGGCGCTGGCCATGCCCAGTACCCGGGCGCGTGGGGTCAGGCCATGTTTTTTTACCGCCTCGGCCGAGGCCAGAATCAACGCCGCCGCGCCATCGTTGACGCCCGACGCGTTGCCAGCGGTGACCGTCTTGTCCGGGCCATTGACCGGTTTGAGCTTGGTCAAGGCTTCAAGGGTGGTTTCCGGGCGCAGGTGCTCGTCGCGCTCGACCACGGTCTCGCCCTTCTTGTGGGCAATGCGCACCGGCACGATCTCTTCGGCAAAGAACCCAGCTGCCTGGGCCGCTGCGGCCTTCTGCTGGCTGCGCACGGCAAAGGCATCCTGGTCAGCGCGGGAGACCTGGTAATCGTCGGCAACGTTGTCGGCAGTTTCCGGCATCGAGTCCACGCCATACTGGCTTTTCATCAACGGGTTGATGAAGCGCCAGCCAATGGTGGTGTCCTCAAGCTTCATGTTGCGCGAGTAACCGCTCTCGGCCTTGCCCATGACAAAAGGCGCACGCGACATCGACTCGACACCACCGGCGATGGCCAGCTCCATTTCGCCACTGGCGATGGCGCGGAACGCCGTGCCGATGGCATCCATGCCCGATGCGCACAGGCGGTTGAGGGTCACGCCTGGGATGCTCTCGGGCAGGCCTGCCAACAGCAGCGCCATGCGCGCCACGTTGCGGTTATCTTCGCCAGCCTGGTTGGCGCAACCGAAGAACACTTCGTCGACTTGGTCCCACTGCACCGACGGGTTGCGCTCGATCAGCGCCTTCAGCGGCACAGCCGCCAGGTCATCGGCGCGCACGCCGGCCAGGGCGCCGCCGAAGCGCCCGATCGGGGTGCGGATGGCATCACAGATAAATACGTCACGCATGATTTTGGAGACTCCTGGTCAGGGTGCATCAGTGAGTTCAGATTAAGGAGGCTGGCAGGTCGGTGACAATCCGATAATCGACTATCCGTGCGATTATCGAACTATTTGTCACCCTGACCCTCCACTTTCCAGCGCTGCTCAGGTCGCGTCCGCGTGGCTGACCATCCCTTTCACAATCACCCCCACCGTTGCCAATGCAGCCGGCACCAGCAATGCCGTCAGCACCTGCTCGAAGTTCCAGCCCAGGCCCAGCAGCGTCGCCCCACTCCAGGCGCCGAGAATTGCGCCAAAGCGGCCGATGCCCAGCATCCACGAGACGCCCGTGGCACGCCCTTGGGTTGGGTAAAAGCGTGCTGCCAACGACGGCATCGCCGACTGGGCGCCGTTGACGCACATGCCTGCGATCAGCACCAAGGTGGCGAGCAAGGTGATGTTGCCCAGGCTCTGCCCAACGGCGTAGGCGAATACCCCGGCCAGCAGGTAGAAAATGCCGATGACCTTGTGCGGGTTGAAGCGGTCCATGGCCCAGCCCACGCCCACCGCACTCAGCACGCCACCGAACTGGAACAACGCGCCGATGAAGGCCGCCTCTTCCATGCTGGCACCACTGTCACGCATCAGCGTCGGCAGCCAGCTGGTCAGCAGGTAGACAATCACCAAGCCCATGAAATAGGTCAGCCACAACAGCATGGTGCCCAGCCCGTAGGTACCGGAGAAGATCACCGCAAACACGCTGCGCGCAGCCACCGCCTTCTGCTCCGGCACGCTGAAGCTGGCCGCCTGGGCCACCACCTGCGGCGCAATCGGCGCGAGGGTCTTGCGCACCTTGTCCGTGCCGCGGTTACGCACCACCAGGAACCGCGCCGACTCCGGCAGCCAGACCATCAGCACCACCGCCAGCAGCAGCGGCAGCACGCCACCGATCACCAGCAGGCTGTGCCAACCGTAGGCCGGGATCATCTTCGCGGAAATGAAGCCACCACCAGCCATGCCCAGGTTGAAACCACAGAACATGCTGGTCACCAGCAGCGACTTGAGGCGCTCAGGGGTGTACTCGGAAAGCAGCGTGGTGGCATTGGGCATGCCCGCGCCCAGCCCGAGCCCGGTCAAGAAGCGCAGGATCAGCAACTGATCGACATTGGTCGCGTAGGCTGAGGCCAGGCTGAAGCCGCCGAACACCAGCACCGCGCCAACCAGCACGCCCTTGCGCCCGAAACGGTCGGCCAGCGGCCCAGAGCCCAAGGCACCGAACACCATGCCGATCAACGCGGCACTCATGACCGGGCCGAGGCTGGCGCGGTCGATACCCCACTCCTGCGACAGGGCCGGGGCGATGAAGCCCATGGCGGCCGTATCCAGGCCATCGAGGAAGACAATCAGAAAGCACAGCAACACCACCCGCCATTGATAGCGGGACAGCGGCTGATCGTTGATGAACGACTGAACGTCGAGGCAACTGCCGACGTTGGTGTGTGGTTGGTTCATTGTTGTTATCCAGAATTAGGGCACAGCCATGCCACTGCACTCAGGGCGCAAGTACAGGGTTGGGTAATAGGATGATGGTGGCCTGCTTCAGCCTGGATACAACAGTACTGCGTGCGGGTGCGGCCGCAGCAGCGATGGGACAGCAGTCATGGTGTGTGCCTCTCGAGTTTTTCTTGTTCGGTCGGCACAGCCGACCGTTGCGAGAGACATTAATCAGCAGACGGGGCGGACGCAATTCGCTGGGAGCGACATTGTGCGTTTATCGAACAGGAAACGGCGGGCGTGTTCGATAATGGGGCATGCAGGGGGTTGCCCCCTGCGCGCGTCAACCAAACAACTGGTGGCAAAGATCCCGACTGGCCGCCAACAGGATCGGCAAGAAGCGCTGTTCCAGCTCGCTACGCGTTACCCGCCCGACATGGGTACTGACATTCAATGCTGCCAGCACCTGCCCCGACGCGTCATAGATCGGCACGGCAATGGAGCGTAGCCCTTGTTCCAGCTCCTGGTCCACTACGCACCAGCCCTGGGCACGCACTTGCTGGATGCAGGCAAACAACGATTCGGCATCATTCAAAGTGCGGCTGGTGCGCGCCTTGAGATCAGCCCGGTCCAGGTACTCGCGCAGGCTGGTGTCATCCATCGCCGCCAGCAGGATACGCCCCATCGACGTGCAATACGCCGGTAATCGCCCGCCTACCGACAGGTCGACCGAGATCAGCCGCTCCACGGTTGCCGAGCGGGCTATATAAAGGATGTCGTCGCCTTCAAGAGTGGCCATGTTGGCCGCCTCGTGCAGTTGGTCACTGATGCGGTCCAGGTACGGCTGGGCGGAAATCGCCAAGGGCGTCGACGAAAGGTACGCATGGCCCAATGTCAGCACCTTGGGCAACAGCGAATAGGTGCGCCCGTCGGTCGTCGCATACCCCAGCTTGATCAGCGTGTGCAGGCAGCGGCGTACCGCCGCACGAGGAATCTCGGTGCGGTGGCTGATCTGGGCGATGGTCAGGTGGCGCTTGCGCTCCTGGAACGCCTGAATCACCGCCAGCCCCCGGGCGAGCGAGGTCATGAAGTCCGGGTCGCCGGTAAACGCCTGAATACGCTTGGCCGGCGATGCCACGATCGGCGGCGCCAGCGCGGGGGCGGCAGGGCGTGCCGACTCTGGGTTGGCAGATTCGTTGGCCGGTGTTTCGTCGCTCATCGCTCACCTCAAAAAAATCGCTGGTTCGTGCGATTATCGAACGAACGGCCGATAATCGCAATTGACCGCTGACACTTTTGCTTATACCTTTCTCCTGCCACTTGTGGCTTCTTTGGAGAGACTGGTCAGGTACCCACCGTAGAAGTCCCAGGCAACGGCCTCGCCCTGTGCGAGGCCGTTTTTACTTCCCCTCCTCGCGTGTGCGTGGCAACGAACTTTTGCCCTTGCCGCCCTTCAAAGTTATACGCACGTCGTAAGACATTGCCGAATGAAACCGACAACTTCGACCGGCATTGTCAGGCCCGCATAAATACCCCTGTTCGAAGAAGGGTCGGTTGCTATAATCAATTTGGTTGAATGCCCGATGCTGGGGTAATGGAACACACCGCTGTAATCAGCACTTCGCTTCAACCCATGTGTGTGCAGGCCCTGTATGGCATCCCCGCAGCTTTCCATGTGCCGTCTTTGTATGCACAGGGGTACGCTGTACAGCAAACAACAACAGTCTTAACTCAACTTACTCAGGTACTACTGTGACGAAAGATGAACTGCGCGCAGAGCTCGAGCGCCAGGCTGAACGTTACAAGGATGTTTACGGTGGTGAAGTCACCACGTACGCCGCTCAACCGGACCCGGAGCGCAAACCGTGGCGCAAGCGTGCCAGCGTGCGCGACCAGGCGTTCAACCAGGAACTGGAAAAAATGGAAAAGGACCTGCGCAGCGACAAGCCCTGAGCGCCAGGTTCACGCCATCCGCGTCGTCGCCCGGCAAGCCCGGGCGCGGTCGATCTTTACCCAGAGGTCGTAGATGAAATGGAATTACACAAATTTCATACGACCGTTTGAATGAATGCCACGTCGCACGTTTTCCAGATATTTGCCGATTTTAGTGATATTTCTCGTTTTTTATCGGACAGTTCTTTGCCAGATAGCGCGGTATTGCGCTTGCTGGTCGCACCTGGATACCTGCCATCGGTCTGTCGCAGGTGCATCGATTGCCAAGGTTTTCTGGCATAATCGCGCCCCCCTATGACCGCCAGACAACCTTCATGATCGATTTATTCAGCGGACTGGATGCCTGGGTGTTGGTGAGCCTGCTGCTCGCCTTGACCTTCGTACTCGCCTTCGAGTTCATCAATGGCTTTCATGACACCGCCAACGCGGTAGCTACCGTCATCTATACCAAAGCCATGCCGCCGCACCTCGCCGTGTTCTTCTCCGGCGTGTTCAACTTCCTTGGCGTTCTGCTCGGTGGTGTCGGAGTGGCCTATGCCATCGTTCACCTGTTGCCGGTAGAGCTGCTGATCAATGTGAACACCGGACACGGCCTGGCCATGGTCTTCTCGCTGCTGGCTGCGGCCATCACCTGGAACCTGGGCACCTGGTACTTCGGTATCCCTGCGTCCAGCTCGCACACCCTGATCGGCTCGATCCTCGGTGTTGGCCTGGCCAATGCCCTGATCAACGACATCCCGCTGGGCGATGGCGTCAACTGGCAGAAGGCGATCGACATCGCCATGTCGCTGGTGGTCTCGCCAATGGCCGGCTTTGCCGTCGCGGCGCTGGTGCTGCTCGGCCTGAAATGGTGGCGCCCGCTGTCGAAGATGCACAAGACGCCCGAACAGCGTCGCAAGCTCGACGACAAGAAGCACCCTCCCTTCTGGAACCGCCTGGTACTGGTGATTTCGGCCATGGGCGTGAGCTTCGTGCACGGCTCCAACGATGGTCAGAAAGGTATCGGCCTGATCATGCTGGTGCTGATCGGTATCGTACCGGCCAAGTTCGTACTCGACCTGAACAGCACCACTTATCAGATCGAGCGCACCCGCGACGCCACCTTGCACATGAGCCAGTTCTACGAGCGCAACGCCGCCACCCTGGGTGAGTTCCTGGCACTGGGCAAGGCCAAGTCGACCGACCTGCCAGAGCAGTTCAGCTGCAACCCGCAGCAGACCGAGCCGACCATCGCGGCCCTGCAGGCTTCGCTCAAGGGTGTGACCGACTACCACACCCTGGAAGCCGACAAGCGCGTTGAAGTGCGCCGCTACCTGCTCTGCCTGGATGACACAGCGAAAAAGGTCGGCAAGCTGCCAGGCCTGGATGCCCGTGAAAAGGCCGACCTGGAGAAGCTGCGCAAAGACCTCACCGCCACCACTGAATATGCACCGTTCTGGGTGATCGTGGCCGTTGCCCTGGCTCTGGGCCTGGGCACCATGGTCGGCTGGAAGCGCGTGGTACTGACGGTTGGCGAGAAAATCGGCAAGCAGGGCATGACCTATGCCCAAGGCATGTCGGCGCAGATCACCGCAGCCTGCGCCATCGGCATGGCCAACGTGTTCAGCCTGCCGGTATCGACCACCCATGTGTTGTCATCCGGCGTCGCCGGCACCATGGTCGCCAACAAGAGCGGCCTGCAAGGCGGCACCGTGAAGACCATCCTGCTGGCCTGGGTACTGACCCTGCCAGCCTCGATGGGCTTGGCAGCTGGCCTGTTCTGGCTGGCGTCCAAGGCGATCGGCTGAGCGGTACCGCTGTAGAAAAAGGCGCCTTCGGGCGCCTTTTTCATGCGCCTCACTAGCGCTTCTTGCCACCCAGCAACGACCCCATCAACCCGCGCACCAACTGCCGCCCCAACTGATTGGCCGCTTGGCGCACCGCAGACTTGATCGCCTGCCCTGCCGCACTCTGCAAGAAGTCACCGGCCTTGTCGGCAAAGCTCTCCTCATCGGCCTTAGGCACGGGTGCAGGCTCCACAGGCTCGCCTTTGCGCTGGGTGAGCATTTCGTAGGCCGACTCACGGTCAACCGGCTTGTCATAGCGCCCAACCAGCGGCGACGAAGCAATCAATGCACTGCGCTCAGCGGCACTCAGTGGCCCAATGCGCGATTGCGGCGGTGCGATCAGCACCCGCTGCACCATCGCGGGCGTGCCCTTATCCTCCAGCGTACCCACCAAGGCCTCACCGATACCCAGCTCGGTCAGCACCGCCAGGCTGTCGAACGCGGGGTTGGGGCGAAAGCCATCGGCCACGGCCCGCAGCGACTTCTGCTCTTTGGCGGTGAATGCACGCAACCCATGCTGGATACGCAGGCCCAACTGGGCCAGCACCGCATCGGGCAGGTCGCCCGGCGACTGAGTGACGAAGTAGACGCCCACGCCCTTGGAGCGAATCAGCCTGACCACCTGCTCCAGGCGGTCCTGCAACGCCTTGGACGTGCCATTGAACAACAAGTGCGCTTCATCGAAGAACAGCGCCAATACCGGCTTGTCGGCATCGCCGCGCTCGGGCAACTGTTCGAACAACTCCGCCAACAGCCACAGCAGGAAGGTGGCATACACCTTCGGTGCCTCATGCACCAGCCGGCTGGCATCGAGCAAGTGGATACGCCCACGGCCGTCGCTGCCAGGGCGCAACAAGTCTTCGAGCTGCAACGCAGGCTCACCGAACAGCGCCTCGGCGCCTTGCTGTTCCAGGGTCGCCAGGCGACGCAGCAAGGCCTGGGTGGACGCGCTGGTCATCAACGCGCTGTCTTCACCCAGCATCTGCGGGTTGTCCTTCAGGTGCGCAAGCAGCGCCTTGAGGTCCTTGAGGTCGAGCAACAGCAAGCCTTCTCGGTCCGCCACCTTGAACGCTGCATACAAGGCCGCCTGCTGGCTGTCGGTCAGCTCAAGCAGGTTGCCCAGCAGCAGCGGCCCCATTTCGCTGAGGGTGGTGCGCAACGGGTGGCCGGACTCCCCGGCGATATCCCACAAGCTCACCGGGTAAGCCTGCGGTGCATGCCCCAACCACGGCATGCCGGCAATGCGCTCGGCCACCTTGCCCTGCGCCGCGCCCGCCGCGCCCAGGCCACACAGGTCGCCTTTGACGTCGGCCGCGAACACCGCCACGCCGGCATCACTGAACACTTCGGCAAGGTGCTGCAAGGTGACGGTCTTGCCGGTGCCGGTGGCCCCAGCGACCAGGCCGTGGCGGTTGGCGAGGCGCATGGCTTGATGGACAGGCTGGCCATCAAGGCCCGCTCCTACAACAATTTGCGAAGGATCTGACATCTTCTTTCATCCTCTTCTCAAGCTTTGCCGCGTATCGGCCGATACCTCGGGGTGATATTCGCCTAGAACACAGTAACAACCCAACTAGGACTTCCCGGGATGTTGCACTGTCTTGCAGATGTATTCGTGCGAACGCCCGATAAAACCTTAGCGGAACCGATTACACCATGAACAAAAGCCTTCGTTTCAGCCACAAGATTCTCGTGGCCGCGTCACTGATCGTGATGCTCGCCTTCAGCCTCTTCACCCTCTACAACGATTATCTCCAGCGTAATGCGATCAGGGAGGACCTGGAGAACTATCTGGCTGAAATGGGCGAGTCCACTTCGACCAATATTCGCAACCTGTTCGAAGGCCGTATCAAGCTGGTAGAGAACCTGGCACAGAACATTGCCCAGGCCCCCAACGACGCCGAAACCCTGATGGGGCAAAATGCCCTGATCACCAGCTTCCTCACGGTGTACCTGGGCAAGGTCGACGGTGGTTTCAGCGTGCGCCCGGACGCGAAGATGCCCGACGGCTACGACCCACGTACTCGCCCCTGGTACAAGGACGGCATGAACGCCTCCGGTGCAACCCTGACCGAGCCGTACATCGACATGACCACCAACAAGATGGTCATTGGCATCCTCAGCAAAGTCTCCAACAGCGTGGGCGTGGTCGGTGGCGACCTGGCCCTCGATGGCCTGGTCGAGATCATCAACTCGCTGAACTTCGGCGGCATGGGCTACGCGTTCCTGGTCAACGACCAAGGCAAGATCCTGGTTCACCCGGACAAGGACCTGGTGATGAAATCGCTGTCGGACCTGTTCCCGCAGCACACACCGACGCTGTCCGGTGAGCTGACAGAAGTCCAGGCCCAGGGCCAGACCCGCCTGCTGACCTTCACCCCGATCAAAGGCCTGCCGTCGGCCAACTGGTACATCGGCCTGTCGGTGGACAAGGACAAAGCCTTCTCCATGCTCAGCACCTTCCGCACCTCGGCGGTGATCGCCACGCTGGTTGCGGTGGTCATCATCATCGGCCTGCTCGGCCTGCTGATTCGCGTGCTGATGCAACCGCTGCTGACCATGACCCGCGCCATGGAAGACATCGCCGAAGGCGAAGGTGACCTGACCAAACGCCTGCGCATCCACAACCACGACGAGTTCGGCATCCTGGGCACCGCTTTCAACCGCTTCGTCGAGCGCATCCACGGCTCGATCCGCGAAGTGTCGTCGGCCACCGAACAGGTCAATGAAGTGGCCCTGCGCGTGATCAGCGCCTCGAACTCGTCGATGACCAACTCCGACGAGCAATCCAACCGCACCAACAGCGTCGCCGCCGCCATCAACGAACTGGGCGCCGCCGCCCAGGAAATCGCCGGTAACGCCGCCCAGGCTTCGCAACATGCCAGCTCCGCCCGCTTGCTGGCCGAAGAAGGCCAGCAAGTGGTGGAACGCAACATTGCGGCGATGAACCGGCTGTCCGACCTGATCGTCACCTCCAGTGCGCACATCGAGACGCTCAACAGCAAGACCGTCAACATCGGCCAGATTCTCGAAGTCATCACCAGCATCTCCCAGCAGACCAACCTGCTGGCCTTGAACGCGGCGATCGAAGCCGCCCGCGCCGGTGAAGCGGGGCGTGGCTTTGCCGTGGTCGCCGACGAAGTGCGCAACCTCGCGCACCGCACCCAGGAGTCGGCGCAGCAGGTGCAGACCATGATCGAAGAGTTGCAGGTTGGTGCCCGCGAGTCGGTCGACACCATGGGCCAGAGCCAGCGCCATAGCCAGGACAGCGTGCAGATCGCCAACCAGGCCGGCGAACGCCTGGACAGCGTGACCGTGCGCATCGGCGAGATCGACGGCATGAACCAGTCGGTGGCCACCGCCACCGAAGAACAGACCGCCGTGGTCGAGGCGATCAACATGGACATCAACGAGATCAACATGCTCAACCAGGAGGGCGTGGAGAACCTGCAGGCCACCCTGCGCGCCTGTTCGGACCTGGAGCAACAGGCTTCGCGCCTGAAACACCTGGTTGGCAGCTTCCGCATCTGACCCGCCTGCTTCGCGAGTGAACCCGCTCCCACTGCAACCTGATGGGAGCAGGTTCACCCCCAGCCAACCTCGATCGAACAAACTATCCTTCTGAAAGGTCAACCTTTAGGCGTGTCATCGCCGGCCCATTACGGCCGGATGACAGACCCGAAGACGATCCCGGAGGGATGCTGATCGTGCACATCGCCGACATCACCATGTTCTACGCCCCCGCCAGCGGCGGCGTGCGTACCTATCTTGATGCCAAACACCGCCGCCTCGATGCCCTGCAAGGCGTGCGCCACAGCCTGTTGATCCCCGGCGCCAGCGCGCAACACGCCGATGGCATCTACCAGGTGCCCGCGCCGCCCCTGCCCTTCGGCAACGGCTACCGCTTCCCGGTGCGTCTGGCGCCCTGGTGCAATGTGCTGCGTAACCTCAAACCCGACCTGATCGAAGTCGGCGACCCTTACCTGACCGCCTGGGCTGCCCTGGAGGCACGCCGCCAGCTCGACGTACCGGTGATCGGTTTCTACCACTCCGACTTGCCGCTGCTGGTCAGCAACCGCATGGGCAACTGGTTCACGCCCAATGTCGAGGCCTATGTCAGCAAGCTGTACGGCAACTTCGACCGGGTGCTGGCGCCCAGCCAGGTGATGGCCGACAAACTGCGCCGCCTGGGCATCCGTGACGTGCACGTGCAACGCCTGGGTGTGGACCTGGCCACCTTCAACCCCGAGCACCGCGACCCGCACCTGCGCGCCGAACTGGGGATTGCCGACACCAGCCGCCTGTTGATCTACGCCGGCCGTGGCTCGCGGGAGAAGAACCTGCCGGTGCTGCTCGACTGCATGCAGCGCCTTGGCCGCCCTTATCACCTGCTGCTGGTCGGCTCCAACATGCCGGTCAATGTGCCGGATAACGTCAGCGTGATCGACCACTTCTGCCCACCGCAAGAGGTCGCCAGGCTGATGGCCAGTGCCGACCTGCTGGTGCATGCCGGCGACCAGGAAACCTTCGGCCTGGTCATCCTCGAAGCCATGGCCAGCGCCACGCCGGTGGTGGCGGTGCGCGCCGGCGCCTTTGGCGAAATCGTCAACGAACAGTGCGGGCGGCTGTGCCAGGCCAACGACGGCACAGCCATGGCGCAGGCCGTGCGCCAGGTGTTCGAAGAGGGCGTGCGCACGCTCGGCAGCCAGGCCCGCCGCCATGTCGAGCAGCATTATTCATGGGACAACGTGGTGGCCGGCTTGCTGCAGCATTACCAGGCGGTGCTCGGCCACCAACCGCTGGTGCGCGCCCATGGCTGATAGCGCCAGCGCCCCCCGCAGCCTGATGCTGGTGCTGCACGACATCGCCCCCGAGACCTGGCCCGACTACCAACCCTTCGTCCAGGCCATCGATGAGATGGGCGGTGTGCCCATGACTTGGCTGGTGGTGCCGGACTTTCACCACCGCAACCCCCTGCACCGCTCGCCAACCTTCTGCCGCCTGCTCGAACGGCGCCTGGCGCTGGGTGACGAGCTGGCGCTGCATGGTTTCTACCATGCCGACGACGGCACGCCACCGCGCAGCCCCGGCGCGTTCTTCATGCGCCGCATCTATACCCACGAGGGCGAGTTCTATGGGCTTGATCAGCAGCAGGCCCTGCAGCGCCTGGAGCAAGGGCTGGCAGTTTTCGACCGGCAAGGCTGGCCGGTTGCCGGCTTCGTCGCCCCGGCCTGGCTGATGAGCGAAGGCACGCGCCAGGCATTGCGCCAGCTGCCGCTGCGCTATACCAGCACACCGCAGCACCTGTACCGCCTGCCGGACTTCACCGCCATCGAAGCCCCCGGGCTGGTCTGGAGCGCCCGCAGTGCTTGGCGTCGAGGGCTATCGAAGATGCTTTGCGACTGGCAATGCCGGCGTTGGCGTGAAGCCGGCACCGTGCGCCTGGGCCTGCACCCGGTGGACATGCGCCACAAGGCGTCGCGCGAATACTGGCTACGCACCTTGCGCGCACTGTTGGCACAAGGCCGTGTGCCGTTGACCAAGTCCGCCTGGCTGGACGGCCAGGCCAGCGCATGAACCGCCTGGGCTGGCTGGGCCTGGCACTGCTGGGCGCCGTGCTGGTGCCGATAGTGCTGGGCGGTAGCGAATTGCTGCCCAGGCTTCAACGCTTCGACCCCGGCCTGTTGCTGACGCTGCTGGGCATGATCCTGCTGTGCTGGGTGATAAATGCCCTGCGCCTGCGCCTGCTGCTCGGCCAGCAAGGTGCTCAGCTCAAGTACCTGCGCAGCCTCGGCGTGGTCATGGCCACCGAGTTCGCCATCTGCACCACCCCGGGCGGCAGCGGCGGCCCGCTGACCCTGATGGCCCTGCTGGCGCGGGACCGCATCGGCCCGGCGCGCAGCGGCGCGGTGTTCGCCATGGACCAGCTGAACGACCTGCTGTTCTTCTTCTGCGCGATGCTGGCGATTGCCGGCTATGCGTTGTTTCACAGCCTGGGGCACAGCCAGCAAAGCATGTTGCTGGGCAGCGCGCTGCTGCTGTGCTCGGCGTTGGTCGTGGTGCTGGGGCTGCTGCGCTACCGGCGCGCCATGATGCGCTTCAATGGGCGCCTGTTGCGCCGCCTGGGCATGTCCGAATGCCGTAAACGCCGCTGGGCGCGCAAGCTGCTGCACTTCATCGACGCCCTGGCCCAGACCTGGCGCCTGCCCAAACGCACCCTGGCGCTGGTGTTCACGCTGACCTGCGTGCATTGGGGCCTGCGCTACAGCGTGCTGTACCTGGTGCTCAAGGGTTTGGGCGTGGAACTGTCGTGGATCCCCAGCTTTCTGGTGCAGATGCTCTCGCTCAGTGCTGGTCAGTTCAGCCTGCTGCCAGGCGGCGCGGGGGCTGCCGAGCTGACCTCGGCAAGCCTGCTGACGCCCTTGGTGGGCAGTTCGACAGCGGCTGCGGCGATCGTGATCTGGCGTGCGGTCACTTACTACTTTTATCTGCTGGCGGGGGGGCCGGTGTTTGTCTGCCTGCTGGCGCGTCCGTTGCTGGAACGCTGGCGGCGTCAGGCGGGTTGAGCTGGCGCCAGAGCTCGGCAGCACCGGGGAAGTCGGTGCCGTCGGCGTCGGCCAGGGCCTCGGGGTCATAGCGGGCCAGGCAGCCCTCGCCGAGGGTTGGCGGGGGTGAGGCGGTGGCTTTGTCGCGGGGGTCGGCCATGGCGTTTCACTCAGGGATTGCCGGGGCTGCTACGCAGCCCCGTGTCGCTGTCAGTCGAACACCACCGTCTTGTTGCCATGCACCAGCACGCGGTCTTCCAAGTGATAACGCAGGCCGCGGGCCAGCACCATCTTCTCGACATCACGGCCGAAGCGCACCATGTCTTCGATGCTGTCGGCATGGCTGACACGGACCACGTCCTGTTCGATGATCGGGCCGGCATCCAGCTCTTCGGTCACGTAGTGGCAAGTTGCACCGATCAGCTTCACGCCGCGCAGGGCCGCTTGATGGTAGGGCTTGGCACCGACGAACGACGGCAGGAAGCTGTGGTGGATGTTGATCACTTTTTCAGCGTAGTCCTGGCATAGCTGCGGTGGCAGGATTTGCATGTAGCGGGCCAGCACCACCACATCGGCAGCGTGCTCCTGAACCAGGCGCGACACTTCGGCGAAAGCTGGCGCCTTGTCCTTGGGGTCGACCGGCACATGGAAGAACGGAATGCCGTGCCACTCGACCATGCTGCGCAGGTCATTGTGGTTGGACACCACGCACGGGATATCGCAATCCAGCTCGTCGGTGTGCCAGCGGTGCAGCAGATCGGCCAGGCAATGGGATTCGCGGCTGGCCATCAGCACCACGCGCTTTTTCTGCGCCGAGTCGGTCACCCGCCAGGTCATGGAGAACTCTTCGGCGATCGGCGCAAACGCCTCGCGGAATGCCTCGATACCGAATGGCAGGGATTCGGCACGGATTTCATGACGCATGAAGAACCAACCACTCTGTTCATCGGAGTGGTGGCTGGCTTCGTTGATCCAGCCATTGTACAAGGCCAGGAAATTACTGACTTTCGCCACGATGCCAACACGGTCGGGGCAGGCGATCACCAGACGATAGGTGCGCATGAATGAGACTCCAGAACTTCGCAAAGGCGCTCATTCTAGCGGCCCGCCAGAAAAAACGCAGTATGGATTGCACGGCGCGTCTTGTGCGCACCTGCCCACACACACGGCACGCCGCCGCGCATCGCCATGACAAAATGCAGGGGCTTATGTAAATTTTTGTTCACGTGGAGAAATGTTGTCACAGCTTAATTAACAGTTAATTGCCCAATTCCATGTTTACTTGCGAGTATGGCCTGTCTATTATTGGCCCACACATTTCTGAACACGTATTAAAGGAACACTCCATGTCCCTGATTAACGAGTACCGCGCCACCGAAGAAGCCATCAAGGAACTTCAGGCCCGCCTGGCCAACCTGTCCCAGGATGACAAGCTGAAGCAAGAGCTGGAGTTCGAAGGCAAACTGCGCACGCTGATGGGCGAGTACTCCAAGTCGCTGCGTGATGTGATTGCCCTGCTCGACCCAGAGTCGAAACTGAGCAAGGCGCCACGTGGCGCGGTCAAGGTCACCGCCACTAAGCGTGCGCGCAAGGTCAAGCAATACAAGAACCCGCACAATGGTGAAGTGATCGAAACCAAAGGCGGCAACCACAAGACCCTGAAAGAATGGAAAGCCAAGTGGGGTGGTGACGTGGTTGAAAGCTGGGCGACCCTGCTGGACTGATAGTCCGCACGCTCACATTGCTTGACGCAACAAAAACGCCGGCTCGATGCCGGCGTTTTTGTTTGTCCACTCAGCGCGCAATTGCAAATTGTGTCTTCAGTTTACTGGCGTGTTCCTGCCAGGCGTCCAATACCCGGCGGCCCGCCTCGTCGGCGCTTTCCCAGGCACGCTGGCGCGCCTGCTCGAAATCACCCAGGGTATTCGGCGCGCCCCACTGGGGGTCGCTCAGACGGTGCTGACAGAATGCATACCAGCGCTGGCGCTCTTCGCTATTCAAGGTGTCAGGGAAGTTGCGTGCCCGATAACGGAACAACAGTTCAGGCATGCGCGGGTCATCGAACATCCAGTGCCCCTGGCCCAACTGCGCAGGTTCCAGCGTGCGAACTTGCTCGCACAAACGGCGGTCGCGGTCCCCTAGAAAACCGTCATACAACTGTTGTTCAGGGTCTTCACTCGGGGCGAAATCATCATTGCCATAAATGTGCGCCAGCTTGTCTTGCCAGTCCGCCTGTTGATTGGCCAATTGCTCGCCGCGCCATTGTAACAACGTCAAGTCCACACCCAGGCGCTGTTGATCGGCCGGGCGCAATACCGAGAGCGGTGCCAGCACCGGGCAACGGTTGATTTGCACCAATTTAAGCGGAACGGGTAATTCACCTTCTGCCAGATCTTCATGCCGGGTATACAAGCGCTGGCGAAGAACTTCGGCACTTTCCCGTATTAACGGTAGGGTTTCCTGATGCAGGTCGCAGACAATCAGGGCATTGCGATTGCGCGGGTGCCACGCCAGCGGCAGGACCACCCCCAGGTAATTACGCGCCGCCGAAAATCGCCCAGAGATATGGACCAGTGGCTGCAACAAACGAATCTGCTCCATCACTTTATGTTTGCTGCGCAACTGAAACAGCCACTCATACAACTTCGGTTGTTTTTGCCGAATCAAGCGCGCCAGGGCAATGGTGGCCCGCACGTCGGAAAGTGCTTCGTGGGCATGGCCATGGTCGATGCCATTGGCTTTGCTGAGCAGTTCAAGGCGCAGGCTGGTGCGGCCATCCTGCTGCGGCCACTCGATGCCTTCAGGGCGCAGTGCATAGGCCGTGCGCACGATGTCGATCAGGTCCCAGCGGCTGTTGCCGCCCTGCCATTCACGGGCGTAAGGGTCAAAAAAGTTGCGGTACAGGCTGTAACGCGTCACCTCATCGTCGAAACGCAAGGTGTTGTAGCCGGCACCACAGGTGCCAGGGCGCGCCAGTTGCTCGTGCACGCGGGTCATGAACTCGGCTTCGCACAGCCCCTGGGCTTGCAGTTGCTGCGGGGTGATACCGGTTACCAGGCAGGCGGCCGGGTGCGGCAGGATGTCGTCGGAGGGGTTGCAAAAGAGGCTGATCGGTTCTTCGATCTCGTTGAGGTCGAAATCGGTGCGTACACCGGCCACCTGCAGTGGCCGGTCGCAGCGCGGGTTGATGCCAGTGGTTTCGTAGTCGTGCCAGAAAATGCTGGAGCTCACGGGGTCGTCCTGTATCAAGGTCGACCCGATTCTAGCGCGATTCTCGCGCGCCAAGGCTCAGGGGGAGTCAGGCGGATGCGTTGGCGGGGCGGAAACTGAAATAGTCGCGCAACGAGCGGACGAATTCATCGTACTCGCGGGGCGCCTGCAGCAACATGAAGCCGGAATCGTAGTTGCCGGGCGTCTGGTCTTCGCGGCACCACAGGCAACTGGCGGTGAGGTTGATGAACTGATACCCGCCACCGGCCAGCGGCAAGCGCAGTTGCAGTTCGTAGTCTGGCCCGACCAGTACCGGCAGTTGGCTGATCAGCATCAGCCCATCTTCGGAGGCATTACCCAGCTGGCCGATCGCCTGATCGGTAAAACGGTTGAAGACCTTGAGAACGCAGGGCAACTGATGGCGTTCGATATGCCGCTTGTTGAACATGATCACAAGTGCAGTCCGTACCCGGTGCCAGGAATGCGAGGTACTGGCGGTTGTTGTAACAACTGAGTTACAGATTAGCGCAGCGCGCACGGTAAATCCCGTGAAATAAATCACACCTTGGCATTAACGCCAAGGGGTGGCCTTCACCGGGTTGGCCACGGCCGCTTCGGCACCGCGGTAATGGCCAAGCTGCTCCAGTGTTTGCAGGCGAGCCTGGGCGCGGTACGCGTATTCGTTGCCGGGGTACTGCTGGATCAGGTACTCGTAGGTCTGCGCTGCATCCACGAACAGCTTCTGGCGCTCCAGGCACTGGCCGCGCAGCAGCGACACCTCCGGGTGGACGAACGGTCGCGCGCGGCTGGTGCGGTCAACCTGCGACAGCTCCAGCATGACCCGCTGGCAATCGCCGCGGTCATAGGCACGGTAGGCGTTGTTCAAGTGGTGGTCCATGGACCAGCGGGTGCAGCCGACGGCGCTGGCCGCCAAGGCTAAAACGATCAGGGCTCGCATGGGGGGTCTCCTTTGATGCCAGTGTATCGGCCTTTGCCGATAAATCTTCACACCCTTTTGCAAGGATGGCCTGACCGTTCAAACGCCACCCTGCCTCGCTCGCAGGTAGTGCAACGGAACAATGACTACAGCGCGATTCAGGAGTAGCCTTTCGCTGCGCTTCACTATAGGAGTCTGTGCATGACCATCCGCCGTACCAAAATCGTCGCCACCCTTGGCCCCGCCAGCAACTCGCCGGAAGTGATCGAACAACTGATCCTTGCCGGCCTGGACGTGGCACGTCTGAACTTCTCCCACGGCACCCCGGACGAGCACAAAGCGCGCGCCCGCCTGATCCGTGACATCGCCGCCAAGAACGGCCGCCATGTCGCTTTGCTGGGCGACCTGCAAGGTCCGAAGATCCGCATCGCCAAGTTCAGCAACAAGCGCATTGAATTGAAGATCGGTGACACGTTCACCTTCTCCACCGCCCACCCGCTGACCGAAGGCAACCAGGACATCGTCGGTATCGACTACCCCGACCTGGTCAAGGACTGCGGCGTTGGTGACGAACTGCTGCTCGACGATGGCCGTGTGGTCATGCGCGTCGAGACCGCTACCGCTGATGCACTGCACTGCGTGGTGATCATCGGTGGCCCGCTGTCGGACCACAAAGGCATCAACCGCAAAGGTGGCGGCCTGACCGCGCCGGCCCTGACCGAAAAAGACAAGGCCGACATCAAGCTGGCCGCGGAAATGGACCTGGACTACCTGGCCGTATCGTTCCCGCGTGACGCCAGCGACATGGAATATGCCCGCAAGCTGCGTGACGAGTCCGGCGGCAGCGCCTGGCTGGTGGCCAAGATCGAGCGTGCCGAAGCCGTTGCCGACGACGAGACCCTCGACAAGCTGATCGCCGCCTCCGACGCAGTGATGGTTGCCCGTGGCGACCTGGGTGTGGAAATCGGCGACGCCGAGCTGATCGGCATCCAGAAAAAGATCATCCAGCACGCCCGCCGCAACAACAAGGCGGTGATCGTGGCGACCCAGATGATGGAGTCGATGATCCAGAACCCGATGCCGACCCGCGCTGAAGTGTCCGACGTGGCCAACGCCGTGCTCGACAACACCGATGCGGTGATGCTGTCGGCCGAAAGTGCTGCCGGTTCCTACCCGATCGAAGCCGTACAGGCCATGGCGCGGATTTGCCAAGGTGCCGAAAAGCACCCGACCAACCAGAAATCCAGCCACCGCCTGCACACCACCTTCGAGCGTTGCGACGAAAGCATCGCCCTGGCGGCCATGTACACCGCCAACCACTTCCCGGGCGTCAAGGCGATCATCGCCCTCACCGAAAGTGGCTACACCCCG
The DNA here is from genome assembly GCF_900187555.1 of Pseudomonas sp. Irchel s3f19. NCBI lineage: Bacteria > Pseudomonadati > Pseudomonadota > Gammaproteobacteria > Pseudomonadales > Pseudomonadaceae > Pseudomonas > Pseudomonas sp. Irchel s3f19. Next base: position 230,322 of record NZ_FYDW01000004.1, on the reverse strand, counting down.
CTGATCATGTCGCGCCTGCGTTCGCACGTGCCAATCTTCGCCCTGTCGCCGCACCGCGCTACCCAGGCTCGCGCCTCGATGTTCCGTGGTGTCTACCCGATCGCCTTCGACCCGGCTTCGCTGCCGGCCGACAAGGTGAGCCAGGCGGCGGTCGACGAACTGCTCAAGCGTGGCCTGGTGCAACAGGGTGACTGGGTGATCCTGACCAAGGGCGACAGCTACCACACTATCGGTGGCACCAACGGCATGAAGATCCTGCATGTCGGTGATCCGCTGGTCGGCTGATAGCCTTCCTGGGGGGGCCGCTCTGCGGCCCCTTCGCGGGGCAAGCCCGCTCCCACAGTTACCCTTCTGAACTCAGGCGCAGTCAGGTCCCTGTGGGAGCGGGCTTGCCCCGCGAAAGGGTCGGCATAGGCGCGCAACATTCCTCAGGCATGCTCGACAAACACATCGGCAAACACCTGGTTCCTCGGCACCCCCGCAATAAACAGCCGCCGCGCAAACCGCTCGACACTCCCCGGCGAGCCACACAGCAGCGCGATGGTCTGCCGTGATGACGGCCGCAACGCCGCCAGCGCTTCATTCAACTGCTCCGCCAGCACCTGCTCGACACGCACCCCGTCCATTGCCAGCAACGGCTCAGCCAGATAATGCCCGGCGTGCTCACGCGCCACATGCAGCACCCTGATCTCACCCCGATGCCCCTGGCGCAGCGCCTCGCGCAAGATGCCCCACAATGGCGCAAGCCCCGTCCCGGCCGCCAGCAACCACAGCGCACGGTCCTGCCAGTCCGGGTCATAATGCAACGCCCCGCCCCTCAGCTCGCCCAGACGCAGTTCATCGCCAACCCGCAAGGCCCGGGCCTGGTCACAGAAAGCCCCTGGCCGCTGGCAATCGACATGAAACTCCAGCAAGGCGTCTTCACCCGGCAGGCTTGCCAAGGAATACGGTCGCGCGACCGCACCGTTCCACAGCACCAGATGCTGGCCGGCCTGATACCGCAGCGCCCGCTCCGGCCGCAGGCGCAAGCGCAACACATCGCCAAACCAGTCCAGTTCACACACCGTTGCGGGCACCCCTTCGAGCTGCGGGTCGTACACCGCCACGCGCAGGTCGTCCACCACCCGGCACTGGCAGGCCAGGCGCCAGCCCTGTGCGTGCTTGTCCAGCGCCAACGCCTCGGGCAGCGCATCCACCGGTTGCCCATCCAGGCAATGCACCAGGCAGGCGTGGCAACTGCCCGCACGGCAGCTGTAGGGCACATTCAAGCCTGCCTCGTTCAAGGCATCGAGCAGGTTACTGCCGGTGGGCACCGTCCAGCGGCGCTCGCCCACACAGAGTTCAGGCATGGTCATTACTTCCTTGGTCTACATCGCCACTCTAAGGCAAGCCGCTATCGGCAGCAAAAAGGATGCCCGCCGCACTGCCGACCATGGTCCAGACCACGCGCAGGTGTTTCGCACGGTGAGGCGCGCTATACTGCCGCGCCTTTTTACGTCGGCCTGACCTGCCGACGCCTTGCCAGGCGTTTCGACACACAGGTGTGCAGTGTCGGAAAGCCTTTACGAATGTTCCCGTCTTTAAGAGGAGCGCGCTGCATGACCGTGATCAAGCAAGACGACCTGATTCAGAGCGTCGCCGACGCCCTGCAATTCATTTCGTACTACCACCCCGTCGATTTCATCCAGGCGATGCACGAGGCCTACCTGCGTGAAGAGTCGCCTGCCGCGCGCGACTCCATCGCCCAGATCCTGATCAACTCGCGCATGTGCGCCACCGGCCACCGCCCGATCTGCCAGGACACCGGTATCGTCACCGTGTTCGTGCGTGTGGGCATGGACGTGCGCTGGGACGGCGCCACCCTGAGCGTCGACGACATGATCAACGAAGGTGTGCGTCGCGCCTACAACCTGCCTGAGAACGTCCTGCGCGCCTCGATCCTGGCCGACCCGGCCGGTGCCCGCAAGAACACCAAGGACAACACCCCGGCCGTCATCCACTACTCGATCGTCCCTGGCGACAAGGTCGAAGTCGATGTCGCAGCCAAAGGCGGCGGCTCGGAAAACAAGTCGAAGATGGCCATGCTCAACCCGTCCGACTCGATCGTCGACTGGGTGCTGAAGACCGTCCCGACCATGGGCGCCGGCTGGTGCCCACCTGGCATGCTCGGCATCGGCATCGGCGGCACCGCCGAAAAAGCTGCGGTCATGGCCAAGGAAGTGTTGATGGAGTCCATCGACATTCATGAACTCAAAGCCCGTGGCCCGCAGAACCGCATCGAAGAGATCCGCCTGGAGCTGTTCGACAAGGTCAACCAGCTGGGCATCGGCGCCCAGGGCCTGGGCGGCCTGACCACCGTGCTCGACGTCAAGATCATGGACTACCCGACCCACGCCGCCTCCCTGCCGGTGTGCATGATCCCGAACTGCGCCGCCACCCGTCACGCGCACTTCGTGCTCGACGGCAGCGGCCCGGCCGAGCTGGAAGCGCCATCGCTGGACGCCTACCCGGAAATCGTCTGGGAAGCCGGCCCAAGCGCCCGTCGCGTCGACCTCGACTCGATCACCCCGGAAGAAGTCGCCAGCTGGAAGCCAGGCGAGACCATCCTGCTCAACGGCAAGATGCTCACCGGCCGCGACGCCGCGCACAAGCGCATGGTCGAGATGCTCAACCGTGGCGAAGAACTGCCGGTCGACCTGAAAGGCCGCTTCATCTACTACGTCGGCCCGGTCGACCCGGTCGGTGACGAAGTGGTAGGCCCAGCCGGCCCGACCACTGCTACCCGCATGGACAAGTTCACCCGCCAGATCCTCGAGCAGACTGGCCTGCTGGGCATGATCGGCAAGTCCGAGCGTGGCCCGACCGCTATCGAAGCGATCAAGGACAACAAGGCCGTGTACCTGATGGCCGTCGGCGGCGCCGCCTACCTGGTGGCTCAGGCGATCCGCAAGTCCAAGGTCCTGGCGTTCGCCGAGCTGGGCATGGAAGCGATCTACGAGTTCGAAGTGAAGGACATGCCGGTCACTGTCGCGGTGGACAGCAACGGTGAGTCGGTGCACATCACCGGCCCCGCGCTGTGGCAGAGCAAGATCGCCGAAAGCCTGGCGGTTGAAGTGAAGTGATTCACCCTCCGGCCTGATCGAAAACGCCCGGCATCTGCCGGGCGTTTTCATTTACAGGCTGCGCTCGAACTGCTCTGGCCAGTCGCGCCGGGTAAACACCTGCCCCTGCTCCCTTACCCGCCGCACCGCCGCCAGGTCCACGTCACAGATCAGCCACTGGCTGCCGGCCGGGTCAAGCTCGGTACTCAGGGCCACCACTCCGTCCTTCGGCATGCCATGGTCCGGCGGCACAAACAACCCGGCCCGCCCAATGTTCTCATCCAGCGCCTGCGACCACGCGGCCAACCCCACCGTGGGGCTCTGCAACACGGCAATCTGGTTCTCCAGGGCCCGCGCCTGGGCACCAATGCGCACCCGGTGGTAACCGGCTTCGGTATCGGTGCAGCTCGGTGCCAGAATCAGGTCGGCGCCCCCTTCTGCCAGGCGCCGTGCCAGCATCGGGAATTCGTTGTCGTAGCAGATCAGAATGCCCAGCCGCCCCAGCTGGGTATCGAACACCTTCAGGCCATCGCCCGGGGCAATGTCCCATTGTTCCCGCTCGAAGCGCGTCATCATCAGCTTGTCCTGATGCCCCAGTTCACCCTCGGGGCCAAACAGCCAGGCACGGTTGCGATAACGGCCATCGCTGTCCTGCACCGGCAGGCTGCCGGGCTGCAGGTAGATGCCCCAGCGGCGAGCAATGCGCTCGCACAGCGCTTTCCAAGGTTCGATCAAGGGCTGGATACCGGCGATAGAAGCCTTCAAATCACCCCGCTGCTGCACAGGTAACAGCCCGCTGAGTACCAGGCCCGCGTATTCCGGCAACAGCAGCAGCTGAGCGCCGGCCTCGGCCGCTTCGGCGCACAGACCCTGCAGATGATCGACGTAGGCATCCCAGGTCTTGTGCAGCTCGATGGCATACTGGCAGGCCGCGAGGCGGGTCATATCGGCAGTTCCTTGAGCCAGAACGACATGATCTTTTCAGACGATTCCTGTTCATCCAGGTCGCGCCAGGCATAGTGGGTGCGCAACGAGGGGTCGTGCAGGAACCCACGATTGCGCCAGAACCCCTGCAAGGGCTTGTAGTGCGCCGGGCGCAGCGGGTGCACGCCCGGCCGTTCCACGGCACAGAAGGCGCAATAATCGAACTCGGCGAGTTTGTGGGCGTAGGACTCGCGCTCGATGAAAAAACGCACCCCCAGCCCTTGGCCACGGTACTCCGGCAGCACCACCGACTCACCGAAGTAGTACACGCTGGCCGGGTCACGCCCCTGGGCCAGGAACGGCTGCTGGAACTCGGCGGCAACGTCCACCAGCGGCAGGCTGGTGGCGGCACCCACCACCCGGCCGGCGTCCAGCGCCAGTACCACCAGGCTGCGCCCGGAGCGGGCATAGGTAGATAAGTAGTCGGCCTCGTACTCCGGCGTACCGGCGTACAGGTAGGGAAACTCGCGGAACACGGTCAAGCGCAGGCGAGCGAGGTCATCGATGTAAGGCGCGATAGCGGCGCCGTGCAACAGGCGGATTTCCATGCTTGGCGGTCGTTTTGTCGATGTGGATGACGCGCTCGGCTAAGCCGGGCTTGAGGGGAAACCCTATCATCCAAGTCAACGCACCGCCTTTTCCCAACACGACAGGAATTGTTCCATGACCGCTACCGAACTGGTAAATGCCTACTACGCCGCCTTCAATGCCGGTGACATGCCCGGCTTTCTCGCACTGCTGAACGAAGATGTGATCCACGACATCAACCAGGGCGAGCGGCAGATGGGCAAGGCCAGGTTTGCCGCGTTCATGGACAAGATGAACCGCTGCTACCGCGAGCGCCTGGCCGATATCGTGGTCATGCAGAATGCCGACGGCAGCCGCGCAGCCGCGGAGTTCACCGTGCATGGCGAGTACATCGCCGATGACGAAGGCCTGCCCGCGGCCAACGGGCAGACCTATGTGCTGTCGGCGGGGGCGTTCTTCTATATCCACTGCGGCAAGATTGCCCGGGTGACCAACTATTACAACCTCAATGACTGGGTCGAGCAGGTCGGCTGAATCTGCTTACGCTTTTGTAGGAGCGGCCGTGTAGATCAGGCGATACGTGTACCCAGCACCTTGAGGAAAGCCGCCAGCCAGGCCGGGTGCGCAGGCCATGCCGGCGCGGTCACCAGGTTGCCTTCCACATGCGCCTGGTCCACCGCGATATCAATGAACGTCCCGCCCGCCAAACGCACCTCCGGCGCACAGGCAGGGTAGGCACTGCATTCGCGCCCTTCCAGCACACCCGCCGCTGCCAGCAACTGCGCGCCATGGCACACCGCCGCAATCGGTTTGCCTGCCTGGTCGAACGCCTTGACCAGCTCCAGCACCCGCTCATCCAGGCGCAAGTATTCCGGGGCACGGCCACCGGGGATCAGCAAGGCGTCATAGCTTTCGGCACGCACCCGCACAAAGTCATAGTTCAGGGCAAAGTTGTGCCCCGGCTTTTCGCTGTACGTCTGCTCACCCTCGAAATCATGGATCGCGGTGCGCACGGTCTGGCCCGCAAGCTTCTCGGGGCAGACAGCGTGCACCGTATGACCAACCATGCTCAGGGCCTGGAACGGCACCATCGCTTCGTAATCCTCGACGTAGTCGCCAACCAGCATGAGAATTTTCTTCGCCGTCATCGCATCCACTCCTTCCATTGCTTGTGAACAGTCACTGCACGATAGTCGCTCTCAGTCACGCCGGTCGAGCAGGTTGACCACCAGACGGTCGAGCCAACCCCATACCCGCTGCTTCACCCGTCGCCACAGCGGCCTGGCGTTCCAGTGGTCGAGGTCGACCTCTTCGCTCAAGGCGAAGTCACGCTCGAAACTGGCCACCACGGCAGCGGTCAGCGGCGGGTCCAGGGCCTCGACATTGGCCTCGAGGTTGAAACGCAGGTTCCAGTGGTCGAAGTTGCACGAACCAACGCTCACCCAGTCGTCCACCACGGCCATCTTCAAGTGCAGAAAACACGGCTGGTACTCGAAAATCCTCACCCCGGCGCGCAGCAGGCGCGGGTAGTAACGATGCCCGGCATAGCGCACCGAGGGGTGATCGGTGCGCGGTCCGGTCAGCAGCAGGCGCACGTCCAGGCCCTTGCTGGCCGCGCGGCGCAACGAGCGGCGCACACTCCAGGTCGGCAAGAAATAAGGCGTCGCCAGCCACACCCGCTGCTTGCCGCTGTTGAGCGCGCGCACCAGCGAATGCAGGATGTCCTGATGCTGACGGGCGTCGGCATACGCTACCCGGCCCATGCCTTGCCCCTGCGCAGGCACCTTGGGCAGGCGCGGCAGGCCGAAACCTTCAGCTGGGCGCCAGGCGGTGCGCCGGTTGTTGGCGTGCCATTGGCGGTCGAACAACAACTGCCAGTCGCTGACCACCGGCCCCTGCATCTGCACCATTACCTCGTGCCATTCGCTGGTAGCGCTGGCCGGCGTCCAGAACTCGTCGGTGACGCCCGTGCCCCCCACCACTGCCCAGCGCTCGTCCACCAGTAGCAGCTTGCGGTGATCGCGATACAGGTTGCGCAAGCCACGCTTCCAGCGCAGGCGGTTGTACCAGCGCAGGTACACGCCTGCTTCCAGCAGCCGCTGGCGCAGGGCACTGTTGAAGGCCAGCGAGCCATAGTCATCGAACAGGCAGCGCACCCGCACACCGCGCCGGGCGGCGTGTTCCAGCGCTGCGACGACCGCTTCGGCGCAGGCGCCAGCCTCGACCAGATACAGTTCGAGGTCGACCTGGAACTCGGCGCGCGTGATCGCCTCAAGCATGCGAGGGAAGAATTCGGGGCCGTCGATCAGCAGTTCGAACTGGTTGCCATCCCGCCAGGGGAAGACCGGCCCCGGCATGTCAGCGGGCGGTGAAGATCAGCACCGCATTGACCGGTACCGATGGGTTGATGGACTTGAGCCCGGCAAACTTGCGCAGGCTCTCCAGCCCCGGCATCAGGCCGAAATCCTCGGCGCGCAGTACCAGGGGCTCCAGGGTCACCACCTGGAAGCGCCGCTCGTCCAGCCGCGTGGCCAGCAGCAAGGCGTTGTAGCGGTGGGATTGGCCATGCAGGGTAACGGTCAGCGGCAGGCGCAGTTCGATTTGCGCACCGCTGGCCAGGTCGTTGATCGGGCGCAGGTCCAGTTGCGCCTTCACCGTCGCCTCGGCAAAACGCTCGACCTCGAACAGACCGTCGCGCATGCGTTCGTCGCGCAAGGGGATACCGCTGCTCACCGAGTCCATCTCGATGCGCAGGCCGGCCGCGCCCTTGCGGTCTACCGTGCCATGCAGCACCAGGAAGCGATGGACTTCGGCGGTATCACCGTTCTTGCCGGTAATGAACGACAGGCGCGATGACTCGCCATCGAGGTGCCAGTTGGCGTGGGCGGGCAGGCATAGAGCCAGCAACAAGGCGGGCAGCAGGCGGGGCAACTTGAACATGACAGATCTCGTGAAACAAGACCGCAACCTTACCCGCCCGCCATCATGGCAGCAAGCGGCAGCCCACGCGTGCGCCCTGCCATGCGGCCTGGTTACGCCGGCCCAGGCCCTCGGCCGTGACCAGGCGCTGCGCACTGTTTTCCGCCAGCAGGCCAAGGGGCAGCCATTGCTTCACGTACCCCCGGCAATACGCCGGGTCAAACCCCATGACGAAGCGGCATGAGCAGTACTCCTTGGCCGAGTAGGCCGAAAGAATGCCCGGGAAGTCCGCCAACGCCTGACGTGCCTGCCAACCGCTCCATCCCAACGACACGCCAAGCAGCGCCAACAGCACCAGCAGCACCAGCAGCACCCGCCTCATGCGCCCTCCCCGGCCAGCGCCGCCAGTACCCGTTCGAGCAGTTGGTCATGCTGGTAACTGTCGCCTCGGTCATCGGCATAGCGAACGATCACCAGCTTCTGCGTCGGCAACACGTACAGCGCCTGGCCCCAATGACCGAGCGCGGCGTAGGTGTCAGCCGGCGCATGCGGCCAGGGACGAGCCCCGCCTGGCGACGCGGTGTTGAGCCACCAGTGGCCGCCTGGGTTGGCCTCGCCGGGTACAGCCTCGGCCAGGGCAAACGGCGTGCGGTTGAACGCCACCCATGTCGCAGGCACCAGTTGGCGCTCGCGCCAGCGCCCGTCGCGCTGCATCAGCAGGCCGATGCGCGCCAGGTCACGGGCAGTGAGGTACAGGTACGAAGACCCGACATAGCTCCCCGCGCCATCGCGTTCCCACACCGCGCTGTTGATGCCCAGCGGCGTGAACAGCGCCTGCCACGGGTAGTCGGCATACTCCCCGGCATCGAGCATGCCGCGCAGGGCCGCTGCCAACAGGTTGCTATCGCCGCTGGAGTAGAGAAAGCGCTGCCCCGGTAGCTGCGCCGCAGGCCGCGCTGCGGTATAGGCTGCCATGTCCTCACGACCACGGGTGTAGAGCATGGCCACCACCGAGGAGTGCAATGGTGCGTATTCGTAGTCTTCCTGCCAGGCCAGGCCGCTGGCCCAGTGCAGCAGGTCTCCCAGGCGCACCTGTGGGTGTGCCTGCATCGGGGGGTAGAAGCGGGCTACCGGGTCCTGCAGCTGGAAACGCCCTTCGCCTTGGGCCACGCCCAGTAGCGTGGCCAGCACGCTCTTGCTCACCGACCAGGTGAGGTGCGCGGTGCTGGCGGTGGTGGGCGCGGCGTAGCGTTCATGCAGGATGCGGCCGTCGCGGATGATCAGCAGGGCGTCGGTGCGCAGGCTGCCGTCAGGGGGGAAGGCATAGGCGTCGACGGCTTGCCAGTCGATGGGGGTGGGGTCGGTTTGCCAGTCGGGGGCCGGCCAGTCTTCGGCCCAGGCTGGGGCCACTGCCAGGCTGAGGGTTGCCAGTAGGGCTTTCAGGGTATCGAGCACTTGGGCCTCGGCGCCATGGGGCCGCTTTGCGGCCCCAGCATTCAATGGTTCACCGAGTCTGCCTGCCCTTCATGACAATCCCGCAGCCGCCCAGGCCTTGGCCAAACGCTTATCCCGCGCCGCCGCCGCCAACGCCAACACCCCCTGATCACGCTGCCAGAGCTGCGCCCACTGCGCAGGCCCCGCCAGCAACGCCTCATCGATGTCGGCGCGCAGCGCCTGGAACTGGCCAAACAACCCCGCCAGCAGCAAATGGCAACCGACACTGTCGGCACACTGGCGGCTACCCTCGGCACAGCCGGCCAGCACGCTCAGCAAACGCAGACGCAACGCCTGCGGCCACGCACATTCCTGGCCGACGCCATACAGCCAGGCCGTCAACGCGGCGAGCACGTACAGGTCCTCCAGCGAGCGGAACGGTTTGACGTAAGCATCCCAGCCATCGCCTGCCAGCAACTCGCAAGCCGCCTGCTCCAGGTGCAGGCGGCCATGGCCGACTTCGGGCATCAGCGGCAAGGTCGGCAACGCTTCCAGCGTCACGCCCGGCTCCCCCGGGTACACCACCGCCAGGTTCAGCCGCACTGCCTCGCCTGGCGCTTCGCTGCGCGCGGCCACCAGCAGCCACTCCGCCTCAAGGCCGGCGGTGACGAAATCCTTGCTGCCGCCAAGGCGCAAACCGTCGAGACGGGTGCGCATGTCTGCCGGCCGCACGCTGCGCCGTTCGGTCGCGCACAGTGCGCCGAGGCTGGGTGGCGCACTGGGCCAGAGCACCCGCAAGGCGGCCTGGTAGCCGACCAGAAACGCCAGGCCCGGCGTGGGCATGGCGCGCCCGCCAAGCACCGCCAGTTCGAACGGGGCTACCTGGCCAAGGCGCTCGAGCAGCGCGGCGTAGGTTTCACCCAGGGTGCCGGCCATAGGGAGGCGCAGCGGGTCGTTGAGTCGTTGTAGCCAAGCCATCGCAGGATGCTCCTTGCTGGGGCGTGTGGGAGGGTGTCACGCAAGCATCACCAAAGATTCACAGGGGTGACACCCCGTCTACCTAGGCTGACTTTGCACAACAAAGCCGACCGGCCGCAACCCTTCATGGCTGGCTTATGGAGACTCGTAATGACTCGGATCGCTCACGCTGGCGACACCAGCACTGCACGCCGTCTGCAAGCCGAACGCCTGGTCGGCGCCACGGCCCTGCAGGAAGCCCAGGCCCTGCGCTACAACGTGTTCAGTGCAGAATTCAAGGCCAAGCTCAAAGGTGCCGAACACGGCCTGGACATGGACGACTACGACCCGCACTGCCGCCATATCGGTGTGCGCGACCTGAGCACCGGCGAGCTGGTAGCCACCACCCGGTTGCTCGACCACCAGGCGGCCAGCAGCCTGGGCCGTTTCTACAGCGAAGAAGAGTTCAGCCTGCACGGCCTGGTGCAGTTGCAAGGGCCGATCCTGGAGCTGGGGCGCACCTGCGTGGCCGCCGACTACCGCAACGGCGGCACCATCGCCGTGCTCTGGGGCGAGCTCGCCGAAGTACTCAACGAAGGGCGCTACAGCTACCTGATGGGCTGCGCCAGCATCCCCATGCAGGACGGTGGCGTGCAGGCCCATGCGGTCATGCAGCGCCTGCGCGAGCGTTACCTGTGCACCGAACACCTACGTGCCGAGCCGAAAAAACCCCTGCCAAGCCTGGCCCTGCCCAACAACGTCATCGCCGAAATGCCACCGCTGCTCAAGGCCTACATGCGCCTGGGTGCGAAGATCTGCGGCGAGCCGTGCTGGGACGAAGACTTCCAGGTTGCCGACGTGTTCATCCTGCTCAAGCGCGACGACCTCTGCCCGCGCTACGCCCGCCACTTCAAGGCGGCGGTCTGATGCCCCAACTGCGGGTACTGGCCCGCCTGACACGGCTGCTTCTGGTCCTGCTGCTGGGCATGCTGATGGCCAGCGTGATCGCACTTGGCGAACGCCTGGGCCTCAAAGCCTCCATCGAGCGCCGGCAACGTTGGAGCTGCCTGTTCATGAAGCGCCTGGTGGCCGCCTTGCCGTTCAAGGTGCGGGTAATCGGCCAGCTGCCGCAGCGGCCGATGTTGTGGGTCAGCAACCACGTCTCCTGGGCCGACATCCCACTGCTCGGCATGCTGCAGCCGCTGTCTTTCCTGTCCAAGGCCGAAGTCCGTCACTGGCCGGTGGCCGGCTGGCTGGCAGAGAAAGCCGGCACGCTGTTCATCCGCCGCGGCGGTGGCGACAGCCAGCGTCTGCGCGAGCAGATCAGCACGCAACTGGGCGAAGCCCGGCCACTGTTGATCTTCCCGGAGGGTACTACCACCAACGGCCATGGCCTGCGAACGTTCCACGGCCGGCTACTGGCAGGCGCCATCGACCAGGGCGTGGCCGTTCAACCCGTGGCGATCCAGTACTTGCGCGATGGCGTGATCGACCCGATTGCGCCTTTCATTGGCGATGATGACCTGGTGTCGCACCTGCTGCGTCTGTTTGCCCAGCCGCGTGGCGAGGTGTGCATTCACCTGCTGCAACCGATTGCCAGCGCGCAGAAAGAGCGAGCGGTACTGGCCTTGCAGGCGCAGCAGGCCATTCATGGGGCGTTGTTCGGGGTTGAAGAGGCAGTGAGGGTGCCACAGCGGCAGGCGCGGGCTGCCTGATTGGCTTGGGCTGCCTGTACCCGCGAAGAGGCCGGGGCAGGCAATACATGACTAACTGCCCGACACCCGCCCCACCGCCGCAAACGCCTGCAACTGTGGATAGAACTCACGAAAGTCCGCCAGCAACGGCTCATACAAACGCTCCAGCTCCGGCATCACCCCGCTCATCCCCGCCGGCCGCGACAGCCGCCGCGCAATGCCGTTGAACACCTGCTCCAGCGTCGCAAAATCGCCATACGCCCCCAGCCAGTCATCCGCCGCCATGAACGGCGCAATGCGCGCCAGGCGCCCCGGCAACTCAGGCTCAGCCAGCAGCACCCGATAAAAATTGCCGGTGAACTGCGCCAACGGCTGCTCGGCATAATCCGCCCAATGCTGCGCCAGGCAGTGGTCGAAAAACACATCGAGGACAATGCCGGCAAAGCGCCGTCGCTGTGCGGGGAAACGTGCCAACGCTGCCAGTACCACGGGATGGCGGTCGGTATAACTGTCGATGTGCCGGTGCAGGCGGATCGCCGCTTCCAGTGCCGGCGGAAAGCGCCCCTCCAGCGTGCCCTTGACGAAATCGCCATACAGGCTGCCGAGCAATTGCTGCGGCGCAGGGCCGCCCAGGTGCAGGTGTGCGAGGTAGTTCATGGCGCAAGTCTAGCACCGCCCAGGCCTATATCGTCATCACACGATATAGCGATTGGTGCTCAGCTCAGAACGACTTCATATTTGTATATCGCGAAATACCGATTTAAATTTCGCCCTACCGCGATTTACCGCTTCACCACGAGCCCCACCCCATGCCCCTCGATCTGGACGAAATAATAAAAGCCCTGGCCCACCCGGTACGGCGACAAATCCTCGACTGGCTGAAGGACCCGGCAACGCAGTTTCCTGACCAGCACCACAGCACCGAACACGGCGTCTGTGCCGGGCAGATCGATCAACGCTGCGGCCTGTCGCAGTCGACCGTTTCTGCGCACCTGGCCATCTTGCAGCGCGCCGGCCTGATCAACAGCCAGAAGATCGGCCAATGGCACTTCTTCAAACGCAATGAGGAGACCGTTCAGGCCTTCCTCGCCCAGTTGAGCCGAGCGCTCTGAAAAGGAAACCGCATGACTACGCTCTTCGACCCGATCACGCTGGGCGACCTGCAACTGCCCAACCGCATCATCATGGCCCCGCTGACCCGCTGCCGCGCCGATGAAGGCCGGGTGCCAAACGCATTGATGGCCGAATACTACGTGCAGCGCGCCAGCGCCGGGCTGATCCTCAGCGAAGCGACTTCGGTCACGCCGATGGGGGTCGGCTACCCCGACACCCCAGGCATCTGGAACGATGAACAGGTGCGCGGCTGGAACAACGTCACCAAGGCCGTGCATGGCGCCGGCGGGCGCATATTCCTGCAACTGTGGCATGTCGGCCGCATTTCCCACCCCAGCTACCTGAACGGCGAGCTGCCCGTGGCACCCAGCGCAATCAAGCCCAAGGGCCATCTCAGCCTGGTGCGTCCGCTCACCGACTACCCCACACCGCGCGCACTGGAAACCGAAGAGATCGTCGACATTGTCGAGGCATACCGCAGCGGCGCCGAAAATGCCAAGGCCGCCGGTTTCGATGGTGTCGAGGTGCATGGCGCCAATGGCTACCTGCTCGACCAGTTCCTGCAAAGCAGCACCAACCAGCGCACCGACCGCTACGGTGGTTCGCTGGAAAACCGCGCACGTTTGCTGCTTGAGGTGACCGACGCCGCCATTGAAGTGTGGGGGGCAAACCGCGTGGGCGTGCACCTGGCGCCGCGTGCCGACTCACACGACATGGGCGACGCCGACCGGGCCGAGACCTTCACCTACGTCGCCCGTGAACTGGGCAAGCGCGGCATCGCCTTCATCTGCTCGCGGGAGAAAGACGCCGACGACAGCATCGGCCCACTGATCAAGCAAGCGTTCGGCGGCCCCTACATCGTCAACGAGCGTTTTGACAAGGCCAGTGCCAATGCCGCGTTGGCCAGCGGCAAAGCCGACGCCGTGGCGTTCGGCGTGCCATTCATCGCCAACCCAGACCTGCCGGCGCGCCTGGCGGCAGATGCCCCCTTGAACCCGGCACACCCGGAAACGTTCTACGGCAAGGGGCCGGTGGGGTACATCGATTACCCGCGCTTGTAAGCGGATCGGCCGCCGGGGCGCGTTGCCCCGGCGGTTAGGCTCAAGGCCGCGCGTTGATCTGCTGTTGCAGGTTCTGGACCTGGCTTTGCAACGTATTCAGGCTGCGGGTCATCTGCCCACGGAACGCATCGAACTCCTGCACCGAAGCACCGCTCGATGACGGCGCAGCAGCCGGGCGATTGTCGATCTGACTCTTCAACACCAGCATGTCCTGCTCCAGGTTCTGGATCGCCGCACTCGGGTTGCCCTGCTTCTTCAGCGCCGCCACATCGCTGCCTAGGCTCTTGAGCTGAGTATCCAGCTTGCCGCCATCCACCTGCGCCGCTTTCAAGGCGGCCACATCCGTGGTCAAGGTCTTGAACTGGGCATCCAGCTTGCCGCCATCGACCTGGCTGGACTTCAGCGCAGCCAGTTCGCCATTCACCAGCTTCAACTGCGCCTGCAACTGGGTCTGCAGCTCAGTCACGGCTTTTTGCTGTTCACGGGTATCGGCCAGCACCTGCTCCAGGCGCTTGCCCAGGTCACCGGTCTGCCCGGCCACCCCTTGCTGCAACTGACGGATCTGCAGTTTCAAGGCCTCGCTGCCGGTCGTGACCGTCGATTCGCTGGCCGCCACTTTGCCGCTGATGGCCTGCAGCCGCCCGGCCGCCTCTTCGCTGATGCGGGCAAAGCTTTCCTGGGTCGCGACCAGTTGCTGCTCCATCAGCGATATCTGCTGAAAGCTCCACCAGCCCAACCCCACCAAGGCGATGAACGACGCCCCCAGCAGCGCCCACAGAGGCGCGGTGCTGGCCCCACGCTCGGCTTTCTGGCGATTGCGCACCACGTGCGCTGGCATCAGTTCGTCATCGTCGGGGGTGCCGGCCCTCAGGGTAGGCACATCATCGTAATCGTCGTGAGCATGGTTACGCATGGATACATTCAACCGCAGTAGTCGCAAAGAGGCACGAGTATAAACTGCAAGCGCGGCACGTTGATGACCATCATCAGCCTCAGCCGAACTTCAGGCCTTCGGGCTGGTGCTTCCACCAGGCGCAGAACTCGTCCAGTGCCGTCCACAGGCTGACCTTGGGCTGGTAGTCCAGGTATTGCCGGGCGCGGCTGATGTCCAGGGTGAAATCACGGCTCATCACCTGCATGCCCAGGCGCGACAAGGTCGGCTGCGGGCGCCCCGGCCACAGCATGCAGGCCGCCTCGTTCAACGCGGCCAGGCTGTAGGCCAGGCCATAGGAGCGGTAACGGGTAACCTGCGGCAGTTGCATCTGGCGCATCACGTAATTGACCACATCCCACAGTGGCAATGGCTGCCCATTGCTGATGTTGTAGGCCTGGCCCAGCGCGCGGTCGTCGGCGAACAAGGCACTGAGCAATGCTTCGTTGAGGTTGTGCACGCTGGTGAAATCGACCTTGTTCAGGCCATTGCCGATGATTGCCACACGGCCCTTGCGCTGCATCTGCATCAGCCGCGGGAAGATGCTGGCATCGCCGGCACCGGTGACAAAGCGCGGGCGCAGCGCCAGCACCTCCAGGCCAAACTCCTGGGCACCGAACACCTTCTGCTCGGCCAGGTGCTTGGTCAGTGCGTAGTGATCATGAAAGCGCCGCGGCACCTGGTCTTCACGGATGTCCAGGCGCGAGCGGCCATTGAAGTAGATCGACGGCGACGACAGGTGCACCAGGCGCCGCACATGCTCCTTCAGGCAACCTTCGACCACGTTTTCGGTGACCACCACGTTGCCCTGGTGAAAGTCCTGGAAGCGCCCCCAGTTACCCACTGCACCCGCGCAATGCACCACCGCTTCGACGCCCTGGCACAGGCGCCGGGCCAGTTCGGCATCACCCAGGTCGCCAGGGATGAACTGCGCACCGCGCTTGACCAGGTGCTCGACACCTTCGGCACGTCGGCCGCTGACCCGCACGTCCAGGCCCTGCTCCAGGGCCAGGCGCGCAAAGCGCCCGCCGATGAAGCCGCTCGCGCCAGTGACCAGAATTCGCATGTAAGACTCCGCCTTGCCAGATTTCAGATGCAACTGACGCCAGCCGTGGCTACAACGGCACCAGCCATTGCCGTGCCGTGTGCCGCAGGTGATCGGTCAGTTGCGCGAGCAAGTGCCCGCCATTGCGCCAATGATGCCAGTACAGCGGCACATCGATGGGAGTATCGGCGCATATTTCCACCAATTGCCCGCTGGACAGTTGTTCGCGTGCCTGCAACTCAGGCACCAGCCCCCAGCCAAGCCCCGCTTCGGTCATGCGCAGAAAACCTTCGGACGACGGGCACAGGTGATGCAGGAAACCGCCTTCGATACCCAGCGATGCCAGGTAGCGGTGTTGCAGAAAGTCGTCCGGGCCATACACGATCGCCGGCGTGCGGGCCAGGCGCCTGCCCTCGAAACCCTGCGGGAAGTGCCGCGCCATGAACACCGGGCTGGCCAACGCGCGATAACGCATCGCGCCCAAAGGCAGGCTGCGCGCGCCGGCCACCGGCCGTTCGCTGCCACACAGGCAGGCCGCCACTTCGCCCGCCCGCATGCGTTTAAGGCCCACTTCCTGGTCTTCTACCACCAGGTCGGTGAGCAGGTTGTGCTCAGCGCAAAACGCGCCTACCGCGCCCGCCCACCAGGTGGCCAGGCTGTCGGCGTTCAGGGCAATGCGCAAACGCTCGGGCATGCCCTCCTCGTCCAGCGCCGGCACCTGGCGTTGCAAGTCGCGTTCGAGCAGGCGCACCTGCTGCACATGGTTGAGCAACTGGCGCCCGACCTCGGTCGGGCTAGGTGGCGTGGCACGCACCAGCACCGGCTGGCCGACCCGTGCTTCAAGCAGCTTGATGCGCTGGGAAATCGCCGATTGCGACAGCCCCAGCACCTGCGCCGCGCGCTCGAAGCCGCCTTGCTCGATCACCGCCGCAAGGGCGGCTAGCAGCTTGTAGTCGAACATCGATTTCCCTAATGCCGGATCAGCTTTATTTGTTTTTCTTATACAGCGGCTTTATCCACAATGGCCAGCATCTTCTTTCGTTGAACAACGCCCGTGTCCCGTGGCGTCAGTGGAGTATCCCGCCATGTGGCAAAGTTATTTGAACGGCATGCTGGTGGCCTTCGGCCTGATCATGGCCATTGGCGCGCAGAACGCCTTCGTCCTCGCCCAGAGCCTGCGCCGCGAGCATCACTTGCCAGTGGCCGCCCTGTGCATCGTCTGCGACGCCCTGCTGGTGGCTGCCGGGGTATTCGGCCTGGCCACGGTACTGGCGCACAACCCGACACTGCTGGCCATCGCTCGCTGGGGCGGCGCGCTGTTCCTCTTGTGGTATGGCGCCAAGGCCTTGCGCAGCGCCTGTTCCAAGCAGAGCCTGCAGCATCAGCAAGGCCAGGGCGTGCGTTCGCGCCGCGCGGTGCTGCTCAGTGCCCTGGCGGTGACCTTGCTCAACCCCCATGTGTACCTCGACACGGTGCTGTTGATCGGTTCGCTCGGTGCCCAGCAGACGGTGCCTGGGGCCTACGTGGCGGGGGCGGCCAGTGCGTCGTTGCTGTGGTTCTCGACCCTGGCGATCGGCGCCGCCTGGCTGGCACCGTGGCTGGCACGGCCAGCGACCTGGCGGATGCTCGACCTGATGGTGGCGGTGATGATGTTCGCGGTGGCGGCGCAGTTGATCTTTAGTTGAGTTTTGGGGGGCTTGTCACAGCAGGTTTGTCGCTTGTGAGATCGAGCGCCGCCCGCGCGGCGCATCGCGACGCAAGGCCGCAACATTTGTTTCGGGCCAATTATTCCTGAGGCATTGGCGCGCGGCCCCGTGGTGCCCGTCTCAATCTCGCGTCGGACAAACAAGGCGGTCGCGCGCAAATGCCACAGGCCTCACTGGCCCGAAACAAATGTAGGAGCGAGCTGGCTCGCGATGCGCCGCGCGGGCGGCGCTCGTTCTCACAAGCGATGCGAGGGCTGCGGCGAACACCATTGGTCGGCAGCGCCCAACCGCTCTGGAACCTCTATTCCCTATGTTTGTTGCGTGGTTATGCGCCGGGCCCGGTGCTATGATCCAGCCCTTGCGTCGCAAAGAGTACAAACTCGCCGACGCTTATCGGGCCGCCCGTGATCGGCCTTGCGCAAACCGCAAATAGACCTGAATCAGGAGATCCACCATGGCTTTTGAATTGCCGCCGCTGCCGTACGCCCACGATGCCCTGCAGCCGCACATCTCCAAGGAAACCCTGGAGTATCACCACGACAAGCACCACAACACCTATGTCGTGAACCTGAACAACCTGGTCCCAGGCACCGAATTCGAAGGCAAGACCCTGGAAGAGATCGTCAAGACCTCTTCGGGTGGCATCTTCAACAACGCCGCTCAAGTCTGGAACCACACCTTCTACTGGAACTGCCTGGCCCCGAATGCCGGTGGTCAACCGACCGGTGCCCTGGCTGAAGCCATCAACGCCGCATTCGGTTCCTTCGACAAGTTCAAGGAAGAGTTCACCAAGACTTCGGTTGGCACCTTCGGTTCCGGCTGGGGCTGGCTGGTGAAGAAAGCTGACGGTTCCCTGGCCCTGGCCAGCACCATTGGCGCCGGCAACCCGCTGACCAACGGCGACACCCCGCTGCTGACCTGCGACGTCTGGGAACACGCCTACTACATCGACTACCGTAACGTACGTCCGAAGTACGTCGAGGCGTTCTGGAACCTGGTCAACTGGGCATTCGTTGCCGAACAGTTCGAAGGCAACACCTTCAAGGCCTGATGCTTATTCAGCCTTGAACGAAGAACCCGGCCCTGGTGCCGGGTTTTTTTATGCGCAGGTCATGGCCTCTTGCTCAGCCAGGATTGCGCGCTAACATCAAACCTCTGGAAAGTTGATACAGCGCACTCAAGTTGCAGGGCCAGGCGACCGATATACTGCCAAGGACAACCCCGCTCCTCGCGCTGTGTCCGTGGCACACCGGCCGATAGTGTATTGGTTTCATTGATGGCAAAATGATGCCATGCGCATGGATTAAGGAAACCCCATTGAAGCTGGAATTGCGGAACAGCTTGTCGGTCAAGTTGCTCAGGGTCGTGCTGCTGTCGGCGCTCGCAGTGGGCGTCGTGCTCAGTTGTGCGCAAATCGTCTATGACACCTACAAGACCCGCCAGGCTGTCAACAGCGATGCCCAGCGCATCCTCGACATGTTCCGCGACCCTTCGACCCAGGCGGTGTACAGCCTTGACCGGGAGATGGGCATGCAGGTCATGGAAGGCCTGTTCCAGGACGAATCGGTACGCATGGCATCCATCGGCCACCCCAACGAAACCATGCTGGCAGAAAAGTCCCGCCCGCTGCAGGACATGTCCATGCGCTGGCTGACCGACCTGATTCTCGGCCAGGAACGCACCTACACCACCCAACTGGTCGGCCGCGGCCCCTACAGCGAATACTACGGCGACCTGAGCATCACCCTCGACACCTCGTCCTATGGCGAAGACTTCCTGATCAATGCAGTGATCATCTTCATCTCCGGCGTGCTGCGTGCCCTGGCCATGGGCCTGGTGCTGTACCTGGTCTACCATTGGCTGTTGACCAAGCCGCTGTCGAAGATCATCGAGCACCTGACCCAGATCAACCCCGACCGCCCCAGCCAACACCAGATTCCCCTGCTCAAGGGCCACGAGAAAAACGAACTGGGGCTCTGGGTCAACACCGCCAACCAATTGCTGGCGTCCATCGAGCGCAACACCCACCTGCGCCATGAAGCCGAGAACAGCCTGCAACGCATGGCCCAGTACGACTTCCTCACCGGCCTGCCCAATCGCCAGCAACTGCAGCAGCAACTGGACAAGATCCTCGTCGATGGCGGCCGCCTGCAGCATCGCGTGGCGGTGCTGTGCGTGGGCCTGGACGACTTCAAGGGCATCAACGAGCAGTTCAGCTACCAGGTAGGTGACCAGTTGCTGCTGGCCCTGGCCGACCGCCTGCGGGCCCACAGTGGCCGTCTGGGGGCGCTGGCGCGGCTGGGGGGCGACCAGTTCGCCCTGGTCCAGGCCAATATCGAGCAACCTTATGAAGCGGCCGAGCTGGCCCAGAGCATCCTCGACGACCTGGAAGTGCCGTTCGACCTCGACCACCATCAGATCCGCCTGCGCGCCACCATCGGCATCACCCTGTTCCCTGAAGACGGCGACAGCACCGAGAAGTTGCTGCAGAAAGCCGAACAGACCATGACCCTGGCCAAGGCCCGCTCGCGCAACCGCTACCAGTTCTACATCGCCAGCGTCGACAGCGAGATGCGCCGCCGCCGCGAGCTGGAAAAAGACCTGCGCGAAGCGCTGCCGCGCAATCAGCTGTACCTGGTGTACCAGCCGCAGATCAGCTACCGCGACCACCGCGTGGTCGGCGTCGAGGCCCTGCTGCGCTGGCAGCACCCGGAGCTGGGCATGGTCCCGCCCGACCAGTTCATCCCGCTGGCCGAGCAGAACGGCAACATCATCACCATCGGCGAATGGGTGCTCGACCAGGCGTGCCGGCAGCTGCGCGAATGGCACGACCTGGGCTTCAGCGACCTGCGCATGGCGGTCAACCTGTCGACCGTGCAACTGCACCACAGCGAGCTGCCGCGGGTGGTCAACAACCTGCTGCAAGCCTATCGCCTGCCACCGCGCAGCCTGGAGCTGGAAGTCACCGAGACCGGCCTGATGGAAGACATCAGCACCGCCGCCCAGCACCTGCTCAGCCTGCGCCGCTCCGGGGCGCTGATCGCCATTGACGACTTCGGCACCGGCTACTCCTCGCTCAGCTACCTGAAGTCGTTGCCGCTGGACAAGATCAAGATCGACAAGAGCTTCGTCCAGGACCTGCTCGACGACGATGACGACGCCACCATCGTCCGTGCCATCATCCAGCTGGGCAAGAGCCTGGGCATGCAGGTCATCGCCGAAGGCGTGGAAACCGCCGAGCAGGAGACCTACATCATCGCCCAGGGTTGCCACGAGGGTCAGGGCTACCACTACAGCAAGCCCCTGTCGGCCCGCGAGCTGACCAACTTCCTCAAGCAGGCCCAACGCAACCAGGTCTCGATGTTCTAGCCGCTGGCGCCCCCGGTTACAGGCCGTGACCGGCATTTACATGAATTGCGCGTTCGCCCCTTTACAGCAAATGCAAATCTTTCGCATGATGTTGCGGTTTCGCGTGCCACGCCGCACGGTCCAACCACACGACGCAGGGAAACCAACAATGATTCGAATGCCTCTGGCCTCCGCCAGTCTGCTGGCCATCGCCATCGCTCTCGCCGGTTGCGGCGAAAAAGATGACAAGGCTGCCGCTCCGCAAGCCCAGGCACCTGCTGCCGCCAGCACCCCCGCTGCGGCGCCTGGGGCTGTCGATGAAGTGGCTGGCAAGGCGGTGGTCAAGCACTACGCCGAACTGGTCTACGCCGTGTACAGCGACTCGCTGAGCACCGCCAAGGCCCTGCAGACCGCTGTCGACGCGTTCCTTGCTCAGCCCAACGACGAAACCCTGAAGGCCGCCAAGGAAGCCTGGTTCGCCTCGCGTGTGCCGTACCTGCAGAGCGAGGCCTTCCGCTTCGGCAACACCATCATCGATGACTGGGAAGGCCAAGTTAACGCATGGCCGCTGGACGAAGGCCTGATCGACTACGTCGACAAGAGCTACGAGCACGCCCTGGGCAACCCGGCCGCCAGCGCCAACATCATCGCCAACACGGAGATCCAGGTCGGCGAAGAGAAGGTCGACGTCAAGGACATCACCCCAGAGAAGCTGGCCAGCCTGAACGAGCTGGGCGGCTCCGAAGCCAACGTCGCCACCGGCTACCACGCCATCGAATTCCTGCTCTGGGGCCAGGACCTGAACGGCACCGGCCCGGGCGCCGGCAACCGCCCAGCCTCCGACTACCTGGAAGGCAACGGCGCCACCGGCGGCCACAACGACCGCCGTCGTGCCTACCTGAAAGCGGTCACCGACCTGCTGGTCAAGGACCTCGAAGAGATGGTCGGCAACTGGGCACCGAACGTCGCCGACAACTACCGCGCCAAGCTGGAAGCCGAGTCGGTCAACGACGGCCTGCGCAAGATGCTGTTCGGCATGGGCAGCCTCTCGCTGGGCGAACTGGCGGGCGAGCGCATGAAGGTCTCGCTGGAAGCCAACTCGCCTGAAGACGAGCACGACTGCTTCAGCGACAACACCCACTACTCGCACTTCTACGACGCCAAGGGCATCCGCAACGTCTACCTGGGCGAGTACACCCGCCCGGATGGCAGCAAGGTGACCGGCCCGAGCCTGTCGTCGCTGGTGGCCAAGGTTGACCCGGCCACCGACGCCACCCTGAAGGCCGACCTGGAAGCCACCGAAGCGAAGATCCAGGTGATCGTCGACCACGCCCTGAAGGGCGAGCACTACGACCAACTGATCGCCGCCGACAATGCGGCCGGCAACCAGATCGTGCGTGATGCCATCGCCTCCCTGGTCAAGCAGACCGGTGCGATCGAGCAAGCCGCAGGCAAGCTGGGCATTACCAACCTGAACCCGGACACGGCCGATCACGAATTCTGATCCCTGCTGTAGCGGTTCTGAAGAAGGCGGCCCTCGGGTCGCCTTTTTTGTTTTGTCCTCCCTGACACTGATTTCATCCAGCAATTGCAAATTGCTCTTATTCAAACATCCCCACTTTGCTAAGCTTGCACGCCGGTTTTTCGCTCACGCCCAGGGTTCTAGATGTCCTCGTCGCTGTTCCGACTCTCTCCTCTGCTGCTGGCCTTTGCCCTCGGTGCCTGTGATGACGCCCCGCGTTTCACCCAGGCCGAGCCCGGCGAAGCGCTGTCGGGTGGCAAGGCGACGGTCCAGCGCAGTGATCGCAATGCCTACTCCCTGCCTTCGGCCAACCTCTCGCCCGTGCGGCGCCTGGACTTTGCCGTCGGCAACAGCTTCTTTCGCAACCCGTGGGTGATCGCCCCGTCCACCACCACCGCGCGCGATGGGCTCGGCCCGCTGTTCAACACCAATGCCTGCCAGAACTGCCACGTACGCGATGGCCGTGGCCACCCGCCAGCGCTCGATGACAGCAACGCGGTGTCGATGCTGGTGCGCCTGTCGATCCCCGACCAGCCTTACCTGGCCAAGGTGATCGAACGCCTGGGCGTGGTCCCCGAGCCGGTGTACGGCACCCAGCTGCAGGACATGGCCATTCCCGGGGTGGCGCCGGAGGGCAAGGTGCGGGTGACCTACGCCAACCAGCCCGTCACCTTCAAGGACGGCCATCAGGTCGAGCTGCGCCGCCCAAGCCTGCAGATCACCCAGCTTGGCTACGGCGCGATGCACCCCGACACCCGTTTCTCGGCCCGCGTGGCGCCGCCGATGATCGGCCTTGGCCTGCTCGAAGCCATCCCCGAAGCCGATATCCTGGCCAACGAAGACCCGGACGACCGCAACCGCGACGGTATCCGTGGCCGTGCCAACCGGGTCTGGGACGACGCCCAGGGCAAAACCGTGGTTGGCCGCTTCGGCTGGAAAGCCGGGCAACCCAGCGTCAACCAGCAGAACGTCCATGCGTTTGCCGGCGACATGGGCCTGACCACCACCCTGCATCCCAAGGACGACTGCACCGCGGCGCAAGTCGACTGCCTGGCCGCCCCCAACGGCGATGGCATCGGCGGCGAAAAGGAAGTCAGCGACAACATCCTGCGCCTGGTGACCTTCTACACCCGCAACCTGGCAGTGCCTGCCCGTCGCGACGTGGCTTCGCCGCAGGTGCTGGCAGGCAAGAACCTGTTCTTCCAGGCCGGTTGCCAAGGCTGCCATACCCCGCAATTCACCACCGCCGCAAACGCTGCAGAGCCTGAGCTGGCCGGCCAGGTGATCCGCCCCTACAGTGATCTGCTGTTGCATGACATGGGGCCGGGCCTGGCCGATGAACGCACCGAATTCGCCGCCAATGGCCAGGACTGGCGCACCCCGCCGCTGTGGGGCATAGGCCTGAGCGAAACGGTCAGTGGCCACAGCCAGTTCCTGCACGACGGCCGCGCCCGCAACCTGCTCGAAGCCGTGCTCTGGCACGGTGGGGAAGCGCAAGCGGCGCGCAACTTCGTACTCACCTTCAATGCCGAGCAGCGCGCCGCGTTGCTGGCTTTCCTGAATTCACTTTAAACGCGCAAGGAGCCGGGCATGTTCCGACCTAAACTGTTGTTCACCAGCCTCGCCGCACTCGCCCTCGGCGCCTGCTCGCCGCAGGACCCGCAAGCGGTGACCTCCGCCGCCATCGCCAAGCAGGTGATCCTGCCCACCTACAGCCGCTGGGTCGAAGCCGACCGCCAGCTGGCCGTCAGCGCCTTGGCCTATTGCGAAGGCAAGGCCAGCCTGGACACCGCCCGCGCCGACTTCCTTACGGCGCAAAAGGCCTGGGCCGAGCTGCAACCCTTGCTGGTCGGCCCACTGGCCGAAGGCAACCGTCCTTGGCAGGTGCAGTTCTGGCCCGACAAGAAGAACCTGGTCGGCCGCCAGGTCGAGCAACTGGTCAACGCCGACAAGCCCGTCGATGCCGCTACCCTGGGCAAGGCCAGCGTCGTGGTACGCGGCCTGTCGGCCTACGAGTACATCCTCTTCGACAGCAAGCCGGATGTTGCCACGCCTGAACAGAAGGCCCGCTACTGTCCATTGCTGGTGGCCATCGCCGACCACCAGAAGGCCCTGGCCGAAGAGATCCTCAAGGGCTGGAACAGCACCGACGGCATGCTCTCGCAGATGACCAAGTTCCCCAACCAGCGCTACGCCGACTCCCACGAGGCCATCGCCGATCTGCTGCGCGCACAGGTCACCGCCCTGGATACCCTGAAGAAAAAGCTCGGCGCCCCCATGGGCCGGCAGAGCAAGGGCATCGTCCAGCCGCTGCAGGCCGAAGCCTGGCGCAGCCATTCTTCGCTCAAAAGCCTGGAGGCCAGCCTGAAGGCTGCCCAGGCGGTCTGGGTCGGGGTCGACAACCAGGGCTTGCGCGGCCTGCTGGGCAGCGACCAGAAGGCCTTGGCGGGCAAGATCGACGAGGCTTACGCTACGTCCATCAAACTGCTGGCCGACAACCAGAAGACCCTCGGCGAGCTGCTGGCCGATGACGCCGGCAAGCAGACCCTCAACCAGATCTACGACAGCCTCAACGTCGTCCACCGCCTGCACGAAGGCGAGCTGGCCAAGGCGTTGAATATCCAGCTGGGCTTCAATGCCAACGACGGTGACTGATCATGCTGCGACGCCAGGCCCTCAAACTCGGTAGTGTATTGCTCAGCGCCCTGACCCTGGGCGGCTGGAGCCTGTTGCGCAACAAAGGCGGCGAACCTCTGCTGCTCTCGGCGCGTGACGACGGCGATGGCAAGCATTATGCCGTCGGGTTTCGCCTGGACGGCACCCAGGTGTTCAGCACACAGGTTGCCCAGCGTTGCCACGCCATCATCAACCACCCCGAGCTGCCCATCGCCCTGTTCGTCGCCCGTCGCCCGGGTACCGAAAGCTACCTGGTCGACCTGCGCGACGGGCGTCTGCTGCAAACCGTGACCTCGCAGCCCAACCGCCACTTCTATGGCCACGCGGTCATCCACAAGGATGGCGAGTGGCTGTACACCACCGAGAACGATACCCGCGACCCTGGGCGCGGCGTGCTCGGCGTCTACCGTTTCGAGGGCGAACGCCTGGTGCACAGTGGCGAGCTCTCGACCCACGGTATCGGCCCGCATGAAGTCGCCTGGCTACCAGACGGCGAGACACTGGTGGTGGCCAACGGCGGCATCCGCACCGAGGCCGAAAGCCGCGTGGAAATGAATCTCGACGCCATGCAACCGAGCCTGGTGCTGATGCAGCGCGACGGCACCCTGCTGAGCAAGGAAACCCTCGCCCAGCAGATGAACAGCGTGCGTCACCTGGCTATTGGCGACGACGGCACCATCGCCGCCTGCCAGCAGTTCATGGGCGACGCCGATGAGACGGCCGAGCTGCTGGCCATCAAGCGCCCGGGCGAGCCGTTCAAGGCCTTCCCGGTGCCGGAGCGGCAGTTGCAGGCCATGGCCCAGTACACCGCCAGCGTTGCCATTCACAGCGACTTGCGACTGGTGGCGCTGACGGCGCCGCGGGCCAACCGCTTGTTCGTCTGGGACCTGGACAGTGGCGCGGTGAAGCTGGATGCACCAATGCCCGATTGCGCTGGGGTGGGTGCGGTGAAAGATGGCTTTGTCGTGACCTCCGGGCAGGGGCGTTGCCGCTTTTACGATTGCCGCAAGGCCGAGCTGATCGGGCAACCGATGCAGCTGCCTTCCGGGTTCTGGGACAACCACCTGCACCTGGCCTGAGGTTCACCCGTGTAGGAGCGGCCTTGCCGGGGCGCCGGACCGGTCGGAAAGGGCTGCGCAGCGGCCCCAGCAATTTTTGCCTGTACGCTCAGATCCTGGGGCTGCTGCGCAGCCCTTTCGCGACGCAAGGCCGCTCCTACACAGAGGCGGTGCGAATACATCCCCCATCCTGCCAAAAACAGTCAATACTTGCCCCATCCACACGTGGGCAGGGTCGCCCGTTGTCGTGTCAAAACGAATAACAACCACGTATCCAAGGAACCGGACCTATGCTGCGCCGCCGCATGCTCATCATGTTGGCCGTCGTTCTGCTGATCGTGTTGGCCTTGGGGGGCTACAAGGCCTACTCGATCTACCAGCAGATCCAGGTGTTCACTGCCCCCAAACCGCCCATCACCGTGGCAGCGGCGCTGGCAGAAGAACGCCAGTGGCAAGAGCGCCTGCCCGCCGTCGGCAGCCTCAAGGCATTGCAAGGCGTCGAGCTGAGCCTTGAAGTCGAAGGCATCGTCAAAAGCCTGCACTTCGACTCCGGCCAGAAGGTCAAGGCCGGACAACTGCTGCTGCAACTCAACGACGACCAGGAAACCGCCCTGCTCGGCACCGCCCAGGCCGACCTGGGCCTGGCCAAGGTCGATTTCGGCCGGGGCAGCCAGCTGGTGGTCGACTCGGCCATTTCCCGTGGCGAGTACGATCGCCTCACCGCCCAGTACCGGCGTAATCAGGCAGTGGTCGATCAGCTCAAGGCCTCGAAGACCAAGAAAAGCATCAGTGCCCCCTTCAGCGGCACCATCGGCATCCGCCAGGTCGATGTCGGCGACTACCTGCCAGCCGGCACGGTGATCGCCACCCTGCAAGACCTGTCCAGCCTCTACGTCGACTTCAACGTGCCCGAACAGGCCCTGCCGCACCTGAGCCTGGGCCAGCAGGTACTGCTGCAAGTGGCGGCCTACCCCGGCCAGACCTTCCCCGCCAGCCTCAGCGCCATCAACCCCAAGGTCGAGGAAACCACCCGCAACCTGCTGGCCCGCGCCACCCTGGCCAACCCCGACGGCAAGCTGCTGCCGGGCATGTTTGCCAACTTGCTGATCCTGTTGCCCGACCCGCAGCCACGCGTGGTAGTACCAGAAAGCGCCATCACCTACACCCTGTATGGCAACTCGGTGTATGTCGCCACGCCCAAGCAAGGCGAGGACGGCACCCCAGAGAAAACCGACGATGGCCAACCCCGGCTCAGCGCCGAACAACGCACCGTGCAGACCGGCGAGCGCCGCGACGGCGTGGTGGTGGTCAGCAAGGGCCTGAAGGCTGGCGAGCAGGTGGTCACCGCCGGGCAGCTGAAACTGACCCCGGGCGCGGCGATCCGCATCGGCCAGGACAAGGCGCTCACGCCTGATCACGGCACCTCGCACAACGACTGACAGGAGGCAGGCATGGCGTTCACCGACCCGTTCATCCGCCGCCCGGTCCTGGCCAGCGTCGTCAGCCTGCTGATCTTGCTGCTGGGCTTTCAGGCCTGGAGCAAACTGCAGATCCGCCAGTACCCGCAAATGGAGAACGCCCTGATCACGGTGACCACCGCCTACCCGGGTGCCAACGCCGAAACCATCCAGGGCTATATCACCCAGCCCCTGCAGCAAAGCCTGGCCAGCGCCGAAGGCATCGACTACATGACCTCGGTGAGCCGGCAGAACTTCTCGATCATCTCTATCTATGCGCGCATCGGCGCCGACAGTGACCGTTTGTTCACCGAACTGCTGGCCAAGGCCAACGAGGTGCGCAACAAGCTGCCGCAAGACTCCGAAGACCCGGTGCTGAGCAAGGAGGCCGCCGATGCCTCGGCGCTGATGTACATCAGCTTCTACAGCAAGGAAATGAGCAACCCGCAGATCACCGACTACCTGTCACGGGTGATCCAGCCCAAGCTTGCCACCCTGCCGGGCATGGCCGAGGCCGAGATTCTCGGCAACCAGGTGTTCGCCATGCGCATCTGGATCGACCCGGTGAAGCTGGCCGGCTTCGGCCTCTCTGCAACCGACGTGACCAGCGCCGTGCGCCGCTACAACTTCCTCTCCGCTGCCGGCGAAGTGAAGGGCGAGTACGTGGTCACCAGCATCAATGCCAGCACCGAGCTTAAGTCTGCCGAGGCGTTCGCCGCCCTGCCGGTCAAGACCAGTGGCGACAGCCGGGTGTTGCTGGGTGATGTGGCACGGGTCGAGATGGGCGCAGAAAACTACGACACGGTCAGCTCGTTCGACGGCATCCCCTCGGTGTACATCGGCATCAAGGCCACACCGGCCGCCAACCCGCTGGAAGTGATCAAGGAAGTCCGGCGCATCATGCCGGAGCTTGAGAGCCAGCTGCCCTCGGCGCTGAAGGTGTCGATTGCCTACGATGCCACGCTGTTCATCCAGGCCTCCATCGACGAAGTGATCAAGACCCTCGGCGAGGCGGTGCTGATTGTCATCGTCGTGGTGTTCCTGTTCCTCGGTGCCCTGCGCTCGGTGCTGATCCCGGTGGTGACCATCCCGTTGTCGATGATCGGCGTGCTGTTCTTCATGCAGATGATGGGCTACTCGCTCAACCTGTTGACCCTGTTGGCGATGGTGCTGGCGATCGGCCTGGTGGTGGACGACGCCATCGTCGTGGTGGAAAACATCCACCGGCACATGGAAGAAGGCAAATCGCCGTTCGATGCGGCGCTCGAAGGTGCCCGGGAAATCGCCATGCCGGTGGTCTCGATGACCATCACCCTGGCGGCGGTGTATGCCCCTATCGGCTTTTTGACCGGGCTTACAGGAGCGCTGTTCAAGGAATTCGCGCTGACCCTGGCCGGTGCAGTGATCATCTCCGGCATCGTCGCGTTGACCCTTTCACCCATGATGTGCGCGCTGCTGCTGCGCCCGGAACAGAACGCCACAGGCCTTGCCCACCGCCTCGACCGGCTGTTCGAGCGCCTCAAGGTGCGCTACCAGCGCCTGCTGCACGCCACCCTGAACAGCCGGCCGGTGGTGCTGGTGTTCGCGGTGATCATCCTGTGCCTGATCCCGGTACTGCTCAAGTTCACCCAGAACGAGCTGGCGCCCAACGAGGACCAAGGGGTGATCTTCATGATCAGCAGCTCGCCGCAACCGGCCAACCTCGACTACCTCAATGCCTACACCGACCAGTTCACGCCGCTGTTCAAAGCCTTCCCCGAGTACTACTCGTCGTTTCAGATCAACGGCTTCAACGGTGTGCAGAGCGGCATCGGCGGCTTCCTGCTCAAGCCGTGGAACGAGCGCGAACGTACGCAGATGGAGCTGCTGCCGCTGGTGCAGGCCAAGCTTGAGGAAATCGGCGGCCTGCAGATCTTCGGCTTCAACCTGCCGTCGCTGCCCGGCACCGGTGAGGGCCTGCCGTTCCAGTTCGTGATCAACACCGCCGGGGACTATCCGGCACTGCTGGAAGTGGCCCAGCGCATCAAGGCGCGCGCCCAAGCGTCAGGCAAGTTCGCCTTCCTCGACATCGACTTGGCCTTCGACAAACCTGAGGTGGTGGTCGATATCGACCGCGCCAAAGCGGCGCAGATGGGGGTTTCGATGGACACCCTGGGCGGCACGCTGGCGACCTTGCTGGGCGAGGCGGAAATCAACCGTTTCACCCTGGAGGGCCGCAGCTACAAGGTGATTGCCCAGGTCGAGCGGCCGTACCGCGACAACCCCGGCTGGCTGAACAACTACTACGTGAAGAATGACCAGGGCCAGTTGCTGCCCCTGTCGACCCTGATTACCCTCAGCGACCGCGCCCGCCCGCGCCAGCTCAACCAGTTTCAGCAGTTGAACTCGGCGATCATCCAGGGCGTGCCCATGGTCAGCCTGGGCGAGGCCCTGCAGACCGTGCAGGCCATCGCCCGCGAAGAGGCCCCGGAAGGTTTTGCCTTCGATTATGCCGGGGTGGCACGCCAATACGTCCAGGAAGGCAGCGCCCTGTGGGTGACCTTCGGCCTGGCGCTGGCGATCATCTTCCTGGTGCTGGCCGCGCAATTCGAGAGCTTCCGTGACCCCTTGGTGATTCTGGTGACGGTGCCGTTGTCGATCTGCGGTGCGCTGCTGCCGCTGTTCCTAGGTATCTCCAGCATGAACATCTACACCCAGGTGGGGTTGGTGACCCTGATCGGGCTGATCAGCAAGCACGGTATTCTGATCGTCGAGTTCGCCAACCAGTTGCGCGAAGAAAAAGGCTTGAGCGTGCGCGAGGCGATCGAGGAAGCGGCAGCCATTCGCCTGCGGCCGGTGCTGATGACCACCGCGGCAATGGTGTTCGGCATGGTGCCGTTGATCCTGGCAACCGGTGCGGGGGCGGTGAGCCGGTTCGATATTGGGACGGTGATTGCGACCGGGATGTCGATCGGGACGCTGTTTACCTTGTTTGTGCTGCCTTGCATCTACACCTTGCTGGCACACAAGACGCAAGCCAAGGAAACATCGATCGCCTGAAGCGGCCCCACAAAAAAGCCAGAGGCCCCGCGATACGGGGCCTCTGGCTTTTTACACTCAACCAGGGTTCAGCCGAACGGCCGCAACCCCTGACGCAAGCCGAACAGGAACAGCAACAGGTCCTGATCTGGCTTGGCCTGCGCTTGCTGCTTTGCCACCCGCGGCAATGCGCACTGGTCCGCCATCTCGGCCTTGCTGAACACCATCGGCTTCGGCTCTTCCCAGGCGGCCACCGCCACGGTGGTCACGGCCAACCCGGCGACCAGGAACAAAGCTCGAGCGATTTCTAGTTTCATTGCTCTAACCCTTTGACAACGCTGCCAAACGCCATCTGGTAAAAGTAGAGCAATGTTTTCCATTCCGCATCATTCAACGACGAGTGGCGGCGCAGCTGACGCAGGTCGTTACCGGCCGCACGCTGGCAGCTGATACGCCGCCGGCACTTCTCCAGGTCCAGCAGGGCGACTTCGACCCGCGCCTGTTCGCCCTCGCCGATGACCTTGATGAAGACATGCTTGCCATACAGGCAGCCGTGTTGCCAATGCCCCAGGTGCATGCGCGCCAGGTTATCGGCCAGGTCCTTGAGCATGCGCTCATGCACCACCTGCGGATAACGCTCGCGGGCACCCTCGGCATGCCAGGTGTCGAGTTCGATAAAGCCATCCAGCGCTTCGCTGACCAGCAGCGCCCGCCATTGATGATCGGCATCGCGCTCGGCACCACAAAAGACGATGCGCGGTACACGCACACCCAATTGCTCGAAGCTGTTGAGCGCATCGAGTTCACGCAATACGGTCGGCCGGCCAAAAGGGTGCAGCAAGCTGCGGTAGATGTGCCCGACCTGGCGCTTGGCATACAGCAGTTTGCCGCTGGCGTCGTTGAGGCGCTGCACGCCACTCTCGCCACCCCGCCGCTGGTTGGGTTCCTCGACCCACTCACCCTGCTGGCGCCAGTAAAAATCGAACCGCGATTCCCCGTTCCGGGCTACAGCCATCAAACACTACCCCTTGCGCAATACATAGACTCGCCACATGGCATAGAACGGCAGGAAGTCCAAGCGTTCCTGAATTCTGAAGCCGGCTGCCTTGAATTCTTCTTCGACCGTATCCGCTGGTAACACGAAACGGTTCTGGTAATTGTCCTGCTCAGTCTTGGCGCTACGGCGCTGCTCGAGCTTTTTCCGGCGCCAAGCCTTGAAGTTGCCATCAACCCACAGCGACAGGATCACACTATCACGGCTAACCCGTTGAAATTCCGAAAGAATCGTCTTTCTGTGGGCGGCTTCGCCAATGTGGTGGAACAACCGCATGCAAAAAATGCTGTCGACCGAATTGTCCGGCAGGTCGATGGCGAACGCTGACGTCTGCAAGGGCCGTACCCGTGCGACTACCTCTGGCGGTTGCGCGGCACAGGCTGTCTCGATCATCGCCTCGGAGTTGTCGGCACCGATGATCACCCGGTTGGGTTTTTCCGCCAGCAGCGGCCAGAAGCGCCCCGCACCGCAGGGCAGGTCCAGCACCAGGCCCGGCTCACCGGCCAAGGCCAGGGCGCGACGCGCCAACTGCTCGTCACGTTTGTGGGAAAGGCGACGTGCCAGGCCATCCTGATGCTTGAGAAAATATTCGCGCGCGTGTTCTTGGTCGTATTTTTCGGAAAATTCAAGCTTGATGGGGCTACGCATTGGGCATCTCCTGACTCCAGTACGCCCACTTTAGGAAAGCAAGCGTTGGAATCAGGTTATGCCAATGTGAAAAAAGTGTTAGTCCTTTCGGGAGGTATTACCAAACATTACCCAATGAGCGACGAAGGGTCACCCACCTCCACACTTTTGCTGAGGTCCACCTGGAAGCGGCAGCCGTGCGGCAAGGTCGATGTCAGGGTGACCCGCCAGCCCTGGTCGTCACAGATGCGCTGCACCAGTGACAGGCCCAAGCCCAGCCCTTCGCCCCGCCGTTCGGCGCCGCGCACGAAGGGTTTGAACATCGCCTCGCGCTGCTCTTCCGGAATGCCTACACCACTGTCTTCCACGCTGAACCCATTGGCTTCAAGGCTCAGGCGAATGTAACCGCTGTCGGTGTAGTGCGCGGCGTTACGCAGCAGGTTGCCCATCACCGACTGCAGGAAGGTGGCGTTGTACAGCACCGGGCTGGCGCTGACTCGACCATCGAAATAGAGGGTGAGCCCTTTCTGCTCGATGGTATCGCGCCACACGCCGGTGAGTTCGTCGGCCACCTCGCGCAGGGTTGCCTTCGAGGCCACGGCGCCCTCGTCGCGCTGGGCACGGGCCAGCATCAGGAAGGTCTTGACCAGTTCGCGCATCTCCTCGGTAGCCCGGGCGACCCGCTCGACCTGGCTGCGCGCACGCGGGTCCAGTGTCTGGTTTTCCATCAGCAGTTCGCACGACGTGGCCAGCACCATCAACGGCGTGCGCAGTTCGTGGCTGACGTCGCTGGTGAACAGCCGCTCGCGGGTCAAGGCATCGCGCAGACGGCCCAGCGTGTCGTCGAAGGCAACGGCCAACTGGCCGACTTCGTCTGCCGCATAATCGGGCGCCAAGGGCGGCGCCAGGCCGAGCAGCTGGTCACGATGGCGTACCTGACGCGCCAGGCGGATCACCGGCGCCATCACCCTGCGCGCCACCAGCCAGCCAAGGATGACGGCCAGCACCAGGCTGAGCAGAAAGCCCACGACCACCACAGCAAACAGCACGCGCTCGCGCTCTTCGAAATCGCTCTGATCCTGCAATAACACATAACGGCGACCGTCGACGATCTCGACCATCGCGTGGTACGACAGCTGATCGCGAAACACCTCATGGAAGCCGCTGTCGAGATGACGCAAGTCTTTGGGCAACTCGAAATCATCACGCCCGCCGCTGAAATAGAACAGCTGGTCAGGGCGCGGTCGATGGCTCCAGTCGCTCACACTGTCCATGCGCAACAGGCGCTGCAGGTCGCCCCCCAGCACCGTGGAAATCAGCCGCTCTTCAACCAGGTGCACGGTGGCGACGATGCCGAAGGCGAAGGCCCCGGCGACCAGCGCGCTCATCAACGCAAAGGCGATGATGATGCGCTGGGCAAGGCTTTGCTTAAACTCCATCGCGGCCCTCGGCGAGGCGATAGCCGACGCCATGGACGGTATGCAGCAGCGGTTTTTCGAACGGTTTGTCGATCACCTGGCGCAACTGGTGCACATGGCTGCGCAGGCTGTCGCTGTCTGGGCAGTCGTCGCCCCACAGGGCTTCTTCCAGTACCTCGCGACGCAGCACGTGCGGGCTTTTCTGCATCAGCACGGCAAGCAGCTTGAGGCCGACCGGGTTGAGCTTGAGCAGGCGCCCCTGACGCGTGACTTCGAGGGTGTCGAGGTCGTAGCTGAGGTCGGCGACCTGCAAGGTGCGGCGGCCTCCGCCCTGGGCGCGGCGCAGCACCGCTTCGATGCGGGCGGCCAGCTCCGACAGGGCAAAGGGCTTGAGCAGGTAATCGTCGGCCCCGGAGCGGAAGCCTTGCAGGCGGTCGTCCAGTTGATCGCGGGCGGTGAGCATGATCACCGGGGTGTCACGCCGGGCGTCTTCGCGCAGGCGCTTGCACAGGGTGTAGCCATCGATGCCGGGCAGCATGATGTCGAGCACGATCAGGTCGTAATGCTCGGTGGCCGCCAGGTGCAAACCTGACAGGCCGTCCTGGGCGCAGTCGACGGTGTAGCCTTTCATGCCCAGGTAATCAGCCAGGTTGGCAAGGATATCGCGGTTGTCTTCAACCAATAGAATGCGCATCGGGGTCTCCTGTGCGGCGCTTCGCTGTGGTGCGCGGCAGGCGCAGCTTAAGGCCAATGCCTGCACTGTGCCACCCCCAGGCGAAATTCGCCGCCGTTGACAGTTTTTTCACTGATCCTTCACGGACACAGGATAGCGGCCACTCGATAATGCCCGATCTTTTTTGCGCCTTGGAGTCGTCATGCACGAACGTAGCCGCCCTCGCCCGATCAACCTCTGGGTGTACCTGGGCATCCCGCTGGTGACGGCAGTGGCCTTGGTCCTGCTTGAGCTGACCTCGGTCGACATGGACGTGGCCAACCTGTTCTTCGACCCGGCCGCCGGGCAATTCATCGGGCGCCACAGCTACTGGCTGGAGAACGTGCTGCATGACGGGGTCAAGCAGGCGGTGATCCTGCTGGGCTTGCTGGCGTTGCTGACATTTGCCCTGAGTTTCTTCTGGAAACGCTTGTTTGGCTGGCGCCGAGAACTGGGCTGCCTGGTGCTGGCGTTGAGTTTGTCCACAGCGTTCGTCACACCGCTTAAAAAGGTCACCCAGGTACAGTGCCCGTGGAGCCTGAGCCAGTTCGGCGGCAAGGAAACCTACAGCAAGCTGCTGGAGGCGCGGCCCGCTACCGACAAGCCAGGGCTGTGCTGGCCAGGCGGGCATGCCGCGACCGGTTTTTGCCTGTTTGCGCTGTTCTTCGCCCTGCGCGACCGTCGCCCGCGCCTGGCCCGGGTGGCATTGGTGGTAGCAGTGGTGGCCGGTTCAGTGTTGTCGGTTGGGCGGATGATGCAGGGCGCCCACTTTCTGTCGCACAACGTGTGGACCGCGGTGTTCTGCTGGTTGATCGGGTTGGGCTCGTACTACCTGGTTCTGTATCGGCGGGGCATGGTCGAGGCGCCTGCCGCTGAGCGCCGCGTTGCCTGAGTGAGGGGCCGCAGAAGAACGAAAAAGCCCCGGCTCTCGCGAGCCGGGGCTTTTTCATGCTGCTAGGGGGTAAGGCTGGCTTACATCATGCCGCCCATGCCACCCATGCCGCCCATGTCTGGCATACCGCCGCCAGCTGGAGCGTCGCTCGGAGCATCAGCAATCATGGCTTCGGTGGTGATCATCAGACCGCCAATCGAAGCAGCAGCTTGCAGTGCCGAACGGGTGACCTTGGCTGGGTCCAGGATGCCCATCTCGATCATGTCGCCGTACTCACCGGTAGCAGCGTTGTAACCGAAGTTGCCCGAACCCTGCTTGACCTTGTCGGCCACAACGCTTGGCTCGTCGCCGGCGTTGGCAGTGATCTGACGCAGCGGCGATTCAACAGCGCGACGCAGCAGTGCGATACCGACGTTCTGGTCTTCGTTGTCACCTTTGAGGTCAACGATAGCGTTCAGAGCACGTACCAGGGCAACACCACCGCCAGGCACCACGCCTTCTTCAACGGCTGCACGGGTAGCGTGCAGGGCGTCTTCAACGCGTGCTTTCTTCTCTTTCATCTCGACTTCGGTGCCAGCACCGACCTTGATCACGGCAACACCGCCAGCCAGTTTGGCCAGACGCTCTTGCAGCTTCTCACGGTCGTAGTCCGAGGAAGTCTCTTCGATCTGGGCACGGATCTGCTTGACGCGTGCTTCGATCTCGGTGTCGGCGCCAGCGCCGTCGATGATGGTGGTGTTTTCCTTGGACAGGATGACGCGCTTGGCGTTACCCAGGTGCTCCAGGGTAGCGGTTTCCAGGGACAGGCCGATTTCTTCGGAGATGACCTGGCCGCCGGTCAGGACAGCGATGTCCTGCAGCATGGCCTTGCGACGGTCGCCGAAGCCCGGTGCCTTGACCGCAGCAACCTTGACGATGCCGCGCATGTTGTTGACTACCAGGGTAGCCAGCGCTTCGCCTTCAACGTCTTCTGCAACGATCAGCAGCGGACGGCCGGCTTTGGCAACGGCTTCCAGTACTGGCAGCAGCTCGCGGATGTTGGAGATCTTCTTGTCGACCAGCAGCAGCAGCGGGCCTTCCAGCTCGGCAACCATGGTGTCCGGCTTGTTGACGAAGTACGGCGACAGGTAGCCACGGTCGAACTGCATGCCTTCAACGACAGACAGTTCGTTTTCCAGGCCCGAGCCTTCTTCAACGGTGATCACGCCTTCTTTACCGACTTTTTCCATGGCTTCGGCGATGATTTCACCGATGGAGCTGTCGGAGTTGGCGGAGATGGTGCCTACCTGAGCGATGGCCTTGGAGTCGGCGCATGGCTTGGACAGGTTTTTCAGCTCGGCGACGACAGCGGCGGTAGCCTTGTCGATACCGCGCTTCAGGTCCATCGGGTTCATGCCGGCAGCGACGGCTTTCAGGCCTTCGTTGACGATGGACTGAGCCAGAACGGTAGCGGTGGTGGTGCCGTCACCGGCTGCATCGTTGGCCTTGGAAGCGACTTCCTTGACCAGCTGGGCGCCCATGTTCTCGAACGCGTCTTTCAGCTCGATCTCTTTGGCAACGGAAACGCCGTCCTTGGTGATGGTCGGTGCGCCGAAGCTCTTGGCCAGGACCACGTTGCGGCCTTTCGGGCCCAGGGTCGCTTTTACCGCGTCAGCCAGAACGTTGACACCAACCAGCATTTTCTTACGGGCGGAATCGCCGAATTTTACGTCTTTAGCAGCCATGATCGTTTAATCCTTGAAATGCTTTGGAATAACGGGAAGTCGGGGAAATCAGCCTTCGATAACGGCGAGAATCTCGTTCTCGGCCATTACCAGCAGGTCTTCGCCATCGACTTTCACGGTGTTGCTGCCCGAGTAAGGGCCGAAAACCACTTTGTCACCCACTTTCACGGCCAGCGCACGCACTTCGCCATTTTCCAGGATGCGACCGGTGCCGACGGCAACAATTTCGCCGCGGTTAGGTTTTTCAGCGGCCGAACCCGGCAGGACGATACCGCCAGCGGTTTTCGATTCTTCTTCGCTGCGACGGATGACTACGCGGTCATGCAGAGGACGAAGCTTCATTGTCGATCTCTCCCAAATTGTGGTTTTCATCGGCCGGTATCGACACCGGCGGGTTGATGCGGTCCGGCGTTGCCGGGGGTGGCCCGCGCAGGGCGGACCACCTGAGTCATGTCTGGTGTTGCCACCAGAAACCTTGCGGTGACCCATACATGAGGCCGCCATATGCAATTACAAGGCTTGATACGTAAAAATTTTCATCAAAGGCATAACGTGAAAACAACAGGGGCCGCGAAGCGGCCCCGGCAGGTTACTTGTCGCGACGCTCGTATTCGCCCTCGATCACATTCGGCCGGTGGCCGGCGTCACGAGGCGGCTGCGCCTGGAACGGATCGTCCTGAAACGCCCGCTGGCGCAGGGCCTGCTCCTCGGCACGCTGGCGCATCTTGCGCGCGGCCAGGTGACGGGTGAATGGCAACAGGCAAATCAGGCCCAGCACGTCACTGATGAAGCCCGGCAGCAACAGCAGGCCGCCACCCACCGCCATCATCAAACCCTGGAACATGTCCTCAGCGGGCAGTTCGCCGCGCTGCAGGCTTTCACGGGCACGCAGTGCGGTGGCCAGCCCGGCCACCCGCATAACCAGCACACCCAGCGCGGAACCGGCGATGATCAGCAGCAGTGCGGGGAAAAACCCGATCGCCGCGCTGACCTTGACGAAGACGAACAGCTCCAGCACAGGAAACAGCAAAAACAGCAGTAGAAAAGCACGCATCAAAGATTCCTCGACGGAAGAGAACCTCCCAATAAGACCTCAGATGGATGCGCAAGCTTCCAATTTCAACCCTCGACTTCAGCCGCAACCGGCCACTGGTCGGCGTGCGCCAGCAAAACCAGGGCTTCGCGCACTTGTGTCGGCGTATTGCATGGGCTCGGGAACGCCAGCCAATGGACCGCCTGGCCAATGCGCAGGTGCATGCCCTCGCTGTCGATACCGACCATGTGCGCAGGCACAGAGCGTGGCAGCTCGGTCAGTTGGACGTAGTGGGCAATGGCCTTGGCGTGATCGCTGTTCATATGCTCGATCATGCTCGCTTCGGCCTTGCCGGCGAATGGGTTGGCCAAGGTCACCTGGTCAAGCCAGTGGATGGCGCCAAAACCACCGATGTAGCGGTGACGCACCGGCTGCAACACCCAGAAGTCGAAGTCGTGGGCCTTGTGGTAGTTGCCGGCGTCGGGGAAGTAGCGGTAATAGCGCTCGGCGGCGGCTTCGATGGCAGCTTCGTCCACCAGCTTGTGCGCCTCGGCCATGACCGTCAGGCGGCCGACTGCCTGAACATCCTCTGCTTCACGTTCACCAACCAGCAGCGAGCACTTGGGGTCTTTTTGCAGGTTGTGGGTGTGTTGGGCAATGCGGCTGATAAGGATTAGCGGGTTGCCCTGTGCATCCAGGCAATACGGCACGACCGAGCCGAACGGGAAGCCGGGCATGGACTTGGAGTGGGTCGAGAGCACGCCGCGGTATTCCTTGAGCAGCAGTTCCCGGGCGGGGCGGATGGCATTGGTACTCACGAAGGGCGCTCCTGGCAGCGGACTGGATGGGTGACAAGATAAGCATTATCACCCGCCGCCGCCACAGGAGCCGCTGACGCCTACACGGATCGCGTCTTTACCAGGTCACGCCAAAGCCTGCGGTGTAACGGGTTTTGTCCAGGTCACTGTCACGTGTACCGCTGATGATGTCCTTCTCTGCCTTGAGGTTGAGCGAGGCCCATTCGGTGACCTTGTAGCGCAAGCCGATTTCGGCATCCAGCGAGTAGTTGGCCACGCTGCCCAGCGGCTTGGCGACTTCGCCATTGGTGAACAGCTGCACATTCTTGCCGATCAGGTAGCGGGTGTAGTCCCACTTGACCGCCGCGGCATAGAAGTTGTCCTTGGCGCCGTCCTGGTATTCGAAGTCGGTACGGTTGATCAGCGAACCCAGCGAGAACGCGCCCAGCTCGTCGTCCCAGAACTGGTAGCCCGGGCCGGTACCCACGGTGCGCTGGCGGGCCAGGTCCTCGATGCGGTCGCGCTTGTACTCCATGCGGCCCTGCCAGAACCACTTCTCGGTAATGAAGCGGTCAAGGGCGTACTCGGCACTCCAGTTGTCGGTGGTGGTGACGTCGTCCTTGGTCTCGCGGTTGTACTCGCCCTCGGCGTTGTGGCGCCAGCGGCCATGGCGGGCGGTGGTCTTGAAGCTGACGTCGTAGTCGTCGGTGTCATTCTCGGCACGCTTGTAGTCCAGGGCGACGTCGACGTTGCCTTTCCAGACCAGGTCCTCGACCACCGGCTTGGGCTTCATGATCTGCTCGATGCTGGCCAGGTCGACGGTCTTGGGCGCCTCGCCGTTGGCCAGGGTGACCTTGCCGGCTTCGGCGGCTTTCAACGACTTGGCCCGCTCACCGCTGTAGGCATCCTGCTTGACCAGCATTTCCTGGTCGCTTTCCAGGGTCTGGACTTCTTTCCAGTCCAGCGCGATAGACCCGCCATAGGGGGTCTCCAGCAGCAGCTTGCCGCCATCGAAGACTTTGATCTTGCCGCTCAGGCGGTCACCGTTCTTCATCCACACGGTGTCGGCAAACGCGGGCGCGGTGCACAGGGAGGCAGCTAACAGGCACAACAGGGATCTAGAATACATAGGCGGACTACGGGTTCGATTCGTCGAAAAAGCCGGGCATTATCCAGATACGGACAACCAGAGCAAGGAAAGACCGAGCACATGCCGTTGAGTTCAACTCGCATTTGCCTCGCCGCTGGTCCGGTTTCATCCACAAGCCACGGGGTCACTGATGTCTGAGGCATACGGGCATACACTGGAAACACCACAAGCCCGACGAACGGCGCTGTATTCGGTGCTCGGGCAAGTGCCCGCGGGCAAGGTGGTCAGCTACGGCCAGCTTGCCGAGCTGGCCGGCCTTGGCCGCGCGGCACGTTGGGTTGGGCGCACCCTCGGGCAACTGCCAGGCGATACCCGCCTGCCCTGGCACCGGGTACTCGGTGCGGGCGGGCGCCTGAGCCTGGCATTGGGCACGCCGTCAGGCGACGAACAACGGGCGCGGTTGCGCGCAGAAGGCGTGAATGTAACCAATAATCGTGTGGATATGACGCGCCATGGCTGGCGCCCGATGGAGCACAGCGGTTAGAGTGCGCGCTTTGTTTTCGAAAACTTGAGGCAGATGTTGGCCCATGCCCCGTAAAACCTGGCGCGCTGCGCTTGCTGCCTATGCCAGCCCGTCAACCCTGGTACTGCTGCTGCTCGGCTTTGCCGCCGGCCTGCCCTACATGCTGGTGTTCTCGACCCTTTCGGTATGGCTGCGCGAAGCAGGTGTGGCCCGTGAGACCATTGGTTACGCGAGCCTGATCGGCCTGGCCTATGCCTTCAAATGGGTCTGGTCGCCGCTGCTCGATCAATGGCGCCTGCCACTGCTTGGTGGCCTGGGGCGCCGCCGCTCATGGCTGCTGCTGTCCCAGGCGCTGGTGGTGGTCGGGTTGGTCGGCATGAGCCTGTGCGACCCGCAGCAACACCTGTCATGGCTGATTGCCATGGCCGTTCTCGTGGCGTTTGCCTCGGCTACCCAGGACATCGCCGTCGATGCCTATCGCCTGGAAATTGCCGATGACCAGCGTCAGGCCGCCCTCGCCGCCAGCTACATGGCCGGCTACCGGGTAGCGGCCCTGCTGGCCACGGCAGGCGCGCTGTTCTTCGCCGAATGGTTCGGCTCCACCGGGTTCAGCTACCTGCACAAGGCCTGGGCCGGCACCTACATCATGTTCGCCCTGCTGATGCTGCCCGCGCTGTTCACCACCCTGGTCATGCGTGAACCCTCGGTGCCGCTGCGTACCCAGCTGTCGGCGGCGCGTTATGGCCTGGTCCACCAGCTGGCGTCGGTATTCGTGCTGATCTTGCTGTTGGTGTCGGTGCCTGCCAGCTTCACCCAACTGTTCAATACCGACTGGGCCAGCGTGATCTTCGGTGACGCCACCCCACTGGACCTGCTGCTGGAAGACCGCGCCTTCCTGCGCCTGATTCTGTACGTGCTGCTGACCTGGGCGTGCCTGTCGACCATGGGCCGTCGCGGCCTTGCCCCGGTGCTGACCCCGGTCAACGACTTCATTGCCCGCTACCGCTGGCAGGCCCTGCTGCTGCTGGGGCTGATCGCCACCTATCGCATGTCGGACACGGTCATGGGCGTGATGGCCAACGTGTTCTATATCGACATGGGCTTCACCAAGGACCAGATCGCCAGCGTCAGCAAGATCTTCGGCCTGATCATGACCTTGGTCGGTGCCGGTGTCGGCGGCCTGCTGATCGTGCGTTTCGGCATCATGCCGATCCTGTTCATCGGTGGCGTGGCCTCGGCGGCGACCAACATTCTGTTCCTGATGCTGGCCGACATGGGCCCGAACCTGGACATGCTGGTGGTCACCATCTCGCTGGACAACTTCAGCTCCGGCATGGCCACCTCGGCGTTCGTCGCCTACCTGTCTAGCCTGACCAACCTGAAGTTTTCGGCCACCCAGTACGCGCTGCTCAGCTCGATCATGCTGTTGCTGCCACGGCTGATCGGCGGCTACTCGGGGGTCATGGTGGAGAAGTTCGGTTACCACGACTTCTTCCTGATCACTGCCCTGCTGGGCGTGCCGACGCTGATTCTGATCGCCCTGCAGTGGCGTCAGGAAGCCGGGCCCGGCAAACCGGTGCCCGAGGAGAACCCAGCGGCCGAACGGCCCTGAGGGTACCTCGCCGCCTGTACCGGCCTCTTCGCGGGTGAACCCGCGCCCGCAGAGGCGGTACAGGCGACGAATGCTACTGGGCTACGGCGCCTTCCCCAGACCGCCCACCCACAACGAACCACAACGGCCAGAGCGCCAGCGCCCCCGCCACACTGGCCGCCAAGGCAAAGTGCAGCAAACTGGCACCCGCCCCGATCATCGCCATGACTGCCCCGCCCAGGCCCAGCAAGGCAATGGTGATCATCCCCAGCATGGCCGAGACCAGCCCTTTGCTCTGATCGCTGGCGAACAGTGTCATGCGGTACAGCACGGCGTTGGCCACCCCAAGCCCCAGGGCATACAGCGACATGCCGGCCACCACGCTGGTCACGCTTGGCCAGTACCAAGTCGCCAGCACCATCAGCGACAGGCCCGCCAGGTAGGGCCACAATGCGCCACGCACCAGGGCTGGCAGCGAGTAACGGTCGGCAATACGGTTGATGATCAGGTTGCCGAGAATCAGCCCGCCAAACACCGGCAGCTGCCATAGCGCATATTCCATCGTGCTCAACCCTTCGTCATGGATGAGCAGCACCGGCGACAGGCCGATCCAGCCAATCAAGGGCAGGCCGACCAAGCCC
The DNA here is from genome assembly GCF_900187555.1 of Pseudomonas sp. Irchel s3f19. Taxonomy (NCBI): domain Bacteria; kingdom Pseudomonadati; phylum Pseudomonadota; class Gammaproteobacteria; order Pseudomonadales; family Pseudomonadaceae; genus Pseudomonas; species Pseudomonas sp. Irchel s3f19. Next base: position 187,668 of record NZ_FYDW01000004.1, on the reverse strand, counting down.
AGGGCGGCGCTACCGGCGACAAAGCGACGGTTGGCCAGCAGCTGGCCGTAGCCAGACAACAACGGCAGCAAATGGATCGGCGTAAAGGGCAGCCGCGAACCGTCGCGCCGCTCCACGCCCAGTGTTTCCGGCATCAACCGGTACAACAGCACCCAGGCCAGCACCGCACCGATGGCAAAGGCCACGAACAGCCAGCGCCAGTCCAGCCATTGCAGCAGCAAGGTGCCCACCAGGGGGCCGAGCAGCGGCGACAGCAGGGCAATGTTGGCCAGCAAGGCCATCATGCGTACTGCGTCGGCTTCGCTGAACGCCTCGTTCAAGGCCGGGTAGCTGACCGTGACGACAAAGCCCAGGCCAATGCCCTGCAACAGGCGCAGCAGGTTGAACAGGCCAATATCGTGCACCCAGAACGTCGCCAGGCACGCCACGCCGAAGAACACGCAACCGCCCAATAGCAGCGGGCGGCGGCCGTAGCGGTCGGCCAGGGGGCCAATCAACCACTGCAGCACCACGCCACCGAGCAGGTACAGGTTCAGGGCGTGGGGGATGTATTCGGGGCTGGCATCGAGGTCGCCGACCACCACGGGCATGGCCGGCATCACAGCATCGCTGGCCAGGTAGGTGAGCAACTCGAACAGGGCCAGGGTCAGGCCGAACAACAGGGCTCGGAGGGGGGTGATGTACAGCAGTGGTTTCATGGTGAATTTCAGCGGGAACAGGTGGGGTCAGCCTGTATGCCAGAAATGGCAGGGCTTGGCTGTGAACAAGTGTAATAGGCGCGGAAAAAGCTGGGGCCGCTGCACGCCCCAGCCTTGAAGCGTTGCTTACTGCGTGGCCGTCTCCTGCACCACACGAATCACCCGCTGCGGAAACGGAATGTCGATACCCTCGGCCTTCAACCGGTCACGGGCATGCTCGTTGAGCATGAACATCACATCCCAGTAGTCCGAGGTCTTGGTCCAGATGCGCAGCGACACGGTGATCGAGCTGTCGCCCAGCGTCGAAATCACTGCCTGCGGCGCCGGGTCGGCCAGCACACGTGGGTCCTGGGCCAGTTCCAGCAGCACATTACGCGCCTTTTGCAGGTCGGCGTCGTAATCCACGCCCACGTCGAATACCACCTTGCGGGTCGGCTGGCGGTTGGTGTTGGTGATGATGCCGTTGGACAAGCTGCCGTTGGGCATGATCACCGTCTTGTTGTCACCCGTGCGCAGCACGGTGTGGAAGATCTGAATGCTGTCCACGGTGCCACTGACACCCTGCGCCTCGATCCAGTCACCAATCCGGAACGGGCGGAACATCAAGATCAGCACGCCACCGGCGAAATTCGCCAGGCTGCCCTGCAAGGCCAGGCCGATGGCCAGGCCCGCGGCACCGATAGCGGCGACGAAGGAGGTGGTCTCGATGCCGATCATCGACGCCACGCTGACGAACAGCAGAATCTTCAGGATGATATTGGCCAGGGTGCTGATGAACCCCTGCAGCGCCAGGTCGGCGTTGCGCAGGCCGACCAGCTTGCCCAGGCGCGCGCTGAGCTTGTTGACGATCCACCAGCCGATGGCCAGGGTCAGCAACGCCAGGCACACCCGGCTGCCGTATTCCATGATCAAGGGGATCCAGGTCTGCGATTGGCGGACCAGCTGATCGACTTCAGCGTTCAAATCCATGTTCATCTCCTGATGCCGAACGGCATGTGCACGGTAAAACTGGCCGCGGGCATTTCCGCGGCCACGGCCCCCATGGACATCATTGCGCCATCGAGGTTCCTGGCAACGCCCCGATCAATCGCGGAAGTTGTTGAACTGCAGCGGCATGTCGAATTCCTTGGCGCGCAGGGCGGCGATCGCCTCTTGCAGGTCGTCACGCTTCTTGCCGGTGACACGCACCTGCTCACCCTGGATGGCGGCCTGAACCTTGAGCTTGGCATCCTTGATGTGAGCGACGATCTTCTTCGCCAGCTCCTTGTCGATGCCCTCGCGGAATTTGGCTTCCTGTTTCATTTCCTTGCCGGACGGGTAGGCGTCCTTGGTTTCCAGGCATTTGACGTCGATCTTGCGCTTGACCAGCGCACCGCGCAGGATCTCGATCATCGCCTCGAGCTGGAATTCGGCTTCGGCGGTCAGCAGCACGGTCTGGTCCTTGTCCTTGAACTCGAAGTTGCCCTTGCCCTTGAGGTCATAACGGCGGTCGAGTTCCTTGACGGCGTTGTCTACAGCGTTCTGCACTTCGTGCTTGTCCAGTTCCGATACCACGTCGAACGAAGGCATGGTTTTTCTCCAAAAATAAAAGCGCGCTCGGCCTGAAGATGGAGCACGCTGAGTTAGACGGTTAAAATGCGGACTCATTATAACGGGTTGCGAAACGCATATGAGCAGCACCTGGCATATTCTCGGCGCGGGTAGCCTGGGCAGCCTCTGGGCTTGCCGCCTGGCGCGCGCGGGCAAGGCGGTACGCTTGATCCTGCGCGACGCGCAACGACTGCAGGCCTATCAGCAGGTAGGCGGCCTGACGTTGCACGAACAGGACACCGCCAACCACTACGCGATCCCCGCCGAAACCGCCGAGGGCGACGGCCCGATCCACCGGCTGCTGGTGGCCTGCAAGGCGTATGACGCCGCACCGGCCATCGCGCGCCTGGCCCCCAGGCTGGCCGACGGCGCCGAGCTGGTGCTGCTGCAGAACGGCCTCGGCAGCCAGGACGAAGTCGCCGACCAGGTCCCCCATGCCCGTTGCATCTTCGCCTCCAGTACCGAAGGGGCTTTTCGCGAGGACGACTGGCAAGTGCGCTTCGCCGGCCATGGCTTCAACTGGCTGGGTGACCCGCTGACGCCGGCGCTCCCGGAATGGTTCGATGACCTGCACGACGCCGGCATCCCGGCCGAATGGACCGTGGATATCCTCACCCGCCTGTGGCGCAAGCTGGCGCTCAATTGCGCGATCAACCCGCTGACGGTGCTGCACGAGTGCCGCAACGGCGGCCTGCTGGAGCACCTGGGCGAAGTGACTGCCCTGTGCGACGAGCTGGCCGAACTGCTGCGTCGCTGTGGCCAACCCCAGGCTGCCGAGGACCTGGACGAAGAAGTGCAACGGGTGATCCTCGCCACCGCCGCCAACTACTCTTCCATGTATCAGGACGTGCGAGCCGGGCGGCGAACCGAGGTCCATTACCTGCTCGGCCACGCCTGCCGCGCTGCCGATCGCCATGGCCTGCAGCTACCGCAGCTGGAACGCCTGCACCGGCGCCTGGTCGATAACCTGCAGGCACGTGGCTTACCCAGCGCCTGACGCTGGCCCTTTCAACCGGAGACGGACATTGCCTTGCCCATGACCCTGCGCCAACGCCTGGAAAACCTCCCGGTCGGGCAAAAGCTGCTGGCGGCCCTGCTGGTGCTGTTGGTGACCATTCTGCTGGTGGCCAATCTGACCTTCATCAGCGCCGCCTACTGGATCACCCAGGAAAGCATGGCGCCGCAGGCCCTGCAGACCATCGGCCGGCTGGTGTCCAACCCACAGCTGGCGACCCGGGCAGGCGACACCCCGGAAACCGCCAGCGCCCTGCTCAAAGAGCTGGACAGCTACACGCCATTACGCGCGGCGGCGGTGTACGGCGGCGATGGCCGCATGCTGGCACAACTCCAGCACGGCGAACCGTTGGCACTGCCCAGGCGCTTTCGCGACATCGACGGCTGGCGCCTGATGGAGTTTCGCAGCACGCAGCTGATACGTATCCCGCGCGACGCCAACCCACCCGCACACCTGCTACTGGTGGCCAGCAGCGAACTGCCCACCGCCTTCTACACCGGCACGCTCAGCGCCAGCCTGGGCATCCTGGTGTTCAGTATCCTGCTGTGGATCGTCGTGGCCCGGCAAATCAAGCGCTTGATCACCCAGCCGATCAACCAGCTCGAAGAACTCAGCCGCCAGGTCACCCGCGAAGAGAGCTACGCCCTGCGTGCCCGGCGCGGCAACGACGACGAAATCGGCAGCCTGGCCGAGGCGTTCAATACCATGCTCTCGCGCATCGAAGCCCGCGAGCAGCAGCTCAAGCGCACCCGCGATGAATTCCAGACCGCCTATGACCAAGCCCAGGGCCTGGCCGAAGAAACGCGTCACACCAACCGCAAGCTGGAGCTGGAAGTCCAGGTGCGCAGCAAGATCGAGAAAAAGCTCACAGGCTTTCAGAATTACCTCAACAGCATCATCGACTCCATGCCCTCGGCCCTGATCGCCCTCGACGAGCAGCTCTACGTCACCCAGTGGAACCACGAGGCCACCGTGCTCTCCGGGACGCCGCTGGACGAGGCCCTGAACCAGCCGATCTTCATCGCCTTCGAGCCGCTCAAGCCGTTCTTGCCGCAGCTCAAGGAAACCGTGGAAAAACACCGGGTGGCGAAAATCGAGCGCGTCACCTGGCCCAAGGGCGATGAACTGCGCCACTACGCCCTGACCTTCTATCCACTGATGGGCGGTGGCGGCCGCGGGGTGGTGATCCGGATCGACGACATCACCCAGCGCCTGTCCCTGGAAGAGATGATGGTGCAGTCAGAGAAAATGCTCTCGGTAGGTGGCTTGGCCGCCGGCATGGCCCACGAGATCAACAACCCGCTGGGGGCCATTTTGCATAATGTGCAGAATATCCGTCGGCGCCTGTCACCGGAGTTACCGCGCAACCAGGAGCAGGCCGAAGAGCTGGGCATCGACCTGCCCACCGTCAACCGCTACCTGGACAGCCGCGAAGTACCGCAGCTGCTCGACGGGATTCAGCAGGCCGGTGCGCGGGCCGCCAAGATCGTCACCCACATGCTCAGTTTCAGCCGCCGCAGCAATCGCCAGCTGGCACCTTGCGACCTGCCGGCACTGATCGACCAGGCCTTGGAGATCGCCAGCAACGACTTCGACCTGGCCATCGGTTTCGACTTCAAGGGCCAGGCCATCGTGCGCCAGTTCGACCCACACCTCGGGCCGGTGCCGTGCACCGCCAACGAGCTGGAACAGGTGCTGCTCAACCTGCTGAAAAACGCTGCCCAGGCCATTCACCTGCGCCCGCAACCCAGCGAGCCTGGGCGCATCACCCTGCGCACCCGGCTCAACCCGCCCTGGGCCGAAATCCAAGTCGAGGACAACGGCGTGGGCATGCCCGAAGCCGTGCGCAAGCGCACCTTCGAGCCGTTTTTCACCACCAAGGAGATCGGCCAGGGCACCGGCCTGGGCCTTTCGGTCTCGTATTTCATCATCACCAACAACCACAAGGGGCAGATGGAGGTGCAGTCCACGCCCGGCCAGGGCACGTGCTTCACCCTGCGCCTGCCCCTCGGCCAGCCGGCAGCGACGGCACCGAACACCACGGAGGCATGACATGGGCTACCGCCTGTCGAAGATCTACACCCGCACTGGCGACCAGGGCGAAACCGGCCTGGGCGACGGCCGTCGGGTGCCCAAGGACCACCCACGCATTGAAGCGATTGGCGAGGTGGACAGCCTCAACAGCCAGCTGGGGCTGCTGCTGGCAGGGCTACATGAGCAAGGGCTGGCTGAGGTCAGCGAAGTACTGGCGCCTTGTCAGCACCGCTTGTTCGACCTCGGTGGCGAACTGGCGATGCCCAGTTACCAAGCCTTGAACCTGGCCGAAGTGCAGCGGCTGGAAGCGGCAATCGATGTATGGAACGAGGAGCTGGGGCCGCTGAAGAACTTCATCCTGCCCAGTGGCTCGGCATTGGTGGCGCAGGCGCATGTGTGCCGTTGCCTGGCGCGCAGCGCAGAGCGCCGCTGCCAGCAGTTGAACGCAGTGGAACCACTGGAGGGGGTGGGGTTGGCGTATATCAATCGGCTGTCGGATCTATTGTTCGTGGCAGCGCGGATCATTGGCCGCCGGCAGGGGGTTGCCGAGGTGCTGTGGCAACCCGCAGAAAAGCCTCAAGGCTGAGAGCGCCAGGGCAGGGCAAGCCCACTCCCACAGGTACTGCGCGATCCTCGTGTGGGAGCGGGCTTGCCCCGCGAATGGGCCGCAAAGCGGCTCCAGTACTGGCGACTCAAATCTCAGGCCAGAACGCCCGAATCCCGGCAACGCCTTGCGCGCCGAATTCCCAAGCGCGCTCACGCTCACCCGGCCCGACACCACCCAGCAAGAACACCGGCCGGCTGAAGCCCGCAATCAACCGTTGCGCCTCATCCCAGCCCAGCGGCACGGCCTCAGGGTGCGTCTGCGTCGCCTGCACCGGTGACAGGGTGACGAAGTCGACCCCCATCTGTTCCGCCAGCGCCAGCTCTTCTGCACTGTGGCAGGACGCCGCCAACCAACGGTGCTCAGGGAATGGCCGCCCCTTGGCCGCATACTTGCGCAGCTGTGCGGCCGTCAGGTGCCAACCCGCAGACGGGAAATCGCCCAGCCACTCCAGCGGCCCCTTGAGCATCAGTTGGGCCTTGCCGCCACACAAGCCAACCGCATCCACCGCCACGTCGCGGTACTTGGGGTCGTACATGTCCGGCGCGCGCAACTGAATCAGGCGTATGCCGCTGGCGACCGCCTTCTGGATGCCCTTGAGCATCTCAGGCACTTCAAGGCCATCGGGGGTGATCAGATACTGGTCCGGCAGGCGCGCGGCGGCGACAATCGGCTTGTTGGCCTCGGGGAAGTCGTACTGCGGCAGTTCGCGGGGTGTTACCCAGGCCAACGGCTGGCCCTCGGCACCATGGGGCTCGCCGGTGAATGCCTCGACCTCGCGAACATCCAGCAACACCTGCTTGTCCGGGTAATCGTGGCTGACCTTGATCAGCGCCCGTGAACGGGTCACTTCGATACCCAGCTCCTCACGAAGCTCGCGGGCCAGCGCCGCTTCGACGCTCTCGCCCTCTTCCACCTTGCCGCCCGGGAATTCCCAAAGGCCGCCCTGGTGCTGGGTATCAGCTCGTCGCGCGATAAGAATGCGGCCATCGGCGCCGCGGATCACTGCGGCCACTACATGAATACGTTTCACCCTGCGCGCTCCGCCAGGCCAGCCTGTTGCCAAGCCTTGAAGGCCGGCCACTGGTAAATGGTCTCGATGTACGTTGCCGCCTCTGCAGGCACCTCAACGCGGTAGGTGCGCAAGCGCACAGCCACCGGGGCGAAGTAGGCGTCGGCCAAGGTCGGCTTGCCGAACAGGAACGGCCCACTGTCTTTGGCAACCAAGCGGCACTCGGACCACAGCGCGACGATACGGTCGATATCGACCTGCACGTCCAGCGGCACGTTCTCCAGGGCTTCATCACGGGCCAGGTCGAACGGCATCGCCCCGCGCAGGGCGAAGAAGCCACTGTGCATCTGCGCGCAGGCCGAACGGGCCTGAGCACGGGCAGCGACATCGGCAGGCCACAGCTGGGCCTCTGGGTGGCGTTCGTTGAGGTATTCGGCGATAGCCAGCGAGTCGGCGATCACACCGTGCTCGGTCTTGAGCAATGGCACCTTGCCGGTGGCCGAGTAAGCGAGCAGGCGTTGGCGGGTGTCGGGCTGGTTGAGTTTGATCAGGGTTTCTTCGTAGGCAACGCCAGCCAGCTCAAGGGCCAGGGCGCCGCGTAGCGACCAGGAGGAATGCAACTTGTCGCCGATGATCAGGTGGTAGCTCATGGTTCGGCTCCATTTGTCTGGGGTTATGGGGCCGCATGCGGCCCCACATGCATCAGGTGCGGTATTCGGCGTTGATCTTCACGTACTCGTGGGACAGGTCGGTGGTCCAGATGGTTTCGCTACACGCACCGCGGCCCAGCTCGATGCGGATGGTGATCTCTTCCTGGGCCATTACCGCCGAACCCTGTGCCTCGGTATAGCTAGGGCTACGGCCGCCCTGGCTGGCGATGCAGACGTTGTCCAGGTAGACGTCGATCAGGCTGACATCCAGCGCCGGCACGCCGGCACGGCCAACGGCCGCCAGGATGCGGCCCCAGTTGGGGTCGGAGGCGAACAGCGCGGTCTTGATCAGCGGCGAGTGAGCCACGGCGTAACCGACGTCCAGGCATTCCTGATGGTTACCCCCGCCGTTGACCTGCACGGTGACGAACTTGGTGGCGCCTTCGCCGTCACGGACGATGGCCTGGGCCACGTCCATGCACACTTCGAATACGGCCTTTTTCAGGGCTTCGAACAGCGCACCGCTGGCTTCGGTGACTTCCGGCAGGTTGGCCTTGCCGGTGGCGATCAGCATGCAGCAGTCGTTGGTCGAGGTGTCGCCATCGATGGTGATGCGGTTGAACGACTTGTTGGCGCCATCGAGCATCAGGTCCTTGAGCACTTGGGGTGCGACCTTGGCGTCGGTGGCGATGTAGCCGAGCATGGTGGCCATGTTCGGGCGGATCATGCCGGCGCCTTTGCTGATGCCGGTAACGGTGACGGTCACGCCATCGTGCTGGAACTGGCGGCTGGCACCCTTGGGCAGGGTGTCGGTGGTCATGATGCCGGTGGCGGCTTCAGCCCAGTTGTTTTCCGACAGGTCGTCCAGGGCGGCCTGCAGGGCGCCTTCGATCTTCTCGACTGGCAGCGGCTCGCCGATCACACCGGTGGAAAATGGCAGTACCGACTCGGCCGGCACGCCGGTCAGCTCGGCGAGCTTGGCGCAGGTGCGCTCGGCAGCGGCCAGGCCAGGTGCACCGGTACCGGCGTTGGCGTTGCCGGTGTTGGTCAGCAGGTAACGCACAGTGCCCTGAACGCGCTGCTTGGAGAGGATAACCGGAGCGGCGCAAAAGGCGTTGAGGGTGAACACGCCAGCGACGCTGGAGCCTTCGGCACAGCGCATGACCACCACATCCTTGCGCCCAGGGCGCTTGATGCCGGCAGAAGCGATGCCGAGTTCAAAACCCGGAACCGGGTGCAGGGTGGGCAAAGGACCAAGACCAACAGCCATTAGAGCGCTCCTAGATAAAACGGTTAATGTCGAAAAACGGGGGCGCTTTGCGCCCCATCGCGACACAAGGCCGCTCCTACAGAGGCCGCGCCAATCCGTAGACGAGCGCGGTACCTGTAGGAGCGGCCTTGTGTCGCGAAAGGGCCGCAAAGCGGCCCCAGGCTTTTACAAGAGTCAGATCAGATCACTCGATCTGCCCATGGCAATGCTTGAACTTCTTGCCCGAACCGCACCAGCATGGCTCGTTGCGACCCAGCTTCTGGTCGTTGCGCACCGGAGCCGTGGCCACAGCCACTTCGGCGCCCTCTTCACTCAGCTGCTCGCTTTCAAGGCCTGGCGCAGGGGCATGCTGGAACTGCATGCGGCTGGCCAGTTCTTCTGCCTCGCGGCGCAGGCGGGCTTCTTCTTCGATCGGGTCTTCGCGGCGCACCTGAACGTGCGACAGCACGCGGATGGTGTCACGCTTGATCGACTCGAGCAGCTCCTGGAACAGCGTGAACGACTCGCGCTTGTACTCCTGCTTCGGGTTCTTCTGCGCATAACCGCGCAGGTGAATGCCGTGGCGCAGGTGGTCCATGGTCGACAGGTGGTCTTTCCACAGGTCGTCCAGCACACGCAGCAGAATCTGCTTCTCGAAGGTACGCAGGGCGTCGATGCCGGCCTGGTCTTCCTTCTCGGTGTAGGCGCTGGTGATCTCGCTCAGCAGCTTCTCGCGCAGGGTCTCTTCGTAGAGGTGATCGTCCTCGTCGAGCCATTGCTGGATCGGCAGCTTCATGGCGAAATCGCTCGCCAGCGAGGCTTCCAGGCCGGCCACGTCCCACTGCTCGGGCAGCGATTGCGGCGGGATGTGTTGGCTGATGGTAGCGTCCAGCACTTCCTTGCGGAATTCGGCGATGGTATCGCCAATGTTCTCGGCCGCCAGCAAGCTGTTGCGCATGTGGTAGATCACCTTGCGCTGCTCGTTGGCCACGTCGTCGTATTCGAGCAGCTGCTTGCGGATGTCGAAGTTGCGGCCTTCGACCTTGCGCTGGGCTTTCTCGATGGCGTTGGTGACCATGCGGTGCTCGATCGCCTCGCCGGACTGCATGCCCAGTGCCTTCATGAAGTTCTTCACCCGATCGGAGGCGAAGATGCGCATCAGGCTGTCTTCGAGCGACAGGTAGAAGCGGCTGGAACCCGGGTCACCCTGACGGCCGGAACGGCCACGCAGCTGGTTGTCGATACGGCGCGACTCGTGACGCTCGGAGGCGATCACATGCAGGCCACCCGACTCGATCACCTGCTGGTGGCGCTTCTGCCAGTCGGCCTTGATCTGCGCGATCTGTTCGGCGGTCGGGCTGTCCAGGGCGGCCACTTCGGCTTCCCAGTTACCGCCCAGCAGGATGTCGGTACCACGGCCAGCCATGTTGGTGGCGATGGTCAACGCGCCCGGAGCACCCGCCTGGGCGATGATCTCGGCTTCCTTCTCGTGGTACTTGGCGTTCAGTACCTTGTGCTCGATACCTTCCTTGAGCAGCAGGTTCGACATGTGCTCGGAAGTTTCGATGGTCGCGGTACCCACCAGCACCGGGCGACCCAGGGTCATGCTTTCTTTGATGTCGGCGATGATCGCGGCGTATTTCTCGTCGGCGGTCAGGTACACCAGGTCGTTGAAGTCCTTGCGCGCCAGCGGCTTGTTCGGCGGGATCACCATCACGTTGAGGCCGTAGATCGACTGGAACTCGAACGCTTCGGTGTCGGCGGTACCGGTCATGCCGGACAGCTTGGTGTAAAGGCGGAAGTAGTTCTGGAAGGTGGTCGAAGCCAGGGTCTGGCTCTCGGCCTGAATGTTCAGGTTCTCTTTCGCTTCGATGGCCTGGTGCAGGCCTTCGGACAGACGACGACCGGGCATGGTACGGCCGGTGTGCTCGTCGATCAGCAGGACCTGGCCGTCCTGGACGATGTATTCGACGTTGCGGTGGAACAACTTGTGCGCGCGCAGGCCAGCGTAGACGTGGGTCAGCAGGCCCAGGTTGTGTGCCGAGTAGAGGCTCTCGCCCTCGGCCAGCAGGCCGGCCTGGGTGAGCATCTCTTCGATGAACTGGTGACCCGCTTCGTTGAGCTCGACCTGGCGGCTCTTCTCGTCGATGGAGAAGTGGCCTTCCTGGGTGACCTGGCCCTCGACTTCCTCGATGTGCTGGGTCAGACGCGGGATCAGACGGTTGATCTCGATGTACAGCTTGGAGCTGTCTTCGGCCTGCCCGGAAATGATCAGCGGGGTACGGGCTTCGTCGATGAGGATCGAGTCGACTTCATCGATGACCGAGAAGTTGAGTTCACGCTGGAACTTCTCTTCCTGGCTGAACGCCATGTTGTCGCGCAGGTAGTCGAAACCGAATTCGTTGTTGGTGCCGTAGGTGATGTCGGAGGCGTAGGCAGCGCGCTTTTCTTCCGGCGGCTGGAAAGCCGAGACGATGCCCACGGACAGACCGAGGAACTCGTACAAGGGGCGCATCCAGTTGGCGTCACGGCGGGCCAGGTAGTCGTTGACGGTCACCACGTGCACGCCCTTGCCGGACAATGCGTTGAGGTAGACGGCCAAGGTACCGACCAAGGTCTTGCCTTCACCGGTGCGCATTTCTGCGATCATGCCCTCGTGCAGGGTCATGCCGCCGATCAGCTGCACGTCGAAGTGGCGCATGCCCATCACACGCTTGCCGGCCTCACGGGCCACGGCGAAGGCTTCGGGCAGCAGTTGGTCCAGTGTCTCGCCTTTGGCCAAGCGTTCCTTGAACTCTGCGGTCTTGCCCCGCAGTTGCTCATCGGAGAGGGCCACCATCTTCTCTTCGAAGGCATTGACGATAGTCACCGTCTTGAGCATGCGTTTGACTTCACGCTCATTCTTGCTTCCAAAAAGTTTCTTTAACAAAGGCGCAAACATATCGGCAGGATCTTCCACACGTAGGGATGGAGGGCGGCCCCATGAGTCGCCCGTGCAGCCCTAAGGCCGCATGCGAACGAGCATTCTACCCGGAAACGATGGTGAGGAAAGTGGTGGATTTCCACGATGCTGGTACAGCGTTTTGGCAGGGGCGTTTCTTAGATAGGGGCATTTTCCCTGAGTTCAAGGCTGAGAAAGATGAAACGTATCGAGAATAGCTCGTATCCGGTGTTTATCGGCGAAGCGGCCAGCGCAGGCAATCGATAACCCCGCATCTGTTAGACTGCCGATCTTGTAACTTCATACGTACCCGCATGGCCTATAAACCCTCCCCCGCCCAGCTTCCCTCGGCACTGTTGCGCCAGGTCCGTCCGCTGCGCCTGCTGTTGAACCAGGCCGAACGCCTGGAACACCTGCAGCGCCTGCTGGAAAGCCAGCTGCAGCCGGCCGCCCGCGAGCATTGCCACGTTGCCTCCTGGCGTGACGGTACCTTGTTGCTGGTGGTGACGGACGGCCATTGGGCCACCCGCCTGCGCTATCAGCAGAAACGCCTGATGCGGGAGTTGCAAGCCATGGAAGCGTTCGGCAACCTGCGGCGCATCCTGTACAAGGTGCAACCGCCGCTGGTGCCCACCAAGCGTGGCGGGCATGCCACCGAGCTGTCGAGCAATGCCGCCGAAAGCCTTCGCGATACCGCCGAGGGGATTACCGACCCCAAGCTGCGCGCCGCGCTAGAGCGCCTGGCGTCGCATGGACCTAGCAAAGCACCTTCGCGCACCTGATATTTTTGCCAGTTTGCCGTCTCCACGGGGTGCAATACGCTCGCCTGATCACCCCCCAGGAGAGACCAGCATGAATGCAGACTATTTTCACCTTGCCACGTTCGAGTCACCCTCAACCGACCCCTGGGGTGACTGGAAAGCGGACTCCAACGGCGCCACCCTCGGTATTTACCAAGAAGAAGATGGCAACCACTTCGTAGCCTTTGCCCCCGCTATTTCTTTTCCACACGGCCCCGTTCTATTCAAAGAACTGCAAGGGCTGGAACCCGACCGTGAATATTGCCTCTCCCTGCGCACACGGCAGCAATGGGCAAACCAGGCTGTGCCTGTGCTCACCTGGAAACTGGGTGATGAGCAGATCGCTGCCCCCATCGAAGTCACTACTTCCGAGTGGATTACGCTGCACTGGCGTTTCAAGGCGTCCCAAGCCGTCGAGACGCTGAAGCTTGAAGTAAGGGAGCGAATTGGCGACCCTTCGCATGCCAGGGGCAACCTGGCCATCGATGACATTCGCATCTACCCCTCCCGGTTCGAGGAAGACTTCAACGACCTGCCGCAACAATTGATTCAACCCGGCGGGCAGTTGGCACTCAAGACCATGCTCGTCACATTGCAGCCCAACAGTTCAGGGCCGGCGGGCATCTACAGATACAATTCCGACGAACCTGGCATGCGCGAAAAACAAGCGCTGGGCTTGAGCATCGGCAAAGACATGCGCCAGAACCTAAGCATTGATCTGCCAGGAGAGTTCACCTCAATCCGTTTCGCCTGGACCTGGCTTCAAAAAGACGCAACGGTCCAGTACCTGGACCAGTCGGGCGCCACGCTGGACAGCAGAACAATTTATGCAAGCGCAGGGCGCGATCAATGGGTTGAATACCAAGCGGAGAACGAAAGCCAAGCGGTTTCCCGTATCGAACTAACGTACAGCGATTACTCTTTCCTCGACTTTTTCACGCTGCAGCGCCTGTAAAGCAGGTATAAAAAAGGCCACCCGAAGGTGGCCTTAATGAACTAGAGAGTGTTCGAACTTACACGGCCGCAACAGGACGCATGTACGAGATCGGTGCCGTGCTGGCATCTTCGAAAGTGACCACTTCCCAGGCATCGGTTTCAGCAATGAGCTTGCGCAGCAGCTGGTTGTTCAGCGCGTGCCCGGACTTGTAGCCCTTGAACTCGCCAATCAGGCTGTTGCCCAGCAGGTAGAGGTCGCCAATGGCGTCGAGAATCTTGTGCTTGACGAATTCGTCTTCATAACGAAGGCCGTCTTCGTTCAGCACGCCAGTCTCATCTACCACGATGGCGTTTTCGACACTGCCGCCCAACGCAAGGTTATGCTTGCGCAGGTACTCGATGTCCCGCATGAAACCGAAGGTGCGGGCACGGCTGACTTCTTTCACGAACGACGTGCTGGAGAAATCCACACTGGCGCTCTGGGTCCGGCCGCTGACGACCGGGTGATCGAAGTCGATCTCGAAGCTCACCTTGAACCCTTCGAAAGGCAGGAAGGTGGCGCGCTTGTCGCCCTCCTCCACTGTCACTTCGCGCAGGATGCGGATGAACTGTTTGGGTGCGTCCTGTTCTTCCAGGCCGGCAGACTGAATCAGGAATACAAAGGGTCCGGCGCTGCCATCCATGATCGGCACTTCCGAGGCGGAGAGCTCGACGTAGGCGTTATCGATGCCCAGGCCCGCCATGGCGGAGAGCAGGTGCTCGACCGTATCGACCTTGACGTCACCGTTGACCAGCGTCGTCGACATGGTTGTCTCGCCGACGTTGGCCGCGCGCGCCGGGATTTCGACCACAGGGTCGAGATCGGCGCGGCGGAAGACGATGCCGGTGTCAACAGGTGCAGGCTTCAGGGTCAGGTATACCTTCTCCCCGGAGTGCAGGCCGACACCTGTGGCACGGATGGTATTCTTCAGGGTGCGTTGTTTAATCATGGCATTGGCCGCTTCAGCGCAAATTGCGAACAGGTATCAACAAAGGCTGAGGATGATAACAGACCCAACCTTTGCTGAATACCAATCACCTTTATACCCCTGATAAATTCCATTAATCAGCCTGACGACGCAGGAAAGCCGGGATATCGAGGTAGTCCAGGTCATCCTGAGGGTTCAGTTTAGCTGCCGCAGCGGCACCTGCATGGGCCTGGTTGCGCATGACAGTCGGGCGCTCCAGGTCACGGTAGTTGACCGCAGGCTGCTCCTGGCGAACCGGTGCCGGGTTGGACGCTTCGTACGCCTGCTGAGCGGTCTGCAGGGTGTTGTCCACTACCTTGACCGGCTTCTCGATGCGCGCGCCCAGGCCAGTGGCGACCACGGTCACGTGCAGCTCATCGCGCATGTCCGGATCGATCACGGTGCCAACCTTGACCATCGCGTGGTCGGAGGCGAAGGCTTCGATGATGCTACCCACGTCGGAGTACTCACCCAGCGACAGGTCAGGGCCGGCGGTGATGTTCACCAGGATGCCACGGGCGCCCTGCAGGTTGACGTCTTCCAGCAACGGGTTGCGGATCGCCGCCTCGGTCGCTTCACGCGCACGGTTCGGGCCGCTGGCGCAGCCAGTACCCATCATGGCCATGCCCATCTCGCCCATCACGGTGCGCACGTCGGCGAAGTCGACGTTGATCATGCCAGGGCGCTTGATGATGTCGGAAATACCGCGCACGGCACCGGCCAGTACGTCGTCAGCCTTGGCGAAGGCGGACAGCAGGCTGGCATCCTTGCCCAGGATGGTCAGCAGCTTCTCGTTGGGGATGGTGATCAGCGAGTCGACGCTCTCGGCCAGCATGCGGATGCCTTCATCGGCGATCTGCATACGTTTGCGGCCTTCGAACGGGAACGGACGGGTCACCACGGCAACGGTGAGGATGCCCATTTCCTTCGCCACTTCGGCGATGATCGGGGCTGCACCGGTACCGGTACCGCCACCCATGCCGGTGGTGATGAACACCATGTTGGTGCCCTGCAGCACCTCGGCAATGCGCTCACGGTCTTCCAGCGCGGCCTGACGGCCGACTTCCGGATTGGCACCCGCACCCAGGCCTTTGGTCACGCCAGTGCCCAATTGCAGGATGGTGCGCGCGCCAATGCTTTTCAGCGCCTGGGCATCGGTGTTGGCGCAGATGAATTCCACGCCTTCGATGCTGCTCTTGACCATGTGGTTGACGGCGTTGCCACCACCACCACCTACGCCGATCACCTTGATGACCGGACTTTGCGGGACG
This sequence comes from Pseudomonas sp. Irchel s3f19, assembly GCF_900187555.1. Lineage (NCBI taxonomy): Bacteria > Pseudomonadati > Pseudomonadota > Gammaproteobacteria > Pseudomonadales > Pseudomonadaceae > Pseudomonas > Pseudomonas sp. Irchel s3f19. The sequence goes on along the minus strand of NZ_FYDW01000004.1, from coordinate 171,861 downwards.
TTGTCTACGAGCTCGAACATTTTCCCTCTCCTTACAGTTCTCTAGTTGTCGCGCCTACCACTACTGCTTTGAAACTTAGAAATTGCCCTGGACCCAGCGCTTGAATCGCTCAAGCACTGGAGCCTTCGGTTCATCGCCATAGCTGTTGCTGCTGCTGTTGCTGTTACCGGTCAGGATCAAGTCCTCGGACTGCTTGAGCAGGCCGTAGGTGAGCAGGCCCACGCCGGTGGAATAGATCGGGTTGCGTACCACGTCGCTCAGCCCCCGAACGCTATGCGGTACGCCCAGGCGTACCGGCATGTGGAAGATTTCTTCGGCCAGTTCCACGGCGCCTTCCATTTTCGCGGTGCCGCCGGTGAGGACGATGCCGGCCGGCACCAAATCCTCGTAGCCGCTGCGGCGCAGTTCGGCCTGGATCAGGGTGAAGAGCTCGTCGTAACGCGGCTCCACCACCTCGGCCAGGGCCTGGCGCGACAGCTCGCGCGGTGGCCGGTCACCCACGCTCGGCACCTTGATGGTTTCGCCGGCGCCGGCAAGCTTGGCCAGGGCGCAGGCGTAGCGGATCTTGATTTCCTCGGCGTACTGGGTCGGTGTACGCAGGGCCATGGCGATGTCGTTAGTGACCTGGTCGCCGGCAATCGGGATGACTGCGGTGTGACGGATCGCACCTTCGGTGAAGATGGCGATATCGGTGGTGCCACCGCCGATGTCCACCAGGCACACGCCGAGCTCTTTTTCGTCGTCGGTCAGTACCGAGTAGGCCGACGCCAGTTGCTCGAGGATGATGTCGTCGATTTCCAGGCCGCAACGGCGCACACACTTCTCGATGTTCTGCGCCGCGTTGACCGCACAGGTGACCACGTGGACCTTGGCTTCCAGGCGCACGCCGGACATGCCCAGTGGCTCGCGCACGCCTTCCTGGTTGTCGATGACGTAGTCCTGCGGCAGGGTGTGCAGTACGCGCTGGTCAGCTGGAATGGCCACGGCCTGGGCAGCGTCGAGCACGCGCTCGAGGTCGGCAACACTGACCTCACGGTCGCGGATGGCGACAATGCCGTGGGAGTTCAGGCTGCGAATGTGGTTGCCTGCTACGCCGACGAACGCCGAGTGGATACGGCAGCCGGCCATCAGCTGCGCTTCTTCCACCGCGCGCTGGATCGACTGCACGGTCGACTCGATGTTCACCACCACGCCTTTTTTCAGGCCGCGGGACGGATGGGTGCCGATCCCGACAATCTCCAGGGTGCCGTCTTCGCCCACTTCGCCCACCAGCGCCACCACCTTGGAGGTGCCAATGTCCAGCCCGACGATCATTTTGCCGCTATGCGCGTTTGCCATGGTCCTGCCTCTCTCTAATTCTTCGCAACGGCGGGTTGGGCCGTCGTCGGTGCAATCGGTTCCCGCCAACCAACGGCAAGTCCGTTGGCGTATCGCAGATCGATGCGGGCGATGTTGGTGATCTGCTCTTTAAGCGTCTTGTCGTAAATGGCAATGAAACGGCGCATCTTCTCCACCAGATGGTCGCGCCCCAGTAGCAGTTCGATGCCTGGGCCGGTGCTGCCCGCACCGGTAGTCAGGAACCAGCTGCCGCGCTCGCGAAGCTCCAGGCGAGCGATGGAAAAGCCCATGGGGCGCAGCATCTGGCTCAAAACCTGATACTGCTGCATGACTTGCTGCTGAGCACGCTGCGGCCCGAACAGCTGCGGCAGGTGCTCATAGTTGGCCAGTTCGCGCGGGGTGAAGGCCTGGCCCTGGTTGTTGAGCAAGGCCTCGTCACCCCAGCGCGCCACTGGCAGCTGTTCTTCCAGGCGGATCACCACCTCGTCCGGCCACACGCGCCGGACCTCGGCATGGGCGATCCACGGCATCTGCTCGAGCTCCGCACGCATCGCCGGCAGGTCGACGCTGAAGAAGCTCGCCGCCATGAACGGGGCGATCCGCTGCTGCACCGCCTGCTGGCTGATGTAGCTGAGGTCGCCCTGCACGGCGATCCGGGTGATCGGCCGGTCGGCATAAGGCATCAGGCGAATGGCGCCTTCATAGGCGCCGAAGCCTGCCGCGACCAGCAGCACCGGCCAGAGCAGGCGCTTGAGTCCACTGAAGTTGGCCTTGGGCAGGCGCGCCGACATGGGCTCGTTGGCCACCATTCGGCTGGCACCGCGCGGCACCGGCTTGCTACGGCCGGTGGCGGGTTGCTGATGACGTAACATCGCGCCTTGCATGGCTGTTAACCTCGCGTCTCGACGCTGGCAGCCAGGATCGCCAGCACCAGTTGCTGGAAGTCCAGGCCGGCCGCGCGGGCCGCCATGGGCACCAGGCTATGATCAGTCATGCCGGGTGCGGTGTTGACTTCGAGCAGCCAGAACCGGCCCTGCTCGTCCTGCATCACGTCCAACCGCCCCCAGCCTTCGATGCCGATGGCATCGCAGGCGCGCGCGGTCAGGTCGATCAGTTCCTGTTCCTTGACGCTGTCCAGGCCGCACGGAATGCGGTACTGGGTGTCGTTGGCGATGTACTTGGCGTCGTAGTCGTAGAACACGTGCGGCGTACCCAGGGCGATCGGCGGCAGCACCTGGCCACGCAGCACCGCAATGGTGAACTCCGGGCCGTGGATCCACTGCTCGACCAGAACCTGGGAATCGTATTTGGCGGCGTCCTGCCAGGCGGCGATCAATTCCTGCTCGCTGTTCACCTTGGCCATGCCGATGCTAGAGCCCTCATGGGCAGGTTTGACGATAAGCGGGAAGCCCAGTTCCGTACTGGCCACCACACAATCGCTTTCGCTGGCCAAAACCGCGTGGCGCGGGGTCGGAATACCCAGGCTCTGCCACACCTGCTTGGTGCGCAGCTTGTCCATGGCCAGGGCCGAAGCGAGGATACCGCTGCCGGTGTAAGGGATGCCCAGGCACTCGAGCAGGCCCTGCATGCTGCCGTCCTCACCGCCACGGCCGTGGAGGATGATGAACGCGCGGTCGATCTTCTCGCGTTGCAGGCGGTCGAGCAGGTCGTCGCCCACATCGATGGCGACCACGTCGACACCGGCGCTGGTCAAGGCCTCGATCACGGCGGCGCCGGACTTGAGCGAGACTTCACGCTCGGCGCTCTTGCCGCCGTAGAGCACGGCGACGCGGCCGAACGCCTTGACGTCCAGGGTCGAGTGCAGTGTGTCGTAGGCGCTGGTCATTTCGACTTCTCCTGCTTGGCGCCAGCGAACAGCGGGCTTTTCATCAATTGCGGGGCAAGGCCACCGACATCACCGGCGCCCTGGCAAAGCAGGATGTCGCCCGCGCGCAGCAGTGGCTGCACCAGCGGGGCGAGCTCGGCGCCACGCTCGATGTAGATCGGGTCCAGCTTGCCGCGCTGACGGATGCTGTGGCACAGCTGACGGCTGTCCGCCCCGGGGATCGGTTCTTCGCCGGCCGGGTAGACCTCCATCAACAGCAACACGTTGGCGTCGCCCAGTACCTGCACGAAGTCGTCGTAGAGGTCGCGGGTGCGGCTGTAACGGTGCGGCTGGTAGACGATGACCAGGCGACGGCTCGGCCAGCCACCGCGCACGGCCTTGATGACTGCGGCGACTTCGGTCGGGTGGTGGCCGTAGTCGTCGACCAGCATCACGCTGCCACCGTCGACCGGCAGCTCGCCGTAGACCTGGAAGCGTCGGCCGACACCCTGGAAACCGGACAGCCCCTGGACGATGGCCTCGTCGCTGATGCCTTCGTCCGTGGCGATGGCAATGGTTGCCAGGGCATTGAGCACATTGTGGTTGCCGGGCATGTTCACCGACACCTCCAGCGGCTCGCAGTCACGGCGCAGGACTGTGAAATGCGTCTGCATGCCCTGCTGGCGCACGTTGATGGCGCGGATATCCGCCTCTTCGCTGAAGCCGTAGGTGACCGTCGGGCGTTTGACCTGCGGCAGGATCTCGCGCACCACCGGGTCGTCCAGGCACATCACCGCCAAACCGTAGAACGGCAGGTTGTGCAGGAACTCGACGAAGGTTTTCTTCAGTTTGTTGAAGTCGCCTTCGTAGGTCGCCATGTGGTCGGCGTCGATGTTGGTGACCACGGCGACCATCGGCTGCAGGTGCAGGAAGCTGGCGTCGCTCTCGTCCGCTTCGGCGATCAGGTAGCGGCTGGTGCCCAGTTGAGCGTTGGTACCGGCCGCAGTCAGGCGCCCACCGATGACGAAGGTCGGGTCCAGGCCACCGGCGGCGAACACCGAGGCCAGCAGGCTGGTGGTGGTGGTCTTGCCGTGGGTACCGGCGACCGCCACGCCGTGGCGGTAGCGCATCAGCTCGGCAAGCATCTCGGCACGCGGCACCACCGGAATACGCCGCTCGAGGGCGGTGGCGACTTCCGGGTTGGCCGGGTTGATCGCGCTGGACACTACCAGCACATCGGCGGCGACTGCGTTCTCGGCACGGTGGCCGACGAAGATCTCGGCGCCAAACGACTCCAGGCGCTCGGTGACCGGCGACGCCTTGAGGTCGGAGCCGGACACTTCATAGCCCAGGTTCAGCAGCACTTCGGCGATGCCGCACATACCGACGCCGCCGATACCGACGAAGTGAATACGGCGGATACGGCCCATCTTCGGCTGGGGAATGGCTTTCTGGCTTTCAACCATGGGCCACCTCCAGGCAGATATCGACCACGGTGCTGGTTGCAGCAGGTTTGGCCAGGCGCCGTGCGGTGCCAGCCATGGTGTTGAGTTTCTCGGGTTGCATCAGCACCTCGTTCAGGCGTTCAGCGAGCTGCGCTGCGCCAGTTGTCGCTTGTGGCATCAGGAAGGCCGCGCCCTCCCGAGCCAGATATTGGGCGTTGTAGGTCTGGTGGTCGTCGATCGCATGGGGCAACGGCACCAGCATCGAAGGCAGGCCCGCCGCCGCGAGTTCGCTGACGGTCAGGGCACCGGCCCGGCATACCACCATGTCGGCCCAGCCATAGGCTTGGGCCATGTCCGTGATGAAAGGCTCTACCTGAGCCTCGACGCCGACCTCGTGATAACGCTCGGCGGTGATCGGCGCGTGTTGCTTGCCAGCCTGGTGGAACACCTCTGGCCGCAGCGCCGCAGACACTTCGGACAGGGCCTTAGGCAACAATTTGTTCAATGGTTCCGCACCCAGGCTGCCGCCCATTACCAACAGGCGAGCACGGCGCTCGGAAAGGGGCGCACGTTGTGCATCCATGAACAACTCTGTGCGTACCGGATTGCCGGTGGTACGCAGCTTGTCATTGGTCTGGAACGTGCCCGGGAAAGCTTCGCAGACCCGCGCCGAGAGTGGCACCAGCAGCCGATTGGCGGTACCCGCACGGGCGTTCTGCTCGTGGATCACCAGCGGCACACCGCACAGCCGCGCGGCCACACCGCCGGGCCCGGTCACATAGCCGCCGAAGCCCAGCACACACACCGGCTTGAGCTGACGAATGATGCGCCGTGCCTGCAGCACGGCCTTGACCAGGGTGAACGGCGCCTTGAGCAACGACAGCTTGCCCTTGCCGCGCAGGCCGCTGACCTGGATCAGGTGCAACGGCAGACCGGCCTGGGGCACCAGTTCGTTCTCGATGCCTTTCGGCGTGCCCAGCCAGTGCACGCTGTAACCGCGTGCCTGGAACTCGCGAGCGCAGGCCAGGGCCGGGAACACGTGGCCCCCGGTGCCGCCTGCCATGATCAGTACGTTCTTGCCGTCAGCGGCCATGACTGGTCTCCTCGGCAAAATCGCTTTCGTTGAATTCGTGTTCCTCGCTGCCCAGGTGCGTGCGGCTCTCCCACTCGATACGCAGCAGCAACCCCACGCAGGCACAGCAGATCACCAGCGAGCTGCCCCCGTAGCTGAGGAACGGCAAGGTCAGGCCCTTGGTCGGCAGCAGGCCGACGTTCACCCCGATGTTGATCAGGAACTGGCCGATCCACAGGAAGGCCAGGCCGAACGCCATGTAGGCGGCAAAGAACTGCTTGGCTTTTTCGGCCCACAGGCCGATGTAAAGAGCGCGCACGGTGACGAAGACGAACAGCGCGATGGTGACCAGCGAGCCGACCACGCCGAGCTCTTCGGCCAGCACCGAGAACACGAAGTCGGTGTGCGCCTCGGGCAAGTAGAACTGCTTCTGCACGCTGTTGCCCAAGCCAACGCCCAGCCACTCACCGCGGCCAAAGGCAATCAGCGCCTGGGTCAGCTGGTAGCCCGAACCGAACTGGTCGGACCAGGGGTCGGTAAAGGTGATCAGGCGCGCCATTCGATACGGCTGCGCCTGCACCAGGACAAACACCGCGACCACCGCCAGCACCACCATCAGGCTGAAGCGGAACAACCCCACACCGCCGAGGAACAGCATGGCCGCCGCAGCGCCCATCATCACCACGGTGGCGCCGAAGTCTGGCTCCATCAGCAGCAGGCCGGCCATTGGCAGCAGCACGATGAACGGTTTGAAGAAGCCCATCCAGCTCTCGCGCACCTCGGTCTGCCGGCGCACCAGGTAGCCGGCCAGGTAGATGACCACGAAGACCTTGGCAATTTCCGAAGGCTGGACGTTGAAGAAGCTGAAGCCGATCCAGCGCATGGAGCCGTTCACTTCGCGGCCGATGCCGGGCACCAGCACCAGCACCAGCAAGCCGAAGGCACCCAGCAGCATCATGAAGCCCATGCGCTGCCAGGTGGCGATCGGTACCAGCATGGTGGCGCCGCAGGCGAACAGGCCGATGGCCACGTACACCAGGTGGCGGAACATGTGGTAAAGCGGGTTGCCCGACTGCACCGCAGCCACTTCCGAAGAGGCCGAGGTGATCATCACCAGGCCCAGGCCCAGCAATGCCAGGCAACCGGCGAGCATCGCGAAGTCGAGGTCGATGCCACGGCCGCTGATCAGCGGCGACGGGTACGGCTTGAAGATGCCCAGGATCATGCCAGCCCTCCCGCCGCTTGGGCGAACAGCCGCCCGCGCTCTTCAAAGTTCTTGAACATGTCGAGGCTGGCGCAGGCTGGCGACAACAGCACCGCATCGCCCGGCTGAGCCAAGGCGGCGCACTGCTCGACGGCCTCATCCAGGGTCTTGACCCGGACCTGCTGCACACCTTCACCCAGTGTTTCGGCCAGGCGCTCGGCATCACGGCCCAGCAGCACCACTGCACGGCAGAAGCGCGCCACCGGTGCACGCAGCGCTGCGAAATCGGCACCTTTGCCGTCGCCGCCGGCAATCAGCACCAGCTTGCCAGTGATGTCCGCGCCCAGGCCTTCGATGGCGGCCAGCGCGGCCCCCACGTTGGTGGCCTTGGAATCGTCGTACCAGTTGACGCCATTGCGCTCGCGAACCCACTGGCAACGATGGGCCAGGCCGCCAAATTCACGCAGGGCTTCGAGCATCGGCGCAAACGGCAAGCCGGCCGCATGGCCGAGGGCCAGGGCCGCGAGGGCGTTGCTCTGGTTGTGCGCGCCACGCACTTTCAGTTCGCGAACCGGCATCAGGTTCTGGAATTCGAAGGCCAGGTACTTCTCGCCATCGACCTCGCGCAGGCCAAACGCCTTGAAGTCGGGCGGGTTCAGACCAAAGCTCCAGCACGGCCGGCCTTCCACCGGCAATGGCCGGCTCAGGGCGTCCTGGCGGTTCACCACCACCTGGTGGGCGCCCCGGAAGATCCGGTGCTTGGCCAGGTGATAGGCCGGCAGGCCGCTGTAGCGATCCATGTGGTCTTCGCTGACGTTCAGCACGGTGGCCACTTCGGCATTGAGCTGGTCAGTGGTTTCCAGCTGGAAGCTGGACAGCTCCAGCACATACAGCTCCACCTCATCCCCGAGCAAGTCGAGGGCCGGCGTACCGAGGTTGCCGCCCACGGCCACGCGCTTGCCCGCCTTGGCAGCCATTTCACCGACCAGGGTGGTGACGGTGCTTTTGGCGTTGGAGCCGCTGATGGCGATGATCGGCGCCTTGGCATGGCGGGCGAACAGCTCGATGTCACCCGACAGGGCCACACCGCGCGCCGCGGCCTGCTGCAGCGCCGGGGTGGACAACGCCAGGCCCGGGCTCACGTACAGTTCGTTGGCGCGGCAGAGGAAGTCCACGTCCAGCTCGCCACAGCGCACTTCCACCTGCGGGTAATCACGGCGCAGGGTGTCCAGTTCCGGCGGTTGCTCGCGGGTGTCGGCGACCGCAAAGGCAATGCCCCGGCTCGCCAGGAAGCGAACCAGGGACATGCCGCTCTTGCCGAGGCCGACAACGATGCGGAATTGGTCGGAAGCGATCAGTGACACGCTCATCTACCTCAGTTTCAGGGTTGCAAGGCCGACCAGCACCAGAATCACGGTGATGATCCAGAAACGGACGATCACCCGTGGCTCAGGCCAGCCCTTGAGTTCAAAGTGGTGGTGAATCGGCGCCATGCGGAACACGCGCTTGCCGGTCAACTTGAAGGAGGCGACCTGGATCACCACCGACAGGGTTTCCATGACGAATACGCCACCCATGATGAACAGTACGATTTCCTGGCGGACGATCACCGCGATGGTGCCCAGTGCGGCGCCCAGCGCCAGGGCACCGACGTCGCCCATGAAGACCTGGGCCGGGTAAGTGTTGAACCACAGGAAGCCCAGGCCCGCACCGATCAGCGCGCCGCAGAACACGATCAGCTCGCCCGAACCCGGCACATACGGGATCAGCAGGTATTCGGCGAACTTCACGTTGCCCGACAGGTAGCAGAAGATACCCAGGGCACCGCCCACCATGACCGTTGGCATGATGGCCAGGCCGTCGAGGCCGTCGGTGAGGTTGACCGCGTTGCTCGAACCGACGATCACGAAGTAGGTCAGGACGACGAAGCCGATGCCCAGCGGAATGGTGACATCCTTGATGAACGGCACGATCAGCGTGGTCTCGACGCTGGTCGGGGCGGTCTTGTAAAGGAAGATCGCCGCAGCCAGGCCGAACACCGACTGCCAGAAGTACTTCCAGCGGCTAGGCAAGCCACGGGAGTTCTTCTCGATCACCTTGCGGTAGTCGTCGACCCAACCGATGGCGCCAAACGCCAGGGTGACGATCAGCACGACCCACACGTAGCGGTTGGACAGGTCGGCCCACAGCAGGGTGCTGATCGCGATGGCCGACAGGATCAGCGCGCCGCCCATGGTCGGGGTGCCGGATTTGGACAGGTGCGATTGCGGGCCGTCATTACGGACGGCTTGACCGATCTGGCGAATCTGCAGGGTACGGATCATCCACGGGCCCAGCCACAGCGCCAGCGACAACGCAGTCAGTACACCGAGAATCCCGCGCAGGGACAGGTACTGGAAGACCGCGAAGCCTTTATGGAACTGTTGCAGATACTCAGCCAACAGCAGCAGCATTAATGTTTCTCCCCGCTGGCACCGCACAATGCCGCCACGACGTTTTCCATCGCAGCGCTGCGCGAGCCCTTGATCAAGATAGTGGTGTCACTGGCATTTTCGGCGCGAACCGCGTCGATCAGCTCAGCTTGAGTAGCGAAATGACGGCCATTGGCGCCGAACGCCTTGACCGCGTGTGTCATGTTGGAACCCACAGCGTACAGGGCATCGACCTTGCCACGCGCATAGTCACCCACCTGACGGTGGCCTTCCTCCGCCCATTGACCCAATTCGCCGATATCCCCAAGCACCAGGACGGTGCGTCCGGAAAAGCCGGCGAGTATATCAATGGCCGCGCACATCGAGGTGGGATTTGCGTTGTAACTGTCGTCGATTACCCGCACACCGTTCGGCGCGATCTGCGCCACGGTGCGGCCCTTGACCGGTTGCACGGCATTCAGGCCAGCGGCAATGCCGCTCAGGCTCAGACCGACGGCGTGGGCAGCCGCCGCGGCGGCCAGTGCGTTGCTGACGTTGTGCTCGCCCAGTACGTTGAGTTGCACCGCAACCGAGTCCCCGGCGCCATGCAGCGTGAAGGACGGGCAGCCACGCGCATCGCGATCGATGCCAGTGGCGTAGAAGTCGGCGCGGCCATCGTTGCGGGCGAAACTGATGACCCTGTGCGCACCGGCACGCGCCTTCCAGATGGCAAAAGCCTTGTCGTCCAGATTGAGGATGGCCGTGCCGCCCTCGCCCAGGCCTTCGAGGATCTCGCCCTTGGCCTCGACGATTTTCTCCGGGCCGCCGAACTCGCCGACATGGGCAGTACCGGCGTTATTGATGACCACCACGTGCGGCTGGGTCAGGCCGACGGTGTAGCGGATCTCGCCAATGCGCGAAGCGCCCAGCTCGATCACCGCAGCGCTGTGCTCCGGGGCGATTTCCAGCAGGGTCAACGGGGCACCGAGGTCATTGTTCAGGTTGCCACGGGTGGCATGCACCAGGCCACGGGTACGCAGGATGCTGGCCAGCATCTCCTTGACCGTGGTCTTGCCGCTGGAACCGGTGATGGCCACGACCGGCTTGTCGAACGCGGCGCGATTCAAGGCACCCAGTTGCCCCAGCGCGACACGGCAGTCCTTGACCACCAGCTGCGGCAGGTCGACATCGGCCACTTCACGCTCGACCAGCGCCGCTACGGCACCTTTTTCCTTTACATCGGCCAGGTAATCGTGGCCATCGAAACGCGGGCCTGTCAGGGCGACGAACAGTTGCCCGGCACTGACACTGCGGCTGTCGATGCTGACGCCGCCGAAGCTGGCGTCGGCACCCACCACGCGAGCACTCATTGCCGTGGTCAGCTGACTGAGTGTCATGGGCTTAAGCATGTGGAGCCTCCCAGGCTGCAAGTGCCTTCTCGGCTTCGACCAGATCGGAGAAATCGTGGCGCTCGCCACGGATCTCCTGGTAATCCTCATGGCCCTTGCCGGCCAGGACGATGACGTCATCGGCGGCGGCAGTGGCGATCAAGTGGGCAATGGCTTCGCCGCGGCCAGCGACGAACTCGACGTGCTCCGGCCTGGCAAAGCCAGGGCGGATATCGTCGAAGATCCGCAGCGGGTCTTCGCTGCGCGGGTTGTCATCGGTGACCAGCACGCGGTCAGCCAGGCGCTCGGCCACTTCAGCCATCAGCGGGCGCTTGCCACGGTCACGGTCGCCACCGCAGCCGAACAGGCACAGCAACTTGCCGTGTGCGTGCGGGCGCAGGGCCTCGAGTACTTTTTCCAAGGCATCCGGCGTGTGGGCGTAGTCGACCACCACCAGCGGTTTGTCGCCGCCGCCCAGGCGCTGCATGCGGCCAACCGGCCCTTGCAACTGGGGAGTGACCTTGAGGATTTCGTCCAGCGAATAATCCAGTGCCAGCAGCGTTGCCACTGCCGCGAGCATGTTGCTCAGGTTGAAACGGCCAAGCAGTTGGCTGCGCAAGGTGCGCTCACCCTGGGCGCTCACGAGGATTGCGCGCACGCCATCGTCATCGAACGTGGCTTCACGGCAATACAACGAAGCCTCCGGATTCTCCAGGCTATAGCTGAGCAGCCGGGTCTCGATATGATCGGTACTCGGACGACGGGCATAGGCCGCCGCCAGGCGGCGACCAAAGTCGTCATCCAGGTTGACCACCTGGCAACGCAGGCTGCGCCAGGCGAACAGCTTGGCCTTGGCGGCCTCATAGGCCTCCATGCTTCCGTGGTAATCCAGGTGATCGCGGGACAGGTTGGTCATTACCGCGATATCGAACTCCAGCGCAGCGACACGCCCCTGCTCCAAGGCATGCGAGGACACCTCCATCGCCACGGCCTTGGCGCCGCCCTTTTTCAGGTCGTACAGCGTCGACTGCACCGCGATCGGGTCTGGCGTGGTCAGGCGGCCGCTCTGCAGCTCACCATAGAAACCGGTACCCAACGTGCCGATCAGGCCGCAACGCTGGCCCAGCACATCAAGCGCCTGGGCCACCAGTTGCGTGACACTGGTCTTGCCGTTGGTGCCGGTCACCCCGACCAGGTTCAACTGACGGCTTGGCTCGCCATAGAAGCGACCGGCGATATCCGACAGCTGGGCGATCAGCCCCTTGACCGGAATCAGCGGCATCTCGGTGAGCGGCAACACGGTCGCGCCCTGCTCTTCATAGGCAACCGCGGCGGCGCCACGGGCCAGTGCGTCGGCGATATGGTCACGGCCATCGACCTTGGCACCCGGCACAGCCAGGAACAGATCACCCGGGCGCACGGCACGGCTATCCAGGGTCAGCTCGCGGATCAGCGGATCGCGGCTGGCGTGGGCGAAAAGCTTGCTCAGTGGCATTGTCATCATCCACGCCCTCCCTTGGCGTCTGCTGCATTGACTTGTGGTTGTGCGGTTGCTGGCGGCGGCAGGTTGTCTGGCGGCACGTTCATCAAACGCAAGGTGCCCGACATGACCTTGCTGAACACAGGCGCCGATACCAGGCCACCGAAGTAGCCGCCCTTGCTCGGTTCGTCGATGACCACGACGATCGCGTAACGCGGGTCGCTCATCGGGCCGAAGCCTGCGAACAGCGAGCGGTAGGCGTTCTCGGTGTAGCCCTTGGAGCCAACGGTCGCCTTACGCGCCGTACCCGACTTGCCACCCACGTGATAGAACGGCACCTGGGCACGGAACACCCCGCGCGGCGCCTCGATCACTTGCTGCAGCATGCCCTGGACGGTTTCGGCAGTTTCTTTCGGAATCGCCTGAACGGCCTCGGGTGCCTTGTCCACCTTGAGGATCGACAGCGGCACCATCTTGCCGTCGTTGGCCAGCGCTGCGTAGGCATGCACCAATTGCAACGCAGTAACCGACACGCCATAGCCGTAGGACAGGGTCGCGGTCTCGGCCTTGCGCCACTCACGGTGGTTAGGCAGGTTGCCCACCCGCTCGCCCGGGAAGCCCAGGCCAGTGTATTGCCCCAGGCCGACCTGGGACATGACCCGGTAGATGGCCTCGCCGCCGATATCGAAGGCGATCTTGCTCATGCCGACGTTACTGGAGTTGATCAGGATGCCGGTCAGGTCGAGGATCGGGCCCTCGCTGCGGGAAACGTCCTTGATCGTGTAGCGACCGATCTGCAGGCTGCCCGGGTAGACCTCGACCTTGTCGGTGATCTTCCAGCGCCCGCTCTGCAGCGCCGCACTCATGGAAATCGGCTTCACGGTCGAGCCGGGTTCGAACACGTCAATGATCGCCCGGTTGCGCATCGCGGCAGGGAACATGCTGCGGCGGTTGTTCGGGTTGTAGGTCGGCTGGTTGACCATGGCCAGCACTTCGCCAGTTTTGACGTCCATGATCACCAGGCTGCCGGCCTTGGCTTCCTGTTCGGCGATGGCGTTGCGCAGCTCACGGGTGGCCAGGTATTGCAGGCGCAGGTCTATCGACAACGCCAAGGTCTTACCGGCCTTGGCGTTTTTGGTTACCTGAATGTCCTTGATCAGCCGGCCACGCCGGTCCTTGATCACCTGTCGCTTGCCGGGCACGCCGGCCAGCCATTCGTCATAGGCCAGCTCTACCCCTTCACGCCCGTGGTCATCGAGGTCGGTGAAGCCGACCATGTGCGCGGTGACATCACCGGCGGGATAGAAGCGGCGGAACTCTTCCAGGCCATAGACACCCGGCACTTTCAGGTCGAGCACATGCTGGCCCTGCTCCGGAGTCAGGCCGCGGACCAGGTAGATGAATTCTTTGCTGGCCTGCTGGGTCAGGCGCTCGGTCAGTTGCTGGGGGTTCTGCCCAAGGGCGGCTGCCAGTTGCGGCCAGCGTTCTTTGGACGCCTGCATTTCCTTGGGGTTGGCCCACAAGGTGGTAACCGGGGTGCTGACCGCCAGCGGCTCACCGTTGCGGTCAGTGATCAGGCCACGGTGCGCCGGGATGGGAATATGGCGCAGGCTGCGCGCATCGCCCTGCCCCTTGAGGAAGTCACGGTCGACCACCTGCAGATCGATGATGCGCCAGCAGATGGCACCGACCATCAACGCCAGCAAGCCGATCACCACCCGGAAGCGCCAGGGGTAGAGTGCGCCTTCGAGCTTCATCATGGCGCCACCATCCGCACTTCGTCGGCTGCGGGCACGCGCATTTTCAGCTGCTCGGACGCCAGGCTCTCGATGCGGCTGGACGCCGTCCAGGTGCTCTGCTCAAGGATCAGACGCCCCCACTCGGCCTGCGCCTTGTCGCGCTCGCTCAACTCGCCGTACAGGGTGTTGAGCAACTGACGGTTCCAGTGGGCGCTGTAAGACACGGCGATGGCCGAAACCAGAACACCGACGAACAGCAGAAGCATCAGGAAGCTTCCGCCTGGCAATGGCTTGGCAAACAGCCTGCTCACCGCAGTTTCTCCGCCACCCGCATCACGGCGCTGCGCGACCGCGGGTTGGCCTTGAGCTCGGCCTCGGAAGCGAATTGCGCCTTGCCGATGAGCTTGATCTTGGGTTCGAAGGCCTTGTGCTGTACCGGCAGGTTGCGCGGCAGGTTGTCTGCCTCGCCCTTGACCAGCTTGCGCATGAACAGCTTGACGATGCGGTCTTCGAGCGAGTGGAAGCTGATGACGACCAGGCGGCCGCCAACTTCCAGCGACTCGAGCGCCGCGTCAAGGCCGGTTTCGAGGTCACCCAGTTCGTTGTTGACGTGGATGCGCAGGCCCTGGAAGGCGCGGGTGGCGGGGTTCTTGCCCTTCTCCCAGGCCGGGTTGGCGACCTTGAGCACTTCGGCAAGGTCGGCGGTACGGGTGAACGGCTGCTTTTCGCGACGTTCCACCACGGCACGCGCCATACGCCCGGAAAAACGCTCCTCGCCGTATTCCTTGAACACGCGGGCGATTTCCTCGACCGGCGCGCTGGCGATGAACTCGGCGGCGCTGACCCCGATACCGGGGTTCATGCGCATGTCCAGCGGGCCGTCATTGAGGAAGCTGAAGCCACGCTCTGGGTCATCCAACTGCGGCGAAGATACCCCCAGGTCGAGCAGCACACCGCTGACCTTGCCGGCCATGCCGCGCTCAGCCACTTCCGCGCCGAGCTCGGCAAAGCTGCGCTGCACAATGACAAAGCGGCCGTCTTCGGCCGCCAGCGCTTGCCCTGTGGCAATCGCTTGTGGGTCTTTGTCGAAGCCCAGCAGCCGCCCTTGCGGCCCAAGCTTGCTGAGAATCAGACGGCTGTGTCCGCCCCGGCCGAAGGTACCGTCCAGATAGCAACCGTCGGCGCGCAGGGCCAATGCCTCGACAGCTTCGTCGAGCAGGACGGTAATGTGGTTGAAGCCGCTATCTATGGTCACAGGATCAGGTCACGCAATTCGTCGGGCATGGCGCCCGGTTGTTGAATAGCTGCAAGGTCGGCTGCCGAAACCGTGTTCCAGGCATCTTCATCCCACAGCTGGAATTTGTTCAGTTGCCCCACCAGCATCGCCTTCTTGTCGAGCTTGGCGTACTCACGCAGACGGGGCGGAACCAGGAAGCGCCCACTGCCATCGAGCTCCAGGTCAACCGCATTGCCGATCAGCAAACGCTGCAGGCGGCGGTTTTCCTCACGCAATGACGGCAAGGCACGCAACTTGGCTTCTATCTGTTCCCACTCATCGAGGGGGTAAACACACAAGCAGGGGTCTACAGCGTCGATGGTCACGATCAGCTGGCCATTGCAGCGCGAATCGAGCTCGTCGCGGTACCGGCTCGGCATGGCGAGACGGCCTTTGGCATCGAGGCTGACGGCGTTGGCTCCGCGGAACACGGCTGCGATTCCCCACAATGGTAGCTTTTTTGTGCCAGAAAACCCACTTCATCCCACTTTCTGCCACTTGCGCACACTATAGGAATCCGCCCGCCGCACCGTCAAGGCACGTTCATAAGGAAAAGCCTTACAGGACCGAGATTTAGCGCGATAAAGGAATGTGGAAGGACTTCAGGGAGGAAAAAAACACGAGAAAAATCAAACCCACGCAAGCGAATGGAGTTCGAAGTTAAAGTGATTTATTAAGAGTAAGATTTTTTCGGTATTACCAGAGTGCGCCTGCTATCGATTCAAGCAGGGAGGGAGAGGTGGAGAGTCGATCTGTAAGCCGGGTTTTGTCGAGGACAGTCATTCCTCTACGACGGCCATCACTGGACGCCTCTAGCAACCTACCCGGTTCCGACGCGGGCCACGCCTAATGGAACCCTATTTGGTCTTGCTCCGAGTGGGGTTTACCTAGCCACGAACTGTTGCCAGCCGTGCGGTGCGCTCTTACCGCACCTTTTCACCCTTACCGGCACCGAAGTGCTTAGGCGGTTATTTTCTGTGGCACTTTCCGTAGGCTCGCGCCTCCCAGGCGTTACCTGGCACTCTGCCCTATGGAGCCCGGACTTTCCTCCCCCTGCTGTTTCGCAACAAAAGCTGCGGAACAAAAACAGGCAGCGACTGTCCGATCGACTCTCCGCCGACAAGATTAACGGTACACGCGGTCAAGAACAAGCGATACCGCAAACTATATCAAATGGCCACTACTCTGCTTTCTGCTTTTCCAGGGCAAGTTGATACAACAGGTTCTTGCGTACACCGGTAATTTCCGCCGCAAGTGCCGCCGCCCGTTTGAGCGGCAACTCTGCCAACAGCAAGTCCAGTACCCGCTGCGCTTCGGTACTGATCGCCTGCTCGCCCTCGGGCTCGCTCCAGCCACCGACCAACACCACGCACTCGCCACGCTGCTGATTGCTGTCGCCCGCGACAAACGCCCGCAGCTCGGCCAACGGCAAGCCCTTGAGGGTCTCGAAGGTTTTGGTCAGCTCGCGCGCCAGCAACGCCGGGCGTTCGCCACCGAACACCGCCTCCATGTCCTCCAGGCACTCGAGGATACGGTGAGGGGCCTCGTAGAAGATCAGCGTGCGTGGCTCTTCCTTGACCTGCTCCAGCCGCGCACGGCGCCCCGCCGTCTTGGCTGGCAAAAAGCCTTCGAAGATGAAACGGTCAGAGGGCAGGCCCGCCGCCGACAGCGCGGCAATCAGCGCGCATGCACCCGGTACCGGCACCACACTCACCCCCGCCGCCCGCGCCTGACGCACTAGGTGGTAGCCAGGGTCGGAAATCAACGGTGTGCCGGCGTCGGAAACCAGCGCGACATTGTCGCCGGCCAACAACCGGGTCAGGAACCGACCGCCCTCGTCGCGCTCGTTGTGCTCATGGCACGCCGCCAGCGGCGTGTCGATACCGAAATGCTGCAGCAGACGGATCGAGTGGCGCGTGTCCTCGGCCGCGATCAGGGCGACATCCGCCAGCACCTTCAGCGCCCTGGCGCTCATGTCGTCGAGGTTGCCGATGGGCGTTGCGACCACATACAGCGTACCCACGGTGGATTTCGAAGCCCCTGCCACATCAGTCACTGCGCACACCTGTCTTTCGGATCAAAGGCGCCATTGTAGCCCGACCGCCCGTAACAGGGCGCAAAGAACTTCGCAGGCGTTCATCGGCCAGCGACCTATAGTGAAGGATCAGCATCAGCAAGATCGCGCCCCGGCCAGTGCTTGGGTACAATTGCCGGCCAACTTGATCGAGTAACAGGACCTTTACATGATCGCTTGCCTGCGGCTGCTCTCAGCCCTCTGCCTCGCTACCCTGCTGGCAGCCTGCGCCAGCTCGCCCTCATCCAGCCTGGGCGAGCTGCCACGCACCCCGGACGCCAGCATCGAGCAACTGCTCGAAAAGGCCGCCTCCAGCAAGTCTGCGGAAGATGCCGCCCTGCTGCGCCTGAGCGCCGCAGACCTGGCGTACAAGCAGAAGGACTACCCGCGCGCCGCACGCATTCTCGAGCAGGTCCCGATGGACACGCTCAAGCCCGCACAGCAAGTGTTCGCCAGCACCCTTGGCGCCGAGCTGGCCATGAGCCGCAACCAGCCCAAGGCGGCCCTCACCGCCCTCTCGCACCCTAGCCTGCAGCGTGTCGCCGAGCTGCCGGCAGAACAGCAGGTACGCACCTACAGCGTCCACGCCGCCGCCCTCGAAGCCGACGGCCAGGCCCTGGCCGCAGCCCAGCAGCGCGTGTTGCTTGCCCCGCTGCTCAGCGGCCAGGCCGCCAGCGCCAACAACGACTCGATCTGGGCGCTGGTCGCCGCGCTGCCGTCAGAACAGCTGCAGCAGCCAGTCAACGACCCGGTACTCGCCGGCTGGACCAGCCTGGCCCTGGCCGTGAAAACCGCCGGCACCCTGGAGCAACAGCAAGCCGCCATCGACACCTGGCGCCAGCAGCACCCGGACCACCCTGCCGCCCAGCAACTGCCGGTGGCGCTGGCCAAGCTCAAGGAGCTGGCCAGCCAGCCATTGACCAAGATTGCCCTGCTGCTGCCCCAGGAAGGCCCATTGGCAGGCGTCGCACGCGCACTGCGTGATGGCTTCATGGCCGCCCACTTCCAGGCTCAGCAGTCTGGCCAGCCGGCCCCCGCCGTGCAGGTATACGACAGCTCCCGCATCACCTCGGTTGACGACTTCTACCGCCAGGCCCAGGCCGATGGCGTGCAACTGGTAGTCGGCCCACTGGAAAAACCCCTGGTGAAAAAGCTCGCTGCCAATGCGCAACTGCCAATCACCACGCTTGCCCTGAACTACGCAGACGCCGGCCAGACAGCCCCGCCGCAGCTCTTCCAGTTCGGCCTCGCTGCCGAGGATGAAGCGCGCGAAGTCGCACGTCGCGCCCGTGCCGAGGGCATGGTCCGCGCCGTTGCGCTGGTACCCAGCGGCGAGTGGGGTGACCGTGTGCTCGCCGCCTTCCGCAAAGACTGGGAAAGCAACGGCGGCACCCTGCTCGCCGCCGAACGCATCGCGCAGCCCGTCGCCCTGGCCCAGCAGATTGCCGACCTGTTCCAGCTGCGCCAGAGCGAAGGCCGCGCCAAGAGCCTGCAGAGCACCGTGGGCGGCAACATCGCCGCGCAGCCATCGCGCCGTCAGGACATCGACTTCATCTTCCTCGCCTCGACGCCGCAACAGGCCCAGCAGATCAAGCCGACCCTGAACTTCCAGTACGCCGGCGACGTACCGGTCTATGCCACCTCGAACCTGTACAGCGCCAGCGGTGACGTCAACCAGTACAACGACATGAACGGCATCCGCTTCTGCGAAACACCGTGGCTGCTCGACACCAGCAACAGCCTGCGCCAGCAGGTGGTGCAGCAATGGCCGCAAGCCGCCGGCAGCCTCGGCCGGCTGTACGCCATGGGCGTGGATGCCTACAGCCTGGCACCGCGCCTGGGCCAACTGAAAGCCCTGCCGGACAACCGCGTACAAGGGCTTTCGGGCAGCCTCAGCATGAACGCCAACCAGCGTATCGAGCGCCAGCTGCCTTGGGCCGAGTTCTCTGGCGGCCAGGTCAAGCGCCTGCCAGACACCGCCCGTTGATGCCAGACGCATCGCCCTCCCAGGCCGGTCAGGCAGCCGAAAACCAAGCCCTTGAGTTCCTTCAAGGGCAAGGCCTCAGGCTGCTGACGCGCAATTGGCGATGCAAAGGCGGTGAGCTTGATCTGGTCATGCTCGACGCCGATACAGTAGTATTCGTCGAAGTCCGCTACCGGTTGCACGCGAGCTTCGGTGGCGCCCTCGGCAGTATCGACGGGCGCAAGCAGAAACGGCTGGTGCTGGCTGCCAGCCTTTTCCTGCAAAAGGAGCCGCGCTGGGCCGCACAACCCTGCCGCTTCGACGTTGTCGCCCTGCAGGGCAGCCACCATGCAGGCAGACCGCTTCAATGGCTGAAAAACGCCTTCGAATGCTGAACCCACTTCGTATTTTTTGCTCTATGTTTCGCGGGCTGGTCTTTGTTGCGCGCCGCGCCGGCCACCGCCCCACTTAAGGTCACCAGATGGACATGCAATCCCGAATTCGCCGGCTGTTCCAGGCCAGCATCGATACCAAGCAACAGGCAATGGACATCCTGGCACCGCACATCGAGCAGGCCAGCCTGGTCATGGTCAATGCGCTTCTCAACGAGGGCAAGATGCTCGCTTGCGGCAACGGCGGCTCGGCCGGCGATGCCCAGCACTTCTCGTCGGAGCTGCTCAACCGCTTCGAGCGCGAGCGCCCGAGCCTGCCGGCCATAGCACTGACCACCGACAGCTCGACGCTGACCTCGATCGCCAATGACTACAGCTACAACGAAGTCTTTTCCAAGCAGATCCGCGCCCTGGGCCAGCCCGGCGATGTACTGCTGGCGATTTCCACCAGCGGCAACTCGGCCAACGTGATTCAAGCGATCCAGGCCGCACATGATCGCGAAATGATTGTCGTAGCATTGACCGGGCGTGACGGCGGCGGCATGGCTTCGCTGCTGCTGCCCGAGGACGTGGAAATCCGCGTGCCTTCGACGGTCACCGCACGTATCCAGGAAGTCCACCTGCTGGCGATCCACTGCCTGTGCGATCTGATCGACAGCCAATTGTTCGGGAGTGAAGAATGACCCCTATGCGCCTCGGCCTGATGGCCCTGACCCTGTGCCTGAGCGTCACCGGCTGCAGCTCGGTGCTGACCTCGACCCGTAACTCGCCCATCGAGGACGATCGCGGCACGCGCACCATCGGCAGCAAGATCGATGACTCGCTGATCGAAACCAAGGCTGCGGTCAATATTTCCAAAGCCAGCCCAGACCTCGACAAGGGCTCGCACATCGTTGTCAGCAGCTACAACGGCATCGTCCTGCTTGCCGGCCAGACCCCTCGCGCCGAGCTCAAGAGCCTGGCCGAGCAAACGGCTGGCCAGGTGCAGCGCGTGAAGAAGGTGCACAACGAACTGCAGGTGATGCAGCCCTCCTCCATCCTGGCGCGCAACAACGACGCCTGGCTCACCACCAAGATCAAGACGCAGATGCTGACTGACAACGCCGTGCCAAGCTCGCGCATCAAGGTGATTACCGAGAACGGTATCGTCTACCTGCTCGGCCTGGTGACCCAACAGGAGGCCAATGCTGCCACCGGCGTGGTACAGAGCGTGTCGGGCGTGCAGAAGATCGTCAAACTGTTCGAGTACATCGACTGATTGACGGGCTCCCTGAACCGGCCTCTTCGCGGTTGACCCGCGAAGGGCCGGCACAGGCAGCAACGTTGCTCCAATCCTTCCAGATACCCAGGAAACACCGCATGAAAAAGCTTTTGCTGCCCGCCCTGCTGTTTGGCACCTTCGCCACCCTGGCTGGCTGCTCCACCCCAAGCCTGATCACCCTCAACGACGGCCGTGAAATGCAGGCTGTCGACGCTCCGAAGTTCGAAAAGGACTCCGGTTTCTACGAATTCCAGCAACTCGACGGCAAGCGCACCCGCATCAACAAAGACCAGGTACGCACCATCAGCGACCTGTAATCGCAGGCGCGCTGCAAATAAAAAGGCGATCCGGTTGGATCGCCTTTTTTGTTACTTGACCACTTTCAGGCTTGGCCGCCCCGTCGGGCGCGGCGGCTGGCCACCGCCTTCTGGCGGGCCATCATCATCCGGCTCGACATCGTCGTCTTCAAGCTCCTCGCCTTCCATCAGCGACGGCTCCAGCTCGAAGACCATGCCCTGGCCGTTCTCACGGGCGTAGATACCGAGGATCGCGCCAATCGGCACGTACAGCGTGTGGGCAACACCACCGAAGCGGCCCTCGAAGCTCACTGCCTCGTTATCCATGTGCAGGCTGCGCACGGCACTGGGCGAGATATTCAGGACAATCTGACCATCACTGGCAAAACCTTGAGGCACCTGGACTGCCGGATACTCGGCATTGACCAGCATATGGGGCGTGCAATCGTTGTCGACGATCCACTCATACAGTGCTCGAACCAGATAGGGGCGACTGGAGTTCATCAACAGCTCCTTAAAGCTTGCGCATTTCACGTTCAACGGAGGACAGGCTCGCCAGGAAAGGCTCGCGGGCGAACTGTCGCTCCATGTAATCCAGCAGCGGCTTGGCTTGCCGCGGCAATTCGATACCCATTACCGGCAAACGCCAGAGTATGGGCAATAGACAACAGTCGACCAGGCTTTGCTCATCACTCATGAAGCAGGCGAACTCACCGAACAGCGGCGACACCCCCGTCAGACTCTCACGCAACGCCTTGCGCGCTTCGGCGTGGGCAGCATCGCTGTTGCGCACGTCGAGCACCGTATCGGCCAGGGCACACCAGTCACGCTGGATGCGATGCATGAGCAGGCGGCTGTTGCCACGCGCCACAGGGTACACCGGCATCAAGGGCGGATGCGGATAACGCTCTTCGAGGTACTCCATCACCACGGTCGACTCATACAACGCCAGGTCGCGGTCGACCAGGGTCGGCACGCTCGCATAGGGGTTAACCTCGACCAGCTTGGGCGGCAGGCGGCCAGGGTCGACGTCGATGATCTGCACACTGATGCCTTTCTCGGCAAGCACGAGGCGTACCCGATGAGAATAGTGATCAGTGGGGTCGGAATAGCAGGCTAACCTGTTGGTTGCGCCCATGTAGCGCCTCCTCGTACGGGATGCTCGTAACACTCAAAATGAAAACGCGCCCGGGGCACCCTGGCAAACCTGCCAGAGCCCCCCGGGCGCGTTCAACTACCAGAAATTACTGCGTGATCAGTGCACGTCCTTCCAGTATTCACGCTTGAGCAAATAGGCGAATACGAAGAAGAAAGCCAGGTACAGCAACACGTAGGTACCGATGCGCTGGCTTTCCAGTTTGACCGGGTTGGCCGAATAGGCCAGGAAGGTCACCAGGTTCTTGACCTTCTCGTCGAACTGCTCGGTCGTCAGGGTACCGGAATTCGGCGTGATGGTCAGCTGGTCACACGCTTCATGGGTCAGCGGGCTGCCCGTCAGCGGGTCAAACTGCTTCTTGCCATCGACTACGCTCTGTACCTGCTTGCAGCCAACCACCTGGTTGCCCTGTAGACCAACCAGCACGTTGGGCATGCCAACGTTAGGGAACACCTTGTTGTTCACCCCATAAGGGCGCGACGGGTCCTCATAGAAGCTGCGCAGGTAAGTGTACAGCCAGTCTGTGCCACGCACCCGGGCAACCAGGGTCAGGTCGGGCGGCGCAGCGCCGAACCAGGTCTTGGCGTCGTTGGGGCGCATGCCGATCTGCATGTGGTCGCCGATCTTGGCACCGGTGAAGACCAGATTCTCGAGCATCAGCTCGTGCGGGATACCCAGGTCGTCGGCCACCCGCTCGTAGCGCTGGAACTTGGCACTGTGGCAACCCATGCAATAGTTGGCAAAGGTTCGCGCGCCATCCTGCATGGCTGCCTTGTCGGTCAAGTCGATGTCGACCTTGTCCAGCTCCAGGCCATGTTCTGCGGCGAAGGAAAAGGCAGGCATCACGGCCAGCAAAAATACTGCAATCAACTTTTTCATCAGCCAGTCACCCTTTCCGGAACCGGTTTGGTCTTCTCGAGCCTTGTGTAGAACGGCATCAGCAGGAAGTAGGCGAAGTACAACACCGTGCACACCTGCGACAGCAAGGTGCGGCCAGGCGTCGGCGCCAGCACGCCCAGCACACCGAGGATGACGAAGGACACGCAGAACACCAGCAGGAAGAGCTTGCTGATCCAGCCCTTGTAGCGCATGGAGCGCACCGGGCTGCGGTCGAGCCAAGGCAGCACGAACAACACGGCGATCGCGGCCCCCATGGCGATTACGCCCATCAGTTTGTCAGGCACCGCACGCAAGATCGCGTAGAACGGCGTGAAGTACCACACCGGTGCGATGTGCTCCGGCGTCTTGAACGCGTTCGCCTGCTCGAAGTTCGGTTTTTCCAGGAAGTAACCGCCCATTTCCGGGAAGAAGAACACCACGGCACAGAACACGAAGAGGAACACCACCACGCCGACAATGTCCTTGACGGTGTAGTACGGGTGGAACGGGATACCGTCCAGCGGAATACCGTTTTCGTCCTTTTTCTTCTTGATGTCGACGCCATCGGGGTTGTTCGAACCCACTTCGTGCAAGGCCAGGATGTGCAGCACCACCAGGCCAAGGATGACGATCGGCAGGGCAACCACATGCAGGGCGAAGAAGCGGTTCAGGGTGATGCCGGAGATCAGGTAGTCACCGCGAATCCACTGGGTGAGGTCATCGCCGATCACCGGGATGGCGCCGAACAGCGAGATGATCACCTGGGCACCCCAGTACGACATCTGCCCCCACGGCAGCAGATAACCCATGAAGGCCTCTGCCATCAGCGCCAGGTAGATCAGCATGCCGAACAGCCAGACCAGCTCACGCGGCTTCTGATAGGAGCCATAGAGCAGGCCGCGGAACATGTGCAGGTAGACCACGATGAAGAACGCCGAAGCACCGGTGGAGTGCAGGTAGCGCAGGATCCAGCCATATTCGACGTCACGCATGATGTACTCGACCGAGGCGAAGGCCTCTTCCGCCGAGGGCGTGAAGCTCATGGTCAGCCACACACCGGTCACGATCTGATTGACCAGCACCAGCAACGCCAGGGAGCCGAAGAAATACAGGAAGTTGAAGTTCTTGGGCGCGTAATACTTGCTCAGGTGGTCTTCCCACATCTTGGTGGCGGGGAAGCGCGCATCAATCCAGTCCATGAACTTGCTCATCATGCGTTCTCCTGATCGACGCCGATGACAATGATGTCGTCCGACTCATAAGAGTGCGGGGGCACTGGCAGGTTGAGAGGCGCCGGCTGCGACTTGTAGACACGGCCAGCCAGGTCGTAGTGTGAACCGTGGCAAGGGCAGAAATAGCCACCCACCCATTTCGGACCGAGGTCGGCGGGCGCCACTTCCGGGCGGAACGTCGGCGAGCAACCCAGGTGGGTACACAGGCCGACGAGAATGAGTATTTCCGGTTTGATCGAGCGAACCTGCGGGTCGACGTAGGTCGGCTGCACCGAGGCCTTCGACTCGGGGTCGGACAGGTCTGCGGTGATTTTCTTGAGGTTCCCGAGAATCTCTTCCGTTCGCCGTACGATGAACACAGGCTGGCCACGCCACTCGGCCACCATCTGCTGCCCGGCCTCGACCTTGGCAATATTGACCTTCACCGGTGCACCTGCGGCTTTCGCCTTGGCACTGGGAAACCATGACCCCACGAACGGTACCGCAGCCCCCACTGCCCCCGCTGCCCCGACCACAGAGGTCGCGGCTACGAGGAAGCGGCGCCGGCCTGCGTTGACGCCGTCATTACTCATTCAGTCCTCTCCCATCAGCTTGCTTGGCCTGTTGAATCAGGCCTGTACTTAGGTAATGTCTGTGGCACTAAAAATTGGCCGCCATGGTAAGAAACAAATCCACACACTGACAAGGTGATTACCCACTTACGGGCTACAACCCTCGCTTTGCTTGATCTGCGTCTATGCGGTAAGCCGTCACGGACATGCTGACAGGTTAGTTCAAGACATAAAAAAAGCCCGGTTCCAAAGGAACCGGGCTTTTTCGACTGCCGAAGCGGTATTAACGCTTGGAGTACTGAGGACGCTTACGCGCTTTACGCAGACCCACTTTCTTACGCTCAACTTCACGAGCGTCGCGGGTGACGTAGCCAGCACGACGCAGAGCGGCACGCAGGGTTTCGTCGTATTGCATCAGAGCGCGGGTGATACCGTGACGGATCGCACCGGCTTGACCGCTGACACCACCACCAGCAACGGTGACGTAGATGTCGAACTTCTCAACAGTCTCGGTCAGTTCCAGCGGCTGGCGAACAACCATGCGAGCGGTTTCGCGGCCGAAGAACACGTCCAGAGAACGGTTGTTGATGGAGATGTTACCAGTACCCGGACGCAGGAAAACGCGAGCGGTTGCGGTCTTGCGACGGCCAGTGCCGTAATTTTGAGTCGCCGACATAATGAACTATCCCGTTAGATCTTCAGTTCTTGAGGCTGCTGAGCAGTGTGTGGGTGAGCAGCACCCGCGTACACTTTCAGCTTACGGTACATGTCGCGACCCAGCGGGTTCTTCGGCAGCATGCCTTTGACCGCGGTTTCGATAACACGCTCAGGGGCCTTGGCGATCAACTTCTCGAAGTTGATTTCCTTGATACCGCCTGGGAAGCCGGAGTGGGAGTAGTACATTTTGTCGGAAGACTTGGCGCCAGTCACACGGATTTGCTCGGCGTTGATGACGACGATGTAGTCGCCGGTGTCAACGTGAGGGGTGTATTCTGGTTTGTGTTTGCCACGCAGACGGCTAGCGATTTCGGTAGCCAGACGACCCAGGGTCTGGCCAGCGGCGTCGACTACGAACCACTCGCGCTTTACTGTTTCCGGTTTAGCAGTAAAAGTTTTCATTCTCTAAAGCCTCAGAGGCCGCCCAGCGAAAAATAGACGGCGAATCTTACTGGATAGTGCACAGCTTGCCAAGGGCAAGCGCGCAGCCGAACACAGACGCTTTTGGGGGCTCGGGTCGGGCACGCCCATGTTCGACGGGGTTCTTCCTGCGTGGTGGTGCATCACTCCCTCCACACGGAGAGGGTCCGAATTATCCAGATTGCGCGAAAAATTTCAACCTGCTTTTATGGGCTTCTTTGCCAAGGAGAGACTTCCCGATGGAATACCGCCAGCTCGGTCGTACCGATCTCAACGTCAGCGCCCTGTGCCTGGGCACCATGACCTGGGGTGAGCAGAACGTTCAGGACCAGGCCTTTGAGCAGATCGCCATGGCCAAGGCCGCCGGGGTCAACTTCATCGACACCGCCGAGATGTACCCGGTGCCGCCCCGCCCCGAGACCTACGCCGCCACCGAGCGCATCATCGGCAACTGGTTCCGCCAGCATGGCGATCGCGACGACTGGATCCTGGCCAGTAAGGTCGCCGGGCCCGGCAACGGCATCAGCCACATCCGCGATGGCCAACTCAAGCACAACCGCCAGCACATCGTTGCGGCACTGGACGAGAGTCTCAAGCGCCTGCAGACCGACCGCATCGACCTGTACCAGTTGCACTGGCCCGAGCGCAGCACCAACTTCTTCGGCAAGCTGGGCTACCAGCACCTGAGCACAGACCTGTTCACCCCACTGGAAGAAACCCTCGAAGTGCTCGACGAGCAGGTGCGCGCGGGCAAGATCCGCCACATCGGGCTGTCCAACGAAACGCCGTGGGGCACCATGAAGTTTCTGCACCTGGCAGAAACCCGCGGCTGGCCGCGCGCGGTGTCGATCCAGAACCCGTACAACCTGCTCAACCGCAGCTTCGAGGTCGGCCTTGCGGAAATCGCGATCCGCGAGCAGTGCGGGCTGCTGGCCTACTCGCCGCTGGCATTCGGCATGCTCTCGGGCAAGTACGAGAACGGGGCCAGGCCAGAGAACGGCCGCCTGACCCTGTTCAGCCGCTTCGCCCGCTACTCCAACCCACAGACCGTGGCGGCCTGCAGCCGCTATGTGCAACTGGCCCAGGCGCATGGCCTGGACCCGGCGCAGATGGCCTTGGCCTTCGTCACACGGCAACCCTTCGTGACCAGCAATATCATCGGCGCGACCGACCTGGTGCAGTTGCAGAGCAACCTCAAGAGCCTGGAACTGAACCTGGGCGATGAACTGCTGGCGACGATCGAAGCGATTCATCAGGACCAGCCCAACCCGGCGCCTTGATCAAAGCGACAAGCAGCGAGCTTCAAGCTGCAAGACAGAGCGGGTGTGTACTGGCCTGTTTTTCTTGGAGCTTGTCGCTTGAAGCTTGCAGCTGGACAAAAAACATAAGACGATTCAGCCGGTGATTGACCACTCTACCCTATAAGAACAATGACAAATGATGTTTACCCAACCCACCGCTTCACTGCGGCGCGTCAGCATCCTGGCCATTGACAAGGTGTTCGCTTCGACCTTGATGCAAGCCAAGGATTTCTTCCACCTCGCCAGCCTGCGTTACAGCAAGCAGCTGGGCCTGGGCTTGCAGCCCATGTTCGAAATTGGCCTGGTGAGCCCGGACGGCCAGCCCGTGGACAGCTTCAGCAATGTCCAACTGCCGGTCGACGGCGGCCTGAACGATGCCGATATCATCATCCTCCCGGCGTTCTGGGACGATTTCGACAACCTCATGCAGCGTTATCCACAGGTATTGCCGTGGTTGCGCGAACAACATGCCCGCGGCGCCGTGCTGTGCGCCGAAGCCAGCGGTGTATTCTGGTTGGCCGAGTCCGGCCTGCTCGATGGCAAGGAAGCGACAACCTACTGGCGCTTTTTCGCCAACTTCGCCGAGCGCTTTCCGAACATACGGCTGAACCAGGACAAGCACCTGACGGATGCCGACAACATCTACTGCGCCGGCGGTGCCACCTCGGCCTGCGACCTGTACATCTATCTGATCGAGCGCTTCTGCGGGGCCAACGTGGCCCGTGCCGTGGCCCGCGATATCCTCTACGAAGTGCAGCGCAACTACACCCCGGGGCGCATGGGCTTTGGTGGGCAGAAGCTGCACCAGGACCTGATCATCCTGCAGATCCAGCATTGGCTGGAAGAGCACTTCGCCGACAAGTTCCGCTTCGAAGACGTTGCCCGCAACCATGGCATGAGCATTCGCAACTTCATGCGCCGCTTCCAGGGTGCGACGGGCGACAAGCCGCTGCATTACCTGCAACGGTTACGCATCGAGACGGCCAAGGGGTTGTTGTCGAGCACGCGCAAGAGCATCAAGACCATCAGCTACGAGGTCGGCTACGACGATGCCAGCTTCTTTGCCCGCTTGTTCCGCCAGCATACCGAACTGTCGCCGAACCAGTACCGGCAGCAGTTCATGCAGGAAGCCTGAAAGGCTTCCTGAGCGGCAAGCTACAAGCTTCAAGCGGCAAGAAAAAGCCAGAGCAACATGCGGTTTGCCCTGGCTTTTTCTTGCCGCTTGAACCCCGAAGCTTGCCGCTGCCTTTAGGGCTTGTGCGCGCGCGACAGGAACTCGTGTGACTGCATTTCCAGCAACCGGCTCAAGGTACGCTGGAACTCGAAGCTCAGCCGGCCACCGGTGTACAGGTCCTTCAGCTCCACCTCGGCCGAGATGATCAGCTTGACGTTACGGTCGTAGAATTCGTCGACCATGTTGATGAACCGACGGGCGATGTCATCGGTGGCAACGCCCATCTGCTCGACATTGCTCAGCAGAACGGCATGGAAGATCTTGCCCAGCTCGATGTAGTCGTTCTGGCTGCGCGGCCCGTCGCACAGGGCACGGAAGTCGAACCAGGCGACGTCGTCGCAGGTGCGCAGGGCATTGATCGGGCGGTTCTCGATCATCAGCACGTCGTTCTCGACGGCCTGGGTGCACTCCGGCGTCAACGCCTTGAAGCTTGCACGCATGCTCTGGTGCGCGGCGTCATCGAGCGGGAAGTGGAACAGTTCGGCCTGCTCCAGGTGACGCAGGCGGTAGTCGACGCCGCTGTCGACGTTCACCACGTCGGTGTACTGCTTGATCATGGCGATGGCCGGCAGGAAGCGCGCACGCTGCAGGCCGTCCTTGTACAGGCCGTCCGGCACGATGTTGGAGGTCGCCACCAAGGACACGCCGTTCTTGAACAGCTCTTCCATCAGGGTGCCGAGGATCATCGCATCGGTAATGTCGGAGACGAAGAATTCGTCGAAGCAGATCACCCTGGCTTCGTCGCTGAAGCGCTTGGCAATGAGGGTCAGCGGGTTCTTCTCGCCCTTGAGGGTTTTCATCTCCTCGTGCACACGCTTCATGAAGCGGTGGAAGTGCGTGCGCATCTTCTGCTTGAACGGCAGCGCCTCGTAGAAGGTGTCGACCAGGTAGGTCTTGCCACGGCCCACGCCGCCCCAGAAGTACAGGCCCTTGACCGGCGTCTGCTCCTTCTTGCCGAACAACTTGCCGAACATGCCCGGCTTGTTGTTCTGCGCCTGGACCAGGTCGTCGTAGAGGCGCTGCAGGTGACGCACCGCAGTCTCCTGCGCCGCATCATGGAAGAAGTCGGGACGTTTCAGATCTGCTTGATATCGTTCTAGGGGCGTCATGATTTCGTTAGCGAGGCAACAAAAAACGGGCCGTCACTGTAGCGACAGACCCGCTTGATGGCAATCATACATACGGCCATTGTCTCTCAGGCCGCATGCTCAACCGCTCCTACAGTGGAAAGCTTCAGTCCTGCTGCGGCGCCAGCGCCTCGTGCAGGCTTTGAACGGCAGCATCACGGGCTTCGGCGCTTGCGAACTGCGGCCCGTCGGCAACCTGCTCGCCGTTCAGCCACAGGCTGAAGCCCAGGCCTTCGACACGCACATCGGCCTCGCCGCCTTGCTGCAACTGCTTGCTCACAGCGCCCGCACTCTTGCCGTCGGCGAAGCTGCGCGACAACAGCAGTTGCTCGCCATCGGCGGCCAGCAGGCGGAAGCGGAAGCTGCCGTCCTCATCGCGGAAGCTGACGAAGCGCGCGCTCTTGGCTGCCTTTTTCTTGACTTCGGTGCCGGCCTGCACGCTGCTGCGGAACGAGCGCAGGCCAACGGCCTCGCGCAGTTGCTCGAGGAACGGCGTGGCGGTCTTGCGGGCCTTGGCGGCGCCGGCCAGGAGGATGTCTTCCAGGTCCGAGGGGCGCGAAATCAGTTGGTGGTAGTGATCACGCTTCTCGGCCAGTTGCCCGTCCAGCAGCTGGAACAGGCGCTGCTTGGCTTCACCCCAACCCAGGCCCTGCAGCAGCGCTTCGCGGAACTCGGCGCATTGTGCCGGCGTCGAGAACGCCTGGAACAAGGTGAACAGGTGGGCGTTGTCCGGGTCTTTCGCTTCACCAGGTGCACGCGAGTCGGTGACGATGCGCGAGATGGCGTCTTTCATGTCCTTGGCGCTGGTGAACAACGGGATGGTGTTGTCGTAGCTCTTGGACATCTTGCGACCATCCAGGCCCGGCAGGGTCGCCACGCTCTCCTCGATCACCGCCTCAGGCAGGGCGAAGAAGTCTTTGCCCTGGCCGAACAGGTGGTTGAAGCGCTGGCCGATGTCACGCGCCATTTCCACGTGCTGTATCTGGTCACGGCCAACCGGCACCTTGTGGGCGTTGAACATCAGGATGTCGGCGGCCATCAGCACCGGGTAGCTGTACAGGCCCATGGTCACGCCAGCATCCGGGTCTTCGCCGGTTTCCAGGTTCTTGTCCACCGAGGCCTTGTAGGCATGCGCCCGGTTGAGCAGGCCCTTGGCCGCGACGCAGGTCAGCAGCCAGGTCAACTCGGGGATTTCGGGGATATCGGACTGGCGGTAGAAGGTCACCTTGTCCGGATCGAGGCCACCGGCCAGCCAGGTCGCGGCGATTTCCAGGCGCGAGCGCTGGATGCGCTGCGGGTCGTCGCACTTGATGAGGGCGTGGTAGTCGGCCAGGAAGTAGAACGAATCGGCACCGGGTTGCTGGCTGGCGCGGATCGCCGGGCGGATGGCGCCGGCGTAATTGCCCAGATGCGGGGTGCCGGTGGTGGTGATACCGGTAAGGATGCGCGTGGTCATGGGTGTTCGCTTATTCAGGCTTGGCTCAATTCGAAAGGCGCGGCAGCAGCAGATCCTTCAGATCGGTCAGCTTGCCATGGAAGAAGTGTCCGCATTCTGCCACTTTCAGCAGCTCGTGGGGGCGCGACAGGGCGTCAGACCATTCGTAAACCAACTGCGGATCGACGACTTCGTCGCTGTCAGGCTGTACCAGCGTGATCGGGCAGCGCTGCGGCAGCGGGTATTCACTCGTCAGGCGCATCACCGCCGGGGCGATCATGAACAGATGCTGCAGCTCAACGCCTGCGCTTTCCAGGCGCCCTGCCAGGCCGGTGGCGACAAAGCCACCGAACGAGAAACCCATCAGCACCACGGGCAGCCCTGGGTGCTTGGCCTGCAGCCAAGCTGCGGCAGCCTCGGCGTCGGCCACCTCGCCAGCGCCCATGTCGTGGCTGCCGGCACTCTGACCCACGCCACGGTAGTTGAAGCGCAGGGTCACGTAACCGGCGTCACGCGCCGTGCGTTGCAGGGTTGAAACCACCTTGTTGAGCATGGTGCCGCCCTGGACCGGGTTGGGGTGGCAGATCAGCACCGCGCCGCGGGCGTCGGCCACATCCAGGTACAAGGCTTCCAACTGGCCGCAATGGCCGTCGATGAACAAAGGGGTTTCGCGGACAAGCAAGGCACTACTCCGTGACCTCGGGAAGGGTCGATTCGTCTAGGTGAGGAATTCTGTTCTGATTTGCGATCGCTCGCGGTATACAGCGCAGGTCTGAGCCGTTAACGTAAAGCAAAGCCGTTTATAGAGGAAGGACTCGTGGAACTCTCGCTCCTTGTTTGGTTGTTGCCGACCCTGGCCCTGGTCATCGGCGTGGTGGTTGGTTTCGTCGTGGCCCGCCTGCTGCCCAATGCCGCGCCTAGCAGCACGCAACGTCAGCTGGACGACATCCAGCAGCGTTTCGACAGCTACCAGAACGAAGTGGTCACCCACTTCAACAGCACCGCCGTACTGGTCAAGAAACTGACCCAGAGCTACCAGGATGTCCAGGATCACCTGGCCGATGGCGCCAACACCCTGGCCCTCGACGACGTGACCCGCCAACGCCTGCTGGCCGCCCTGCACTCCGAAGCGGCCCAGGGCCCTCGTGACCGGCTTACCCCGCCGAAGGACACGGCCGAAGTGCCACGCGACTACGCGCCAAAAACGCCGAACTCGCCGGGCATGCTCGATGAGAGCTACGGGCTCAAGCGTTGATGCGCTGAAATGAAACAAGGCCTCGCGAGAGGCCTTTTTCTTGTATCCATTTTTTGGAACAACGATGAAAAAACCTGACGAGGCAGTAATGCTGTTCACTTAAGTTCGCCGGGGGCCGCTCTGCGGCCCTTTCGCGGCACAAGGCCGCGCCTACAGTATCCGCGTGAGCCCCGTGAATATTGGCTTACGCGGACGCTGTAGGAGCGGCCTTGTGCCGCGATGGGCTGCGCAGCAGCCCTAAGTGAACAGCATTTTGCCGAGGCAGGTTTTTTCATTTCAGCTCAAGGCTTGCGCCACGGCTGACCGTCCTCATCGTCGTCACCACCGCCACGGCGAATGTCCAGCCTGTAGTTCACTGTTGTCTTCATGGAGATACTCCTTCAAAGATGCGCTGGCCAGATGACCAACGCAGTGAGGATGCTCTTGAGCTAAAGACCAAGGCACAGGGCACAGCTTCCGCCGCCCTCATGCCGCCTGGGTACAGACACGAAGCGCCTGCTCGACATCAGCGATCAGGTCTTCTATATCCTCCAACCCTACCGACAACCGCACCAACCCTTCAGAAATGCCATGGTGCGCACGCTCCTTCGGCGTATAGCTGGAATGGGTCATGCTCGCCGGGTGCTGTGCCAACGACTCGGCATCGCCCAGGCTCACCGCCCGCGCGAACAGCTGCAAGGCATTCATGAACCGCCGCCCTGCTTCGATCCCGCCCTTGAGCTCGAACGCAATCATGCCGCCCGGCAGGCGCATCTGGCGCTGGGCCAGCGCTTGCTGGGCAAACGATGGCAGCCCTGGGTAGTGAATAAGCTCGACCTGCGGCTGGCTCGCGAGAAACTCCGCCACTTGCTGGGCGTTGGCGCAATGGCGGTCCATGCGCAGGGCCAGGGTCTTGATACCGCGCATCAACAACGACGCATCGTGCGGCGACAGCACTGCACCGGTCATGTCTTTCAGCCCTTCCAGGCGTATCCGGTCGATCAGTGCCTTGCGCCCGACCACCAGGCCGGCCGTGATATCCCCATGGCCGCTGAGGTACTTGGTCGCCGAATGCACCACCAGGTCGGCGCCCATTTCCAGCGGCCGCTGCAAATAAGGGGTGCAGTAAGTGTTGTCGACCACGATATGCAAGTCATGCCCGCGCGCAGCATCGGCCACCGCTGCGATATCGACCAGTTGCATGTTGGGGTTGGCCGGGGTTTCGAAGTAGATCATCCGTGTTTTGCTGGTAATTGCCGCCTTGAGTGCCTTGATATCGTTGAGGTCGACGTGATGGATCTTCACCCCGAACTCGCCGATGCCATGGTGCAGGAAGGCGAACGTACAGCCATACAGCGTACGCCCGACGATCAGCTCATCGCCCGGCCGTAGCAGGGTCCATATCGTCGAAGTGATGGCCCCCATGCCCGACGCCAACGCCAGCCCCGCCTCGCCCCCCTCCAGTGATGCCATGCGCTGTTCCAGCAAAGCCAGCGTCGGGTTGGAGATGCGGCTGTAGAAGTGCCCCGCCTCTTCCCCGGCAAAGCAGGCAGCGCCGTATTCGACGGTGGGGAAGGCATAGGTGGCGGTCTGGTACACCGGCGGCACCAATGCGCCACCGTGTGACTGCGGGTCATAGCCATGGTGGATGGCCCGCGTGGAAAAACCGGTGTTGTTATGGGAGTCGCGCATGGCAACAGCCTCTTGTGGTTTGTTATAAGCTTATGCCACCGAGCTGCCTGAATTTTTCCAAAATTGCCCACGCAAACGCGCACTTTTTGGAACAAAAACAACAATTATCCGATCAGGAGGGCAAAACATGCCTTCGAGCCTCGACCGCACCGACCGCGCCCTGCTTGCCGCCCTGCAGGACAACGCCCGCCTAACCGTTTCCGAACTTGCCGACCAGGTGGCGCTGACCACCTCGCCCTGTTGGCGGCGGGTCAAGCTGCTGGAAGATAACGGTTACATCACCGGGTATCAGGCCATTCTTTCCCCCAAGTCGCTGGGGTTTGGGGTGACCGCCTTTGTCAGCATCATGATGGATTCGCATACCAAGGACATGGCGCTGGCGTTTGAAAAACGGTTGATGGAGATACCAGAGATTGTGGCGTGCCATAACATTTCGGGACGGTATGACTTCCTGCTGGAAATACTGGCGCGGGACCTTGAGTCATTTGGCGAATTTACCCGGGAAGTGCTGCAGCGGTTGCCGGGGGTGAAGGAGATTTATTCGAGTTTTTCTTATAAAGCGGTGAAGGAAAGGCGGGTAATTCCAGTCTCAGAAAAACACATATAAGTTGGACTAGGCCGTTGCTCATCCAAATAACAAGGATTGCGTATTGCTCGTAAGAAGATCGGGCGAAGGCGACAAAGTTCCTGCCTTCGGTTTTTAGGTAGCGCCTGCTTTACCGAACAACAAGCATCTTAGCCAGTAAACTTCCGTATCACCCCATTAAAAATCGAGCTTATTTACCTCACCTCCAACCGCTGCGGTCGGTTTGCAGACACACACTATACCCTAAAATAAAAACGGCCACATCGTTCTCAGCACCACGAAAAATTATACCTCCAAGCTTATTGAGCTTGGAGGCCTAAATCCCTCGAAGCGCGACTATATATCAAGGATAGTCATGTGGAATCTTGATGAGAGGTGAAGGGATGGGAGGATAAACCTCTGGGTATATTTTGACCCTTCGAGGCAGCCGTCCCGGTACATACCCATGGCGCGCCCATCTCACCTCCCCATTGCGGCCATCAAAAATCAAAAATATTTCCCGTATCAGTCAACGCGAGATAGTTATTTTCCCAGTAGGATTTATCCAGTGTCTCTGTGGACTGAGCGGACCATATCCGCTCTCGGACAGGATCATATAAAAAACCGGAATTACTGACAACGAACTGGAGTGGCTCGCGCGCTCACTGCCGGAATGTGGAGCTATACGGCTGACTCTCGTCTGCGATCCAGATTACGGTCCCCCATCTTCCAAGACCAGATTTCCGTCACTTCTGAGACGAAGAATAAACCGTCCGTTCTCTGACTTTATAAACTGTCCCGCCTGCATGGCTTGATTAGGAGGGAGCAATACCCCACCCGAACCAAGGAACGGCTGATAGCTTATTTTTCGATACTTACCTCTTCCCATTACACACCTCAGGTCTATTGACACACATGGCCCGCTTATTAAGCGATCCACGACCATGATGGCTATATAACGAGCACAATAACACGTAGAACTGCTCCCCCACTAAAGCTGGAAAAAACCCCTACAAACTAAAGCGAAATCCCCTTCACCTATTAGCCCAGATCAATCTTGAAAAACCAGCCATAATTCAAGCTCAGAAAGACATCCACGAGGACCCAAAAAGACCAGCCCATACTGAAACACTTAATTTCCCCACCAAAATAACAACTTTCGCGCACGCAAATATACGCCATGAAAAAGCTAGCCATCATGATTCTAATTGTTCTTAACGGATGCACCCACGAGATGCCTATATTATTCCCTGACAAACAAGACATCCATTTCAAATGCGACATGGACCCGTACAAGCAGGGTTGCGAGCGCCAGATGGATTACCAAGAGCACTTTCGATGGATGAATAACATAAAAAAGAAAAACAGTCAGGATGATGACTTGGAGCACGCACCATAAAAGAGTGGCGCGCAGCCAACGATAAACCAGGATTTAAAGCAGCGTGAATATAACACCCCACTCCTGCGGGGTGTTACTTCTTATAACCCATTATAGACGAAGCTCAGCAGGTGGCCACGCACTGCCTATGTCGCCGACCAACAAGCATTCAGCCAGATTAACTTTGGCTTTCACCCTCTTGCCCCCCCAAACGGCATATGAAGCGTATAAATGACCCCCAACATTTACGATTACAGAAATCTCCTACAGCTCAACAGAAAAGCGGCTAAAACACTCGCAGATCCCCAATGGAAAAAGTTGCGCTAGGATAAAAACCGAAAAAACAGCCAGGCATGCATGTACCAAAGCGGGGTTGATGGGCTGCTTTATCAGTCAGCGGTCTATATCGTCACCGGCTCCATGCAGGGGTGCAATCTCGTCTTGAACACAGGTCGCTCAACCCAGGTGGAAGCACTGAGCTATCAACCTCTCATGCAGGCGCTGCTGTCTAACGGTGAAACGGCCGTTGAATTCCTGGACAGCCTAGGTGTAGTGCTGGAGTAAACGTACAAGAAGCCTTGTAGACAGCCCCGGCTTTCACTGCCCCGCCGTCAAGGCATTCACATAGTCACGCGTGATGATCCTCAGGGCCACACTGTCATCCAACAATTCGAACCGTGGCACTTCATTGCTTGGCTCCCCTGGGTCTGAGTAATCCATTTTGCCGACCAGGTGCTGAACCAGAAAATTCATGGCTTCAAGGTCGGCAGGGTGTACCTCTAGCGCTTTGATCAGCCTTGCAACAACTGCCCGTGGCTTGTTATTGGCAAACTGAAACGTTGGGTAGAATTTTCTGCGGTTATCGGAATTTGTGTACGCAAGCAGGTTTCCAGCTTTTGTCTTCTGGCTCAGTGCCTGCTTTGTAATGCCCAGTATTTCGCAGGCCGCCTTGGCGTCCAGTAACTCGCAACGACCGTCGACCCGCTCGAACGCACGCGCTTTCATCCTGGACACGGCTTCCTGGTTGCGCGTTGCGATACTGCGTTTAGTCTCAACCTCTACCTTGGCAAGCGCCGCGAATGCTTTTTCGTCCGTAAGGGCCACAGCTTTCAGCACCACCGCTTCCGAAGCACGAGCAAGGTGCTCCTCAAAGCGCTCACGCAATGCGGCCTTCGCAGCTTCGATACGACCGATTTCCGGATGGAGTACTTCATGTGTGGTTGTCCCCTGTGCCAACAGACTAGACCGGCCCTTGAAGAGCTATCAACTTGTCAACTTGTCTATCCGTCAAGTCGCTAACTGATCGCCGTGCGTGTGCTTTAATCACAGCCATAAAAAACCCGCCGAAGCGGGTTTTTTCATGCAGCTTCAGCGCTTAGATCGCGCCGCGCTGACGCAGCACATCCAGCACCTGCTTCACGCCTTCATCGACGCTGGTAGCCTGGGTATCAATCACCAGGTCAGCATCCAGCGGCACATCGAACGGGAAGCTCTCGCCCGGGATGTTGTCGCCACCGGCCGCATACAGGCCCTGCGGGTCGCGCTCGCGGCAGGCGATAGGCGAGGCCTGGACGTAAACGGTCACCAGGCGCTCCTTGCCGATCAGCGCCTTGGCCTGTTCGCGGCCTTCGGCATCCGGGGCAACGAACGCAGCCAGGGTCAGCATGCCGGCTTCGTTGAACTGGCGCGCCACATGGGCGGCGCGGCGCCAGTTTTCAGTACGGCCGGCGCGGTCCTGTGGCAGGCCCTTGTTCAGGTCGTGGCGCAGGTTCTGGCCATCGAGCACGTAAACAGCACGGCCCATGTCGAACAGCTTGCGCTCCACGGCATAAGCCAAGGTGCTCTTGCCAGCGCCGGACAAGCCGCTGAACAGCACGGTGGCCGGCTGCTGGCCGAAGCGCAGGGCGCGCTCTTCGGTGGAAACGTGGGCCTGCTTGCCGTGCTGGCCGGTGCTGCCGTGTGGCAGTACTGGCGGCGCGATGATCATGCCGGCGCCGACGGTGCCGTTGGTCAGGCGGTCGATGACGATGAACGCACCGGTGGTGCGGTTGCTGTCATAGCCGTCCAGCGCGATGGCGCTGTCCAGGGACACCTTGACCCGACCGATCTCGTTCAGTTGCAGCGCACTGGCAGCGTCTTTTTCGAGGGTATTTACATCGACCTTGTGGGTGATGCTGGCGATCGAGCCCGGCACATAGCTGGTGGCGCGCTTGATGTCGTATTTCTTGCCCGGGAGCATCGGCTCTTCAGCCATCCACACCAGCATCGCGTCAAATTGGTCGGTTACCGGCGGCACATTGTCGGCATGCACCAGCAGGTCGCCACGGGAGATGTCGATCTCGTCTTCCATGGTCAGGGTCACGGCCTGGCCTGGGCCGGCGTTTTCCAGCTCACCTTCGTAGGTGACGATGGACTTGACCCGGCTGCTCTTGCCCGACGGCAGCACGACAATTTCATCACCCTTGTGCACCACGCCGCTGGCGAGGGTGCCGGCGAAGCCGCGGAAGTTCAGGTTAGGGCGGTTGACGTACTGCACCGGGAAGCGCAAGTCGGTGAAGTTGCGGTCGGCCGCCACTTCCACGGTCTCGAGGATTTCCATCAGCGCAGGGCCGGTGTACCACGGCGAACGCTCGCTGCGGTTGACCACGTTGTCGCCCTTGAGCGCCGACATCGGCACGAAGTGCAGGCTGCTCGGCGTCAGGTTGATGGCATCGGCAAACTTCAGGTAGTCGGCCTTGATTTCTTCGAAGACGCCCTCGTCGAAACCTTTGAGGTCCATCTTGTTGACCGCGACGACGATGTGCTTGATGCCCAGCAACGAGGCGATGTAGCTGTGGCGACGGGTCTGGGTCTGCACGCCATAGCGGGCATCGACCAGGATGATCGCCAGGTCACAGGTGGACGCACCGGTGGCCATGTTACGGGTGTACTGCTCGTGGCCCGGGGTGTCGGCAATGATGAACTTGCGCTTGGCGGTGGAGAAGTAGCGGTAGGCGACATCGATGGTGATGCCCTGCTCGCGCTCGGCCTGCAGGCCGTCGACCAGCAGCGCCA
The DNA here is from genome assembly GCF_900187555.1 of Pseudomonas sp. Irchel s3f19. NCBI lineage: Bacteria > Pseudomonadati > Pseudomonadota > Gammaproteobacteria > Pseudomonadales > Pseudomonadaceae > Pseudomonas > Pseudomonas sp. Irchel s3f19. The sequence continues at coordinate 132,722 of NZ_FYDW01000004.1, read as the reverse complement.
GGTCGACTTCTTCGCCGGTGGTGCCGGACTTCTTCGAATCACGGGTGATGGCTTCGAGGTGGTCCTCGTAGATCATCTTCGAGTCGTGCAGCAGGCGCCCGATCAGGGTGCTCTTGCCGTCGTCGACGTTGCCGCAGGTCAGGAAACGCAGCAGTTCCTTGCGCTCGTGCTGGGCCAGGTAGGCGAGGATGTCCTCGCTGATCAGATCAGATTGGTGACTCATTGCATTCAAGCTCCAAGCTGTAAGCTTCAAGCAGCAAGCTTGTCGGCGTACAGCTAGTTAGAAATTTTGTTGATCAACCCTGCAAGCATTCTGGAGAGCTCACGGGTTTCAGTAATCCAGTCGTTGGCCAATTCAGAAGGCAAGTAACCAATTTCACCGGCAATTATCAGTTGCGCCCGCACTCTGCGCAGGAAGCTTTCGCCACGCTTAGGAACCACGTCTTCTCCCGCGACCCTCTGCGCTCCATCCCTTCGGTAATGTTGGAAGGGACTGAAACCGCTGCACGGGTGATCTGAGATCTGAATCCAAAATCCCGGCAGTCGGCAAATGCCTGATACATCACAACGGCTTAGTTTTTACTTCTCTGCCAAACCAGCAACTTCTCAAAATCCACTGCAGACACTCCCTGTGCGCCCGCAGTGCAGGCGGCAGTCCACAAAAATCAGAAGCGACTCGTTCTGCTTCTGTCTTGCAGCTTGCCGCTTGTAACTTGAAGCTTAGAAATAGCCTTGGCGTTTCTTGTCTTCCATGGAGCCGGCGCCATCGTGGTCGATGACACGGCCCTGGCGCTCGGACGTACGGGTCAGGAGCATTTCCTGAATGATGTCCGTCAGGGTCTCGGCTTCCGACTCGACAGCGCCCGTCAACGGGTAGCAACCGAGGGTACGGAAACGCACCTTCTTCTTGACGATGCGGGCTTTCTCTTCCTCGGAGAGGTGCTCGAGAATGCGCGCGTCGTCGATCATGATCAGGGTGCCATTCTTCTCGATCACTTCACGCTCGGCGGCGAAGTACAGCGGCACGATCGGGATGCCTTCGAGGTAGATGTACTGCCAGATGTCCAGCTCGGTCCAGTTCGACAGCGGGAAGACGCGGATCGACTCGCCCTTGTTGACCTTGCCGTTGTACACGTTCCACAGCTCGGGGCGCTGGTTTTTCGGGTCCCAGCGGTGCTTGCTGTCACGGAACGAGTAGACGCGCTCCTTGGCCCGGGACTTTTCTTCGTCACGGCGGGCACCACCGAAGGCGGCGTCGAAACCATGCTTGTCCAGCGCCTGCTTGAGGCCTTGGGTTTTCATGATGTCGGTGTGCTTGGAGCTGCCATGGGTGAAGGGGTTGATGCCCTGCGCCACACCCTCGGGGTTGACGTGGGTGATCAGTTCCAGGCCCATTTCCTCGACCATCTTGTCGCGGAAGCTGTACATCTCCTGGAATTTCCACTGGGTGTCGACGTGCATCACCGGGAACGGCAGCTTGCCCGGGAAGAAGGCCTTGCGCGCCAGGTGCAGCATCACGGCGGAATCCTTGCCGATCGAGTACAGCATCACCGGGTTGTCGAACTCGGCGGCCACCTCGCGGATGATGTGGATGCTCTCCGCCTCCAGCTGTTTCAAGTGCGTCAGTTTGTCGACCATGGCTACTCACGAAAAACGATCTTATGGACGGCCTGCGGGCCGTGTTCGAGCGAGCCACTTTATCACAGCGGCTGCTTCTATTTAGGAGGCGGGCTAGATCGAAACAATCTAACGATATGACTGGGGGTTTGGGGGAAATGGGGCCGCTTTGCGACCCTTCGCGGGCAAGACCGCTTAGATAGGGTTGGGGCAATCGATGAACAGGTGTTCTACGGCAAACCGCCGTGCCAGGTAATCGCCCAGTGCCTGTACGCCATAGCGCTCGGTGGCATGGTGCCCGGCGGCAATGAAGCTGATGCCGTTTTCGCGGGCACTGTGGTAGGTCTGCTCCGACGCTTCGCCACTGATGAACAGGTCGACACCGGCGGCAATCGCGGTATCGATATAGCCCTGCCCGCCCCCCGTGCACCAACCGACCCGGCGAATCATCTGCTCGCCTTCGACCAGCAACGGCTCGCGCCCCATCACCTCTTGCACCCGTCGGGCAAAATCGCGCGCCGTGATCGGTTCGGCCAGCGAACCGACCAACCCGACCACTTTTGGGTTTTCAGGGTCCAGTGGCCCCTCCACGGTAATGTCCAGCTGGCGCGCCAACTGCACGTTGTTGCCCACCTCCGGGTGCACGTCCAGCGGCAGGTGAAACGCCAGCAGGCTGATGTCGTGCTTGAGCAGGGTCTTCAGGCGCCGCTGCTTGATACCCGTGATGCAAGGGTTCTCGCCCTTCCAGAAGTAACCATGGTGAACCAGCACCAAGTCAGCCTCGGCCTCGACGGCGGCATCCAGCAACGCCTGGCTGGCTGTGACGCCGCTGACGATGCGGCTGACCTGCGGGCGGCCCTCGACCTGCAGCCCGTTGGGGCAATAATCCTGGATCTTCGCGCTGCCCAGGTAGCGCTCGGCTTCCTCGACCAGGGTGTTCAGAGCGACGGCCATGAAAATCTCCTCGAAATCTGCGTTTTTGCCGGGTTCAACACCCGTATACTGGCCGCCATTATGAGCCGTCGCCGGCCTTGGGGAAACCGGCGGCAGCCGCATGAGGGCGGGCCAGACAAGCCATCGCCGATCAGCGGTTTCAGGTGTATGATCGCGCGCGCTCGCGCCCCGTGGCGCGGCTACTTGGCTCCCGCCCTACTCCCAGGATTCGTTCATGTTCAAGGCTCTGCGTTACTTTGGCTGGCCCCTGCTCACCGGTGTGCTGATCGCCATGCTGATCATCCAGCGCTTCCCGCAATGGGTCGGCCTGCCAAGCCAGGACGTCAACCTGCAGCAGGCACCGCAAACCTCGCGGATCATGCAGGGCCCGGTGTCGTACGCCGACGCCGTGACCCTGGCCGCGCCGGCGGTGGTCAACCTGTACACCACCAAGGTGGTGAACAAGAGCGCCCACCCGCTGTTCGAAGACCCGCAGTTCCGCCGTTTCTTCGGCGACAACCTGCCCAAGCAGAAGCGCTGGGAATCGAGCCTGGGTTCGGCGGTGATCATGAGCCCCGAGGGCTACCTGCTGACCAACAACCACGTCACCAGTGGCGCCGACCAGATCGTGGTGGCGCTCAAGGATGGCCGCGAGACCTTGGCCCGGGTGATCGGCAGCGACCCGGAAACCGACCTTGCGGTGCTGAAGATCGACCTCAAAAGCCTGCCGGCCATCACTATCGGCCGCTCCGACAACATCCACATCGGCGACGTGTCGCTGGCCATCGGCAACCCCTTTGGCGTCGGCCAGACCGTGACCATGGGTATCATCAGCGCCACCGGCCGCAACCAGCTGGGCCTGAACAACTACGAAGACTTCATCCAGACCGACGCGGCGATCAACCCCGGCAACTCCGGTGGCGCACTGGTCGATGCCAACGGCAACCTGATCGGCATCAACACGGCCATTTTCTCCAAGTCCGGTGGCTCCCAGGGCATCGGCTTCGCCATCCCGGTGAAACTAGCATTGGAGGTGATGAAGTCGATCGTCGAGCACGGCCAGGTGATTCGTGGCTGGCTGGGCATCGAAGTGCAGCCGCTGAGCCAGGAGCTGGCCGAATCGTTCGGCATGCAGGACCGGCCGGGTATTGTCGTGGCGGGGATCTTCCGCGAAGGGCCGGCGCAAAAAGCCGGTTTGCAGTTGGGTGACGTGATCATGAGCATCAACGGCGAGCCGGCCGGTGACGGGCGCAAGTCGATGAACCAGGTGGCGCGGATCAAGCCCAATGAGAAGATCACCATCGAGGTGATGCGCAACGGGCAGCAACTGAAGCTGATTGCCGAGGTGGGGCTGCGGCCGCCGCCTGCGCCGGCTGCCAATCCGGAAGAGAAGTAAAGCTGCATGGAGCCGCCCCGGTGGGGCGGCCCCCTGGTTTCATCAATGCAGGATCTGGCTCAGGAACAACTTGGTCCGGTCACTGCGCGGCCGGTCGAAGAACTCATCCGGGGCCGCCTGCTCCACGATTTCCCCCTTGTCCATGAAGATCACCCGGTTCGCCACGGTGCGGGCAAAGCCCATCTCGTGGGTCACGCACAGCATGGTCATGCCATCCTCGGCCAGGCCCACCATGGTATCGAGCACTTCCTTGACCATCTCCGGGTCCAGCGCCGAAGTCGGCTCGTCGAACAGCATGATCTTCGGCTTCATGCACAGCGCCCGGGCAATCGCCACGCGCTGCTGCTGCCCGCCAGACAACTGCCCCGGGTACTTGTGCGCCTGCTCCGGAATACGCACCCGCTCCAGATAATGCATGGCGATTTCCTCGGCCTTGCGCCGTGGCATCTTGCGCACCCACATCGGCGCCAGCGTGCAGTTCTCCAGGATGCTCAGGTGCGGGAACAGGTTGAAGTGCTGGAACACCATGCCCACCTCACGGCGGATCGCCTCGATCTGCTTGAGGTCGTTGGTCAGCTCGACGCCATCGACGACGATGCGCCCCTGCTGATGTTCCTCCAGGCGGTTGAGGCAACGAATGGTCGTCGACTTGCCCGACCCGGACGGCCCGCACAGAACGATGCGCTCGCCTTGGCGCACATTCAGGTTGATGTCCTTGAGCACGTGGAACTGGCCGTACCATTTGTTCACACCCTGCATCTGGATGATGCCTTCGGGGCCAGCAGGCTGCTTGATCGCTTCACTCATTTCGAAACTCCTAACGCTTGTGGCCAGTGTCCAGCTTGCGCTCCAGATGCATGGAGTAGCGGGACATACCGAAACAGAAAATCCAGAACACCAGGGCGGCAAACACATAACCCTCGGTCGCCATGCCCAGCCAGGCCGGGTCGGCTGCGGCCTGCTTGACGCTGTTGAGCAGGTCGAACAGGCCGATGATGATCACCAGGCTGGTGTCCTTGAACAGGGCGATGAAGGTGTTGACGATGCCGGGGATCACCAGCTTCAGCGCCTGGGGCAAAATCACCAGCCCCATCGCACGCCAGTAGCCCAGGCCCATGGCCGCAGCCGCTTCGTATTGCCCCTTGGGGATGGCCTGCAGGCCGCCACGCACCACCTCGGCGATGTACGCCGACTGGAACAGGATCACGCCGATCATCGCCCGCAGCAGCTTGTCGAAGCTCATGCCCTCAGGCAGGAACAGCGGCAGCATCACCGACGACATGAACAGCACGGTGATCAACGGTACGCCGCGCCAGAACTCGATGAAGGTCACGCACACCACCTTCACCGCCGGCATCCTGGAGCGCCGCCCCAATGCCAGCAAAATGCCCAGCGGCAACGCACCGACGATACCCACCGTGGCGATCACCAAGGTCAGCATCAGCCCGCCCCACTGGCTGGTCGGCACGCTTTCCAGGCCCAGGTAGCCGCCATGCAGCAGCGTGTAGGCAAGGACCGGGTACAGCACCAGGAAGCCCAGGCCATACACGGCCTTGCGCGGGAAGCGCTTGATGAACAGCGGCGCGGCGCCAAGTACCGCCAGCCACACGGTCAGGTCTACGCGCCAGCGCAGTTCCGCCGGGTAGTAGCCGTACATGAACTGGCCGAAGCGCTGCTGGATGAACACCCAGCAGGCGCCCTCCTTGGTGCAATCGGCGCGGGTGGTGCCGACCCAGTTGGCGTCGATCAACGCCCACTGCACCAGCGGCGGCACGATCAGCCACACCAGGTACACGGCGAACAACGTCAGCAGGGTGTTGAGCCAGCTGGAGAACAGGTTGGCCCGCATCCATGCGAGCACGCCGACGGTTTTTACCGGTGGCGGCATGTCAGGTTTGAAAACATGAGCATTCACGGGCGTATCCTCACCGCTCGATCAGCGCAATGCGCTTGTTGTACCAGTTCATCAGCAGCGAAATGCTGATGCTGATGGCGAGATAGACACTCATGGTGATGGCAATCACCTCGATGGCCTGGCCGGTCTGATTAAGCACGGTACCGGCGAACAGCGAGACCATCTCCGGGTAGCCGATACCGGCCGCCAGCGACGAGTTCTTCGCCAGGTTCAGGTACTGGCTGGTCAGTGGCGGAATGATCACCCGCAGTGCCTGGGGGATGATCACCTTGCGCAGGGTCGGGCCCTCGCGCAGGCCAAGCGAACGCGCAGCTTCGGTCTGGCCATGGCTGACCGAACGGATGCCCGAGCGCACGATTTCGGCGATGAACGCCGCGGTATAGATGGTCAGCGCCAGGGTCAGGGCCAGCAGTTCGGGAATCAGCACCCAGCCGCCAACGAAGTTGAAACCCTTGAGCTGCGGCACTTCCCAGTGCACCGGGCTGCCGAACAGCAATACGCACAGACCGGGGATGACGACCAGCAGCGCCAGCCCTGCCCAGAACTTGTGGAACGGCTTGCCGGTCTCGTTGAAGCGTTTGTTGGCATAGCGCACCATCGCCACCGTGGCCACGATCGCCAGCCCCAAGGCAACGGTAAACGGCCAGAAGCCCTCGGCCATCGAGGCACCGGGCATGTTCAGCCCGCGGTTGCTGATGAAGAACATGTCGTCGAGGTTGATGCTGCCCCGCGGTCCTGGCAGGGTCAGAAACACCGCGAAGTACCAGAACAGGATCTGCAACAACGGCGGAATGTTGCGGAAGGTCTCCACATACACGGTCGCCAGCTTGTTGATCATCCAGTTGGGTGACAGCCGCGCCACGCCGATGATGAACCCCAGGATCGTCGCCAGGATGACGCCGATGAAGGTGACCAGCAGGGTGTTGAGCAGGCCGATGACGAACACCCGCGCGTAGCTGTCGGATTCCACATAAGGGATCAGGTGCTGGGCGATGCCGAAGCCGGCACTGCGGTCGAGGAAGTCGAAGCCGGAGGTAATGCCCCGGTGCTGCAGGTTGGTTTGCGTGTTGTGAAACAGGTACCAGCCCAGGCCCACCACGAACAGGATCGTGAGGATCTGGAACAGCCACGCGCGCACACGTGGATCACTCAGGGATAGCCCCTTTTGTGCGCCGATTCGATTTTGCATGAAGTGCCCCGGAAAGTAGGGATTCGAACAGCCTGCGACGGCGGAATGCCGCCGCAGGGTGCAACCATCAGCGCACAGGTGGCGCGTACTGGATGCCGCCGTTGTTCCACAGGGCGTTCATGCCACGGTCGATCTTCAGGTCGGTGCTCTGGCCCAGGTTCTTCTCGAACACTTCGCCATAGTTGCCGACTTGCTTGACGATCTGGACTACCCAGTCTTTGGGCAGCTTGAGGTCTTTGCCGTACTCGCCGTCAGCGCCGAGCAGGCGGGCGTTGTCCGGGTTCTTGGTGGACTTGGCCTCGGCTTCGACGGTTTTCGAAGTGATACCAGCCTCTTCGGCATTGATCATGGCGAACAGGGTCCACTTGACGATGCTGAACCACTCTTCGTCGCCCTTGCGCACCACCGGGCCCAGCGGTTCCTTGGAGATGGTTTCCGGCAGCACCACGTAGTCGGCCGGCGCGGCCAGCTTGGAGCGCTGGGCGAACAGCTGCGACTTGTCCGAGGTCAGCACGTCGCAACGGCCCGACTCCAGCGACTTGGCGCTTTCGTCGGAGGTATCGAAGGTGATCGGGGTGTACTTGAGGTTATTGGCGCGGAAGTAGTCGGACACGTTCAGTTCGGTGGTGGTACCGGCCTGGATGCAGATGGTCGCGCCGTCGAGCTCCTTGGCGCTGGATACACCCAGCTTCTTGTTGACCAGGAAACCGACGCCGTCATAGTAGGTGACACCGGCAAACACCAGGCCCATGCCGGCATCGCGCGAGCTGGTCCAGGTGGTGTTGCGCGACAGCACGTCGACTTCGCCGGACTGCAGTGCGGTGAAGCGTTCCTTGGCGTTGAGCTGGCTGAACTTGACCTTGGTCGCATCGCCGAACACGGCGGCGGCCACGGCGCGGCAGACATCGGCGTCGATACCGACGATCTTGCCTTGCGCATCAGGTACCGAGAAGCCTGGAAGACCGTCGCTCACGCCACACTGGACGAAACCCTTCTTCTTTACCGCATCAAGCGTGGCGCCGGCCTGGGCGGTAGTCACGGCGCCCAGCGCAGCGGCAGCGGTCAGGACTGCCAGGGTGGTTTTCAACATCTTCATTCACAACCTCCAAATCGCTCTTGTTGTACCGAGCCGGAATTGCACCGCACCCTTTTGAGGCGTATCCGACCCGTGTTGGCTTGTTATTGGGTCAATTGGCGCAATGGGCTGTTCTATGACAGCCTTCGCTTGCAAAGGGTGTTACCGTCACGGCCTGACCCTTGCATCGTATGATTCGTAGCAAAGGGCGTACCACAGTTGGCGGCTAAAGCGTTTAAGCGCACGTCAAGTAGGCAAAGTTGTATCGTTGCGACATTATTTTTCCGACAATCATTTGCAGCGCCTTCTTTTTAAGCACGCCATAACAAGACCCGCACATTTTCGGAGCAGTCATGACCAACCCGCTGATTCTCGAACCGCAGAAAACCGCCGACGCCTGTGTGATCTGGTTGCACGGCCTGGGCGCCGACCGTTACGACTTCCTACCGGTTGCCGAATTCATGCAGGAACGACTGCTCAGCACCCGCTTCATCATGCCCCAGGCCCCCACCCGCCCCGTGACCATCAACGGCGGCTATGCCATGCCCAGCTGGTACGACATCAAGGCCATGACCCCTGCACGCGCCATCGACGAGGCGCAGCTGGAGGAATCGGCCGAGCAGGTCATCGCCCTGATCAAGGCAGAACAGGCCAAGGGCATCAACCTGGCGCGGATTTTCCTGGCCGGCTTCTCCCAGGGCGGCGCGGTGGTGCTGCACACGGCCTATATAAAGTGGCAGGAAGCCCTGGGCGGCGTGATCGCCCTGTCCACCTATGCCCCGACCTTCTCCGACGCCCATGAACTGAGCGCCTGCCAGCAACGCACCCCGGCCCTGTGCCTGCATGGTGTGCATGACCCAGTGGTGATTCCCTCGATGGGTCGCACCGCGTTCGAGTACCTCAATACCTGGGGTGTCGCCGCCCGCTGGCACGAGTACCCGATGGAACACGAAGTGGTGGTCGAAGAGCTGGGCGACATCCATGACTGGTTGAGCAAGCAGCTGCAATAAGCCTGATCGCCTGTAGTTGTGGGTGTATTCCGCTACGCCGCGTCGGGTTCTTGCTTTACACTGCCCGGCGTACATTCCTTAACCAGTTGATGAGACGATCGTGCTCAAGGCACTCAAAAAAATATTCGGCAAAGGAGACGCCGCGCCCCAGGCCGTCGATCCCGCTGCCAGCGTGAAAACGCCCGAGCCTGCGCCCGCTGCTGTGGCTCAGCCCCAGCCTCAGCCAGCGCCCCAGCCGGCCCCACAACGCGCCGACACCAGCCAACAGGCCCAAGCGCCTGCCGCTGTCGACAACCCGGCCAAGGACAAACCGCGTCGCGAACGCAAGCCCAAGCCAAAGCCACAGGCCAGCCTGTGGAAGCTGGAAGACTTCGTGGTCGAGCCGCAGGAAGGTAAAACCCGCTTCCACGACTTCAAGCTGTCCAACGAAGTGATGCACGCGATCCACGACCTGGGCTTCCCCTACTGCACGCCGATCCAGGCGCAGGTATTGGGTTACACCCTGCGTGGCCAGGACGCGATCGGCCGCGCCCAGACCGGCACCGGCAAGACCGCAGCGTTTTTGATCTCGATCATTTCCCAGCTGCAGCAGACGCCGCCGCCCAAGGAACGCTACATGGGCGAACCGCGCGCGCTGATCATCGCGCCGACCCGCGAACTGGTGGTGCAGATTGCCAAGGACGCCGCAGCCCTGACCAAATACACCGGCCTGAACGTCATGAGTTTTGTCGGCGGCATGGACTTCGACAAGCAGCTCAAGGCCCTGGAAGCACGCCATTGCGACATTCTGGTTGCCACCCCGGGCCGCCTGCTGGACTTCAATCAGCGCGGTGAAGTGCACCTGGACATGGTCGAGGTGATGGTACTGGACGAAGCCGACCGCATGCTCGACATGGGCTTTATCCCGCAGGTGCGCCAGATCATTCGCCAGACCCCGCCGAAAAGCGAACGCCAGACCCTGCTGTTCTCCGCCACCTTCACCGAAGACGTGATGAACCTGGCCAAGCAGTGGACCACCGACCCGGCCATCGTCGAGATCGAACCGGAAAACGTGGCCAGCGAAACCGTCGAGCAGCACGTGTACGCGGTGGCTGGCAGCGACAAGTACAAGCTGCTGTACAACCTGGTGACCCAGAACAAGTGGGAACGGGTGATGGTGTTTGCCAACCGCAAGGACGAGGTGCGGCGCATCGAAGAAAAGCTGGTGCGCGATGGCATCAACGCTGCGCAACTGTCGGGCGATGTGCCACAGCACAAGCGCATTCGCACCCTGGAAAGCTTCCGCGAAGGCCGGATTACCGTGCTGGTGGCCACTGACGTGGCGGGCCGTGGTATTCACATCGATGGCATCAGCCACGTGATCAACTTCACCCTGCCCGAAGATGCCGATGACTACGTGCACCGCATCGGCCGTACTGGCCGTGCCGGGACCAGTGGTGTGTCGATCAGCTTTGCCGGTGAGGACGATTCCTACCAGTTGCCAGCGATCGAAGAACTGCTGGGGCGCAAGATCAAGTGCGAGATGCCGCCTGATGAGCTGTTGACGCCGGTACCACGCAAGCACCACTGATTGCCCGAATGCTGACGCCGCCCCTGTAGGAGCGGCCTTGTGTCGCGATAGGGCCGCGCAGCGGCCCCAAAATTTCAGCTTTGATGCAGAGATTGCTGGGGCCGCTGCGCGGCCCTATCGCGACACAAGGCCGCTCCTACAGGGAATCGGCGCAACCTTGCCTACCAGCGCCCCGCCGCTTCCTGGTCACTCTGCTTGCCTTCCACCCAGCGCGGTCCTTCCTGGGTGTTTTCCTTCTTCCAGAACGGCGCCCGGGTCTTCAGGTAGTCCATGATGAAGTTGCAGGCATCGAACGCCGCCTGCCGATGGGCACTGGCCACGCCGACGAAAACGATCGGCTCACCGGGCTCAAGCGCACCAATGCGGTGCAACACGTCGACCTTGAGCAACGGCCAGCGCTGCTCGGCTTCGACCACGATCTTGGCCAAGGCCTTCTCGGTCATCCCCGGATAGTGTTCCAGGAACATCCCCGCCACGTCCCGACCATCGTTGAAGTCCCGCACATAGCCGACGAACCCCACCACCGCGCCAACACCGACATTCGCGGCATGCATGGCATTGACCTCGAAACCTGGGTCAAACGCTTCTGGCTGCACTCGCACCGTCATGTTCAGCCTCCGGTCACTGGCGGGAAGAACGCCACTTCATCGCCCTCCGCCAGCGGCTCATCAAGTTTGCACAGCTCTTCGTTGCGCGCGCACATCAGGTTCTGCTCAGCCAGCAACGCATACTGCTCGCCTTTGGCCACCAGCGCCTTGCGCACATCGTCGACTACCGCGAAGTCGCCTTCCAGGCGCTCGGCGTCGAGCCCGAGCAACTCCCGGTAACGGGCGAAATACATCACCTTGACCTTGATCATGCGCCCACCTTGTAGTGGCCGCTCTTGCCGCCGAGTTTTTCCAGCAGGCGCACCTGCTCGATCACCATGCCTTTGTCCACGGCCTTGCACATGTCGTAGATCGTCAGCGCGGCAACGCTGGCAGCGGTCAGTGCTTCCATCTCGACACCGGTCTGCCCGGCCAGCTTGCAGCGGGCAACGATACGCACCGCGTCCTGGCCTTCGGCGCTGAGCTCGACCTTGACGCTGGTCAGCATCAGCGGATGGCACAGCGGAATCAGGTCGCTGGTCTTCTTCGCCGCCTGGATGCCGGCGATACGCGCCACGGCGAACACATCGCCCTTGGGGTGCTCGCCATCGACGATCATCTGCAAGGTCTGCGGCAACATGCGCACCCGCGCCTCGGCAATGGCCTCTCGCTCGGTCACGGCCTTTTCAGTGACGTCGACCATGTTGGCCCGCCCCTGGGAATCAAGATGTGTCAGCACTGCTCTGCTCCTGTGAAGGGAACAAAGAGTGTAAACCCGTGGGTCAGGTTTGAGCAGCGGAATGTACTGTCAGTGGTGGCCTCTTCGCGGGGCAAGCCCGCTTCCACAGGTTCACCACTCGATTCCAGATCAGTGAAGGCCCCGCGAAGAGGCCGGGCGGCTCGCCGCCCGGCTCGAAGGGTTACAGATGCGACTCGGCGTACTCGGCCAGCACCGACCGCGGCACACCCTGCAGGGTGATGTGCACGCCATGGGGGAAGTCCTTGAAGCGCTCGGTCAGGTAGGTCAGGCCCGAGCTGGTCGCGGACAGGTAGGGGGTGTCGATCTGCGCCAGGTTGCCCAGGCAGACCACCTTGGAACCGGAGCCGGCACGGGTGATGATGGTTTTCATCTGGTGCGGCGTGAGGTTCTGGCATTCATCGATCAGGATCAGGCTCTGCTGGAAGCTGCGACCGCGAATGTAGTTCAGCGACTTGAACTGCAGTGGCACCCGTTCAAGGATGTACTCGACGCTGCCGTGGGTGCTCTCGTCATCCATGTGCAAGGCTTCGAGGTTATCGGTGATGGCGCCCAGCCAAGGCTCCATCTTCTCCGCTTCGGTGCCCGGCAAGAAGCCGATCTCCTGGTCCAGCCCCTGCACGCTGCGGGTGGCGATGATGCGCCGGTAGCGCTTGCTGACCATGGTCTGTTCAATGGCCGCCGCCAGGGCCAGGATGGTTTTGCCGGAGCCGGCGGCGCCGGTCAGGTTGACCAGGTGGATATCCGGGTCGAGCAGGGCGAACAGCGCCAGGCTCTGATGGATGTCTCGCGGCTTCAGGCCCCAGGCTTCCTGGTGCAACAGGGGTTCCTGATGCAGGTCGAGCAGCAGCAGTTCATCGCTGCGGATGCCCTTGATCCAGCCGACGAAACCTTGCTCATCGATGATGAATTCGTTGACGTGCACGGCCGGCAGGTTGTCGATCAGCTGTACCCGATGCCAGGTGCGGCCCCGCTCCTGACGGGTGTCGACCTTGCTGACCCGGTCCCAGAACGAGCCGGTGACCGAGTGATAGCCCTTGGACAACAGCGACACGTCATCGACCAGCTGGTCGGTGCTGTAGTCCTCGGCCGCGATGCCGCAGGCGCGCGCCTTCAGGCGCATGTTGATGTCTTTGGTGACCAGCACCACGTCAAGGTCGGTGCGCTTGGCCCGCAGTTCCAGCAACTGGTTGATGATGATGTTGTCGTTGAGGTTTTCCGGCAGCAGCCGGTTCGGTTCGTTGCGCGGGCTCATCAGGATCGACAAGAAGCCTTTGGGCCCACTCTTGCCACGCTGGATCGGTACCCCCTGTTCGACATCGCTGGGCGAGGCGTCACCCAGGGTCTGGTCGATCAGGCGGATGGCCTGGCGACATTCGGCGGCGATGGTCTGCTTGCCGGTCTTGAGCTTGTCGAGTTCCTCCAGCACCGTCATCGGCAGGGCGACGTGGTGCTCCTCGAAGTTGAGCAATGCGTTGGGGTCGTGAATCAGGACGTTGGTATCGAGCACATACAGGATTGGCTTGCTGGAGGAAGGGTTGCGTCCTTGGTCATCCATACTCGGTCACCTTATGTCGAAGCCACACGGCGCGGTCTGCTGCGCCGCAGAGTGACTGCCGGTCTTCCCGTATCCGCGTTGCTACGGGCGGGAAGCGAACCTGACACGGTGGATGACGCCACCTGTGCTGCAGGGATCGGCTGTCTGGTTTCTTCATACCGCATAAACCATGACTAGAAAAAGTATTTTTACGTGTCGGTGAAGTTTATTTTTCCGAATGACAATCAGGGGTTGGCGAGGGGGCAAGGCGGGTCTACAGTCAAATATTAGTCCCCCTGTCGAGCCTGGCCGTAGGCGTGGCAGTCCTCCCAACCGATGCCGCTCTGTGCGGTATTTTGCAGCAACCATTGCACCGCCGGCTGGGCTTTGGGCAGGCTGTCATGGAACTGGATCACGCCCTTGCGCCACAGCAGCATCAAGGACAGCACCCGTTGCGCCGAAGCCTCAGCGCTCAGCGCGCCATCATCCTGGGCATCGATATCCCATAACGACACGCGCAACTGCTGGCTGGCCATGAAGGCTTCGCCATCGGCCCGGCGCTGGCCATAAGGCGGGCGGAACAGCGGCACGTACTGCTCGGGCAGGTCAGCCTGCACCCGTGCCTGGCTGCGCCGCAGCGAGTCCTGCCAAGCCGTCCACTGCGCATGGGAGCGATATTCCCAGCCCTGGATACCCACGCATTGCCCACGATAGAGCTGGCGCAGTGCATTCGCCGCACCGGCATCGCGGCGCTGCTGCAGGCGGTTGCCAAGCACAAAGAACGTGCCCTCGAGCTTCTGCCTGCGCAGGTAGGCGGCAAGCGTGTCGGTATTCCCCCCATCAGGGCCGGGGCCGCCGACGAAGGTCAGCAAGAACATGCGATCGTTGAGCTCATCGCCATTGCGTTCACGGCTGGACAGGCGCTCGACCTCGCTGCTGGTTTGCCCCAGCAGCGCTGCCTTGCGCAGCTGCTCGTCCAGGTAACGGACATGGAACTGGTGGCTAGGCTCGACCCAACCGGTGTAGAACGTGCCGACATCAGCGGCAAACGTGGCCGCCTGGGTGCGCAATTCTGCCATCGAAGTAACCGGGTAGCAGAACGAGGCATCTTGCGCGCAGCTGCGCTGGGCCTGTTGATAACCCTGCCACAAGCGCTGCCACATGCGCGCCCGCACCAGGCGCACCTTCTGCAGGTTGACCTGCCGCAGGCCCAACCGCGCCGCCAGTGCGCCATCGTCGAGCAGCTCGCTCTCGTGCAGCACCTGGGCGAACGACAGGATCTCCGCGCGCGACGCGACATCGAACAGCGCCGGGCTGTCCAACTGCTCGGGCCACAAGCTGCGGTCCAGGCTCACCTGGGGCGAAGGGGCGGCCTGCACGGCCAGGCTCAACAGCGCGGCCAGCAGGGCCGATGCAATGCGCACGGTGGGAAGCTCCGCAACAGCAAAACGCGCACTATAGCGCCTGGCATGCCGATGGTCTGTGACTATCGTCGGCATAGTTTGGACTTGCCTGCCCCAGCCCGTAGAATCGCGCCAACGATTCCAGGAGCCGACCCGATGCTGACGGTGATTTCCCCCGCCAAGACCCTCGATTACGACACCCCGCCGGTGACCGAACGTTTCACCCTGCCCCAGTACCTGGACGACTCCCAGGAACTGATCGTGCAACTGCGCGAGCTGTCGCCCGCCCAGATCAGCGAACTGATGCACCTGTCCGACAAGCTCGCCGGCCTCAATGCCGCCCGCTTCGGCAGTTGGACCCCAGACTTCACCCCGGCCAACGCCAAGCAGGCGCTGCTGGCGTTCAAAGGCGATGTGTACACCGGCCTCGATGCGCAAAGCCTTGGCGAAGATGACTTCAGCTATGCCCAGGGCCACCTGCGCATGCTCTCTGGCCTGTATGGCCTGCTCCGCCCGCTCGACCTCATGCAGCCTTATCGGCTGGAAATGGGCACCAAGCTGGACAACGCCCGCGGCAAGGACCTGTATGCCTTCTGGGGCACGCGCATCAGCGAATGGCTGAACCAGGCCCTGGCCGACCAGGGTGACGACGTGCTGCTTAACCTGGCCAGTAACGAGTACTTCAGTGCGGTGAAACGCAGCGCCTTGAAGGCCCGGGTGATCAACGTCGACTTCAAGGACTTCAAGAACGGCCAGTACAAGATCATCAGTTTCTATGCCAAGAAAGCCCGGGGCATGATGAGCCGCTTCGTGATCGAGCAGCGCATCAACGACCCGGAGCAGCTCAAAGCATTTGATGTGCAGGGCTACTACTACAGTGCCGAGCAGTCCAAGCCTGATCACCTGGTGTTCCTGCGCGACCACCCTGCCGAGTGATTTGATGAGGGCCTCTTCGCGGGCTTGTTCGCGATGAGGCCAGCTGCAACACCCCTCCCCAGCCCTGCAACAGGGCAGGCTTCATATCGCCACCAAGCCATGTTTATGACGCCAAAAAACCAACGAACCGACCTTTATCGCCAAACGCCATAAGACCGTTCGTACCTTTTTTGACGAATTTTGAAAAATATTTTTCGATACTGGCATAAAAACATCCCCCCTCAGTCTCGCCCTTTATATACCGGGACGAAACTGCCCGGTGCTATCAGAATGAAACTATTTGCCACTGAAGAATTATTTAGAAATCTTTCATCGGTGCAGAATCCACCCAGGAACTTCTGCTACGCCCAATCGCTCATAGTGCCGTAACGATTTTCCTGCCTACGGGCTGTGAGAAATGACTTACAGATGACAACGGCAGGTATCCACTACCGGCCCCGGCAACTTCGACAGGAATAACGGGCTCCCCCCGACAGCCCTGTCCAAGCAGGAGAGACGCGCCCTTACAATTCGTCCTAGTGGTTGATTTCAAAGGATTTATCCACTTGAAAAAACAAGCACAGCAGTGCGCCAAGTAGCGCATTGCAATAAAGACGGCTGAAGACCAAGGCACGTTTTTTAATAATGGCTTTTGACTGCCAAGTTTGAGCGCATAACTTTTCGCGCTCCGGATTAATTTTGCCTGCGCTCGGCGAAGTGTGCATTCGCCATGGACCCGTGCGCCCGGAAACTGATGTTGATCAACCTGGCCCGGCTCTTCCTGAAGAGCTGGCGTGATAAACACACATGAGGTGATAGCGATGCGTATCAGCATCTTTGGTTTGGGTTATGTAGGTGCGGTCTGTGCAGGCTGCCTGACGGCGCGAGGCCATGAAGTGATTGGCGTGGACGTGTCCAGCACCAAGATCGACCTGATCAACCAGGGCAAGTCGCCCATCGTCGAACCTGGCCTGGAAGCACTGCTGCAACAAGGCATCGCCAATGGCCGCCTGCGCGGCACCACCGACTTCGCCGAGGCCATCCGCGCCAGCGATGTGTCGATGATCTGCGTCGGTACGCCGAGCAAGAAGAACGGCGACCTGGGCCTTGAGTACATCGAATCGGTGTGCCGCGAAATCGGCTACGTATTGCGTGACACAACCCGCCGCCACACCATCGTGGTACGCAGCACCGTGCTGCCAGGTACCGTCAAGAATGTGGTGATCCCGATTCTGGAAGATTGCTCGGGCAAAAAAGCTGGGGTCGACTTCGGCGTTGCGGTAAACCCTGAGTTCCTCCGCGAGAGCACCGCGATCAAAGACTACGACCAGCCACCGATGACCGTCATCGGCGAACTGGACAGCGCCAGCGGCGACGTACTGCAAAGCCTGTACGAA
This sequence comes from Pseudomonas sp. Irchel s3f19, assembly GCF_900187555.1. Classification (NCBI taxonomy): domain Bacteria; kingdom Pseudomonadati; phylum Pseudomonadota; class Gammaproteobacteria; order Pseudomonadales; family Pseudomonadaceae; genus Pseudomonas; species Pseudomonas sp. Irchel s3f19. The sequence goes on along the minus strand of NZ_FYDW01000004.1, from coordinate 115,421 downwards.
GAGCTCGACGCACCGATCATCCGCAAGCCGATCGAAGTGGCCGAGATGATCAAGTACACCTGCAACGTGTGGCACGCCACCAAGGTCACCTTCGCCAACGAAATCGGCAACATCGCCAAGGCCGTAGGTGTCGATGGCCGCGACGTGATGGACGTGGTCTGCCAGGACAAGGTGCTGAACCTGTCCCAGTACTACATGCGCCCAGGCTTTGCCTTCGGCGGCTCGTGCCTGCCCAAGGACGTGCGCGCCCTCACCTACCGCGCCGCCAGCCTCGACGTGCGAGCGCCACTGCTCGATTCGCTGATGCTCAGCAACGAGTCGCAAGTGCAAAACGCCTTCGAGCTGATCGAAGCCCACGACAAGCGCAAGGTCGCCCTGCTCGGCCTGAGCTTCAAGGCCGGCACAGACGACCTGCGCGAAAGCCCGCTGGTGGAACTGGCCGAGCGCCTGATCGGCAAGGGCTACCAGCTGGACATCTACGACGAGAACGTCCAGTACGCCCGTGTCCACGGCGCCAACAAAGACTACATCGAGTCGAAGATCCCCCACGTATCAAAGCTGCTCAACGCCGACTTCCAGCAGGTCATCGACAACGCCGACATCATCGTCCTGGGCAACCGTGACGAGCAGTTCCGCGCCCTGGCCCAGCAAGCACCCGCTGGCAAGCAGGTGATTGACCTGGTCGGCTTCATGAACAACGCCACGTGCAGCACCAGCCGTACCGAAGGCATCTGCTGGTAACACCCCTGGCCGGGCAGCGCGGGTACTCCTTACCCACCAAGCGCTGCCCTTCCTTCCCTGATTTCGCGACGGATGCTGAACATGCAAAGGCTCCAGACAGTGCTGTTGCAGTGCGCCGGATGGCTGCTCTACATGAGCCTGCTCATGCTGATCGCCCTGGCCCTGCCCGCCGATATCTTCGACTCGCAGTCGAAGCACTTCATCTTCCTGGTCGGCGCAGTCGGCATCTGGCGCTACTCCATGGGCGCCACCCATTTCATCCGCGGCATGATCTTCCTCTACGCCGTCTACCCGTACCTGCGCCGCAAGGTGCAGAAACTGGGCAAGGCCGCGGACCCGTCCCATGTGTACCTGATGGTCACCAGTTTTCGTATCGATGCGCTGACCACCGCACAGGTGTACAGCTCGGTGATCCGCGAAGCCATCAACTGCGGCTTCCCCACCACCGTGGTCTGCTCGCTGGTGGAGATGTCGGACGAACTGCTGGTGAAAAGCCTATGGGCCAAATACAACCCGCCAGAGCACGTCAAGCTGGACATCGTGCGCATCGCCGGCACCGGCAAGCGTGACGGCCTGGCCTATGGTTTTCGCGCCATCTCGCGGATGCTCCCGGACGAAAACGCCGTGGTGGCCGTGATCGATGGCGACACCGTGCTGGCCGATGGCGTGGTATGCAAGACCGTGCCCTGGTTCAAGCTCTACCCCAATGTCGGTGGCCTGACCACCAACGAATTCTGCGAAGTCCGCGGCGGCTACATCATGAGCGAGTGGCACAAGCTGCGCTTCGCCCAGCGCCACATCAACATGTGCTCGATGGCCCTGTCCAAGCGCGTGCTGACCATGACCGGGCGCATGTCGATGTTCCGCGCAAGCGTGGTGACCAACCCCGAGTTCATCGCCGACGTCGAAAGCGACTCGCTGATGCACTGGCGCCTGGGCCGCTTCAAGTTCCTCACCGGTGATGACAAGTCCAGCTGGTTCAGCCTGATGCGCCTTGGCTACGACACCTTCTACGTGCCGGATGCCGCGATCAACACGGTCGAGCACCCGCCAGAAAAAAGCTTCCTCAAGGCCAGCCGCAAGCTGATGTACCGCTGGTACGGCAACAACCTGCGGCAGAACTCGCGCGCGCTGGGCCTGGGCCTGCAGCGCCTGGGGCTGTTCACCAGCATCGTCCTGTTCGACCAGCGCGTGTCGATGTGGACCAGCCTGCTGGGCCTGACCGTGGCGGTGATCGCCAGCCTCAAGTTCGGCCTCGGCTTCTTGCTGGTGTACCTGCTGTGGATCGGCATCACCCGCCTGATCCTGACCGTGATGCTGCTGTGCTCGGGGCACAAGGTCGGGCCGGCCTATCCGCTGATTCTTTATTACAACCAGATCGTCGGCGCGATGATGAAGATCTACGTGTTCTTCCGCCTCGACAAGCAGTCCTGGACTCGCCAGCCCACTGCCCTCAAGCGTGACCTCGCCAGCTTTCAACAATGGTTCAACACCTGGTCCTCGCGGACCATGACCTTCTCGGCGGCCAGCATCTTCGTTGCTGTGCTGTTCATGGTCGTGTGAGCCCAACCGGATCGGATCTAACAGGAACAAACCACCATGAATACCGCCGTGAACGTCAACGTCGTGCATGAGTCCGAAGCCCAGCGCCAACACGCCCGGGTGCGCATTCCAGCCAAGCTGCGCTTCCTGGATACCCAGCGCCAAACCCACGAAGTGAAGGTCGATGACCTGTCCGCCGGTGGCCTGAGCTTCCACAGCAAACAGCCACTGTCGGTGGGTGATGTGCTGCGCGGGCGTCTGCAGTTCGTGGTCGACAACCTGGGCCTGTCGATCGACATCGAGTTCCAGGTGCGCTCCTTCAACCCGAGCAATGGCCGTACCGGCGCGCAGTTCCAGAACCTCGAACCGCGCGACATCGCCACCCTGCGCCACATCATCACCAGCCATCTGTCGGGCGAACTGATCAGCATCGGCGATGTGCTCAGCACGCTGCAGCGCGACAACTTCACCAAGGCGCGCAAACAGAAGGATGGCGGCAGCGGCCTGACCGCCTTCGGTCGCCTCAAGGCGGTCGGCGTGACCCTGGGTGTGTTCGTGGTCGGTGTGGCCGCCTTCGGCTTCGTGGCCAAGTCGCTGTACGGCATGTACTTCGTCAGCCACGCCGAAGCCGGCGTGGTCGCGGTGCCCACCACCAGCGTCACCATGCCCCGCGACGGCACCGTGAACAGCCTGGTCGAAAGCGGTGGCCTGGTGGTCAAGGGCGCGCCGTTGGCAAGCTTCAGCACCAGCATGCTGGACATGCTCAAGGGCCACCTGGACGACTCGCAACTGGTGCCGGCCAAGGTCGAGGAGCTGTTCGGCAAGCAACTCTCCGGCACCCTCACCAGCCCCTGCGATTGCGTGGTTGCCCGGCAACTGGTGGACGACGGCCAGTACGCCGCCAAGGGCCAGCCGATCTTCCAGTTGATCCCTCGCACCAGCAACCCGATGGTCGAGGCCCGCTTCAGCTACCGCCAGTTCGACGAGGTCAAGCCAGGTACCCGGGTCAACTTCCAGGTGGCCGGCGAAGACGAAGTGCGCACTGGCCAGATCGTCAGCAGCGCCAGCCTCGACAACGAGAACCTGGCCGCCGACATCCGCGTGCAGATCAAGCCTGACAGCGGCCTGCCGGCCGAACTGGCCGGGCGCCCGGCCTCGGTCAGCAGCGACCGTGGCCCGTCGCTCAACTGGCTGATCGACAAAGCCGCGGCCCGTGGGCTGTAAGAGGATCCAGCGATGATTCCCCATAAGAAAAGCGCAAGCCTGGGCCTCTGTGCCCTGGCCGCGGCCATCGCCCTGGCCGGCTGTGCCGGCCTGCCCGACCAGCGTCTGGCCAACGAAGCCCTCAAGCGCGGCGACACCGCCCTGGCTGAACGCAACTACAAGGCCCTGGCCGACCTGGGCTACAGCGACGCGCAAGTGGGCCTGGCCGACATCAAGGTGGCCACCCGTGACCCGGCGCAAATCCAGCAAGCCGAGGCCACCTACCGCGCTGCGGCCGCCACCTCGCCACGGGCCCAGGCGCGCCTTGGCCGCCTGCTGGTGGCCAAGCCCGACAGCACCCAGGCAGAACGCGAAGAGGCCGAAAGCCTGCTCAAGCACGCCGCCCAACAGGGTGAAAACAACACCCTGATCCCGCTGGCGATGCTTTACCTGCAATACCCGCAGAGCTTCCCCAACGTCAACGCGCAGCAGCAGATCGACCAGTGGCGCGCGGCCGGCAACCCCGAGGCGGGCCTGGCCCAGGTGCTGCTGTATCGCACCCAGGGCACCTACGACCAGCACCTGGGTGAGGTCGAACGCATCTGCAAGGCCGCCCTGAACACCACCGACATCTGCTACGTCGAACTGGCCACCGTTTACCAGAAGCGCGGCCAGGCCGACCAGCAAGCCGCACTGCTGGGCCAGCTGAAGTCCGCCTATGCCCGTGGCGCCGTCCCGGCCACCCGGGTCGACAGCGTCGCCCGCGTGCTGGCCGACCGCAGCCTCGGCCAGACCGACGAAAAGACCGCCAAGGACCTGCTCGAACATGTGGCCCCGGCCAACCCGGCCTCGTGGGTCAGCCTGGCGCAACTGGTCTACGACTTCCCCGAACTGGGCGATACCGACCAGCTCATGGCCTACATCGACAAAGGCCGCGAAGCCGAACAGCCGCGCGCCGAACTGTTGCTGGGCCGCCTCTATTACGAAGGCAAGACGCTGCCGGCCGATGCAGCAAAGGCCGAACAGCACCTGCAGGCCGCCGCCGACGCTGGCGAAATCAGCGCCCATTACTACCTGGGCCAGCTGTACCGCCGCGGCTACCTGGGCAATGTCGAGCCGCAGAAAGCCGTCGACCACCTGCTGACTGCCGCCCGTGGCGGCCAGAACAGCGCCGACTATGCCTTGGCCCAGCTGTTCAGCGAAGGCCATGGCATCCGCAGCGAGCCGACCAACGCCTGGGTGTTCGCCCAGCTGTCGCAGCTAAACCCGACGCCACAGTCCAGCGAGCTGCTGCAGCAACTCGACCAGCAACTCTCGCCTGACCAGCGCAGCCAGGCCCAGCGCCTGCTGGCGCAGGAGAAGCAGGCACGCGGCAGCATGAGCCAAGGCGCCAACAGCACCCTGGCCCTCGAAGCCTTGCAAGACGACGAAAAAGAAGTAGACGGTGAGGACTCGCTATGACGCTCAATCCCTTCGTGAAAGCCGGCATTGGCCTGAGCTTCGCCCTGCTGTGGTCCTGCCCGACCCTGGCCGACATGACCGCTGAGAAAAACTTCGGCCTGGACGTGAAAATCACCGGTCAATCGGAAGATGACCGCGACCTGGGCACCCGCCCTGGTGGCGACGTCAACGGCCTGGGCCTCGACCTGCGCCCATGGGTGTACGGCGAGCGTGGCAACTGGAGCGCCTATGCCATGGGCCAGGCCGTTGCCGCCACCGACACCATCGAAACCGACACCCTGCGCCAGAACGATGACGGCACCACCACCGACACCGGCGACGACAGCCGCAAGTCAGACAAAAACTACCTGGCCATGCGCGAGTTCTGGGTCGGCTACAGCGGCCTCACCGCCTACCCGGGCGAGCAGCTGCGCTTCGGCCGCCAGCGCCTGCGCAGCGACGACGGCATGTGGCGCGACACCAACATCGAAGCGCTGAACTGGTCCTTCGACACCACCTTGCTCAAGGCTGACCTGGGCGTGGCCCAGCGCTTCAGCGAATACCGCACCGACCTCACCGAGCTGGCCCCGGAAGACAAGGACCGCACGCACATCTATGGCAACGTCGCCACGCAGTGGACGCCTGGCCATTGGGTTGGCGTACGCGCCCACCACACCCACGACAGCGGCAGCCTGAAAAACCCCGGCGAGACGGTCGATGCGCTGGACAAGACCCGAACCGGCGACCTCACCTGGCTGGGCCTTGAGGCCAACAGCGACGCCTACAACTGGCGCAACGATCACACCGTCAACTACTGGGGCAGCCTGACCTGGCTGACCGGTGATCGCGACACCCTGAGCAGCCAGGCCGTAGGCGACGAGCAGGTGGCTAACGGCAAGCAGAGCGGCGACGTCAACGCCTGGGCCACCGACCTCGGCATCCGCCTGCGCCTGGACCCCAACTGGCAAGTCGGCGCGGCCTATGCCCGTGGCAGCGGCGGCGGTGGCGACGACGGTTCGAACAACTTCGAGCAGACCGGCCTTGAGAGCAACCGCTCCAACTTCACCGGTACCCGCTCGCGCGTGCACCGCTTCGGCGAAGCCTTCCGCGGCGAGCTGGGCAACCTGCAAGCAGCCACTTTGTTTGCCTCCTGGCAGCTGCGCGATGACTACGACGCCAGCTTCATCTACCACAAGTTCTGGCGCGTCGATGGCCAGCAGAACATTGGCTCCAGCGGCATCAATGCTGCGGTCAACGACAACGGCGTCAGCCGCCCGCTGGTCAACGGCGAGAAAGACCTCGGCCAGGAAATGGACGTGGTCGTGACCAAGTACTTCAAGCAGGGCCTGCTGCCCGCTTCAATGAGCCAGGCCATTGACGAACCGTCCGCCCTGGTGCGCTTGCGTGCCGGTGTATTCAAGCCGGGCGATGCCTATGGCAAGGAAGCGGACTCGTACATGCACCGTGCCTTCGTCGACGTGATCTGGCGCTTCTGAGGCCGGTAGAGGATTTGTTGCCATGACCCTTCACCCGCACCTACGTCACAGCCTGTTGGCCAGCGCCTTGCTGCTGGCCTCAGGCCTTGCCGTCGCCGCAGAACCCACGGCAGTCGCCAAGGAACTGCAGCAGGCCAAGACCTACACCATCTCTGCCGCACCGGTCGAACCGCTGCACATGGACCCGCCCAAGCTGCCCGACCTCACCGGCTTCACCGCCGAGGCCGTGCAGAAAAAGATCGACCGCAGCCACAAGGGCAAGGTCAGCGTGCGCCGCATGCTGCAAGAAGTGTCGCTCAAGGAATTCATCGGCGGTGACAACAAGGCCGCCGAGTGGGTGCAGCGTCAGCATGGCATCCCGCAGGCGATTTTCGTCGACGACGGCCATGTCGACCTGGTCGAGTTGAGCAAGCAGGTACCCAAGCAGTACCTGCGCGAAGTCGAGCCGGGCGTGTACCTGTCGCGCCTGCCGATCGTGGTGGGGCACAAGGGCATCCTAGAGATCGACGGCAAGGTCAAGCAACTGCGCCTTTCCCAGGAAGGCGGCGCGTTCCTGGTCAACGACGGCAAGCTGTTCGTCACCGACACCCAGGTCACCGGCTGGCGCGAGAAGGACAACGGCCCGGCCACCTTCCGCTCGCCCAAGGAGTTCCGCCCGTTCCTGTTGTCGTGGGGCGGTACCGAGACCTACATCGTCAATACCAAAATGGCCAGCTTCGGCTACGCCAAGTCCAAGTCCTACGGTGTGAGCATCTCGCAGTACACGCCGAACATGTCCAAGCAGATGGGCCGCGCCGAACCTACCGGCTGGATCATCGGCTCGGAGTTCAGCGACATGTGGTACGGCTTCTACTGCTACGAGACCCAGGACTTTGTGGTCAAGGACAACACCTACCGCGACAACATCGTCTACGGCATCGACCCGCACGACCGTTCGCACCGCCTGATCATCGCCGGCAACACCGTGTACGGCACCAAGAAGAAGCACGGCATCATCGTCTCGCGTGAGGTCAACGACAGCTGGATCATCAACAACAAGAGCTACGACAACAAGCTCTCGGGCGTGGTGATCGACCGTAACAGCGTCAACAACCTGATCGCCTACAACGAGATCTACCGCAACCACACCGACGGCATCACCTTGTACGAAAGCGGCGACAACCTGATCTGGGGCAACAAGCTGATCAACAACCGCCGCCACGGCATCCGCGTGCGCAACAGCGTGAACATCCGCCTGTACGAAAACGTTGCCATGGCCAACGGCCTGGTCGGTGTGTACGGGCACATCAAGGACCTCTCCGACACCGACCGCGACATCGCCCTCGACCCGTTCGACACCAAGGTGTCGCTGATCGTGGTCGGCGGTGAACTGGCGGCCAACGGCTCCGGGCCGCTGTCGATCGACTCGCCGCTGTCGGTCGAGCTGTACAAGGTTTCCATGCTCGCGCCGCGCAAGGCCAACGGCATCAGCCTCAACGGCATCCTCGGCGAGCGCCAGGACGAAATTCTCGACCTGCTGGTGCGCCAGCAAAAGGCTGTGCTGATCGACCCGGTCGAACGCCAGACCGAAATGATCGATTAAGGAAGCCCAGACCATGACTCCACACCTGATGAAACTGCTGGGCCTGTCCGCCGCCCTCCTGGCGATCAGCCAGGGCGTGCGCGCCGACGAGGTGAAAGCCCCGACGTTCAGCGCCGAACCCTGCTGCCAGCTGTGCCCCGAGGCGCACGACGCCAGCCGCTACACCACCCGCTACCAGCAGAACTTCACCACGCTGGTGCAGGCCCAGGGCGACTGGCTGTTCCGTACCCGCGAAGACCTGCGCACCGAGTTCACCACCACGCCCGCCGGCTACAAACGCCTGCAGCAGGTGCACGACGCGTTCAAGAAACGTGGCGTGGAACTGGTCGTGGTCTACCAGCCGACCCGTGGCCTGGTGAACCGCAACATGCTCAAGCCCGAAGAAAAGGCCGCCTTCGACTACCAGAAGGCCCTGAGCAACTACCAAGCCATGCTCAAGCGCTTCGCCGGCATGGGCTACAACGTCCCCGACCTGTCGCCGCTGACCAACGAGCAACTGGCCGCCGCCGACCAGGGCAAGGACTTCTACTTCCGCGGCGACCAGCACTGGACGCCATATGGCGCCGAGCGCGCCGCCAAGATCGTGGCCGATACCGTGCACCACATGCCGGCTTTCGAAGGCATCCCGCGCAAGGAATTCGAAACCCACAAATCTGGGCGCATGGGCAAGACCGGCACCCTGCACAACGTCGCCGGCCAGCTCTGCGGCACCAGCTACGCCGTGCAGTACATGGACCAGTTCGCCACCGAGCCGAAAGGCGCCAGCGGCGGCGACGACCTGTTCGGCGACGGCGGCAATGCGCAGATCACCCTGGTCGGTACCAGCCACAGCGGCAAGAACTACAACTTCTCGGGCTTCCTCGAGCAGTACATCGGCGCCGACGTGCTCAACGTCGCCTTCCCTGGCGGTGGCCTGGAAGGTTCGATGATCCAGTACCTGGGCAGCGAGGAATTCCAGAACAACCCACCGAAGATCCTCATCTGGGAATTCTCGCCGCTGTATCGCCTGGACCAGGAAACCATCTGGCGGCAGATCCTCGGCCTGCTCGACGACGGTTGCGACGCGCGCCCGGCCCTGATGAGCGCCAGCAGCACACTCAAGCCTGGCAAGAACGAGCTGATGGTCAACGGCAAGGGCGGCGTGATTAAAGACCTGATCAACCGCAACCTGCAGATGGACGTCAAGTTCGAAGACCCTTCGGTCAAGGTGCTGCAAGCGACCCTCTGGTACCTCAATGGCCGCCACGAGGACATCAAGCTGGAGAAGCCGGAAACCTCCGAAACCGACGGCCGCTTCGTCTTCCAGATGCGCGAGGACGAGGACTGGGCCAACCAGAACCTGCTGGCCTTCGAGATCCAGGGGCCGGAAAACGGCACCCAGAAGGTCGAGGCCAAACTCTGCAAACGCAACAACTTCGCCGTGCCTGCGCACACCGCGCAAGCCGGCCAGTGAGGCGACCATGACCACGTTCAAGCACATCTTCAGCCCCGCCCTGCTCGCCCTGGCCCTGGTCGGCGGCGCCGCGCATGCCGCGCTGGTGCCCCCTCAGGGCTACTACGAGGGGATCGAAAAGCTCAAGACCAGCGACGGCAAGTTCCGCTGCGAAGCGGCGCCCAAGCCTTACACCGGCGCGCTGCAGTTTCGCAGCAAGTACGAAGGCTCGGACAAGGCACGGGCGACCCTGAACCTGGACTCGGAACAGGCCTTCCGCGATTCCACCAAAGACATCACCACGCTTGAGCGCGGCGTCGCCAAGATGGTCAACCAGTACATGCGTGATGGCCGCCCGGCGCAGCTCGACTGCACCCTGACCTGGCTGGGGGCCTGGGCACGCGCCGATGCGCTGCTGTCCACCGACTACAACCACACCGGCAAGTCGATGCGCAAATGGGCGCTGGGCAGCATGAGCGGCTCATGGCTGCGCCTGAAGTTCTCCAATTCTCAGCCCCTGGCCGCGCACCAGACCGAAGCCGAGCAGATCGAGCGCTGGTTCGCCCGCCTGGCCGAACAGACCGTGCGTGACTGGAGCGACCTGCCGCTGGAGAAGATCAACAACCACAGCTACTGGGCCGCCTGGTCGGTGATGGCCACCGCCGTGGCCACCGACCGCCGCGACCTGTTCGACTGGGCCGTGAAGGAATACAAGGTCGGCGCCAACCAGATCGACGACCAGGGCTTCTTGCCCAATGAAGTCAAGCGCAAGCAGCGCGCCCTGGCCTACCACAACTACGCCCTGCCGCCGCTGGCGATGATCGCAAGCTTCGCCAAGGCCAACGGTGTGGACCTGCGCAGCGAGAACAACTTCGCCCTGCAGCGCCTGGGCGAAGGCGTGCTGGCCGGCGCCCGCGACCCGCGCCATTTCGCAGAGCGCGCAGGTGAAAAACAGGACATGAAAGACCTCAAGGTCGACAGCAAGTACGCCTGGCTCGAGCCCTGGTGCGCGCTGTACCAGTGCGTGGGCGACACGCTTGAGCGCAAGCACGGCATGCAGCCATTCGACAGCTTCAGGCTGGGCGGCAACCTGACCCGGGTCTATGACCCGAGCGCGGCTTCGAAGAAGTAACACCCCTGTCGGGGGTGATCTGTGTGGGAGCGGGCTTGCCCCGCGAAGGCGTCAGCAGCGACAACGCCTTTGCCCTTTCGGGCCTCTTCGCGGGACAAGCCCGCTCCCACAGGAAATGAGTTGCTCTCCAGTCATGAACTGGGGGGTTTGGGGGGCGCTTTGCCCTGGATGCTGTGAACAAATTAGGAGAACCGGGATGGTCTTCTCGTCCAACGTGTTCCTGTTCCTGTTCTTGCCGATCTTCCTCGGCCTGTACTACTTGAGCGGGCAACGCTATCGCAACTTGCTGTTGCTGGTCGCCAGCTACATCTTCTATGCCTGGTGGCGCGTGGACTTCCTCGCCCTGTTCGCCGGCGTGACCCTGTGGAACTACTGGATCGGCCTTAAAGTCGGCGCAGCAGGCGTACGCACCAAGCCGGCGCAGCGCTGGCTGCTGCTGGGCGTGGGCGTCGACCTGGCGATCCTCGGCTATTTCAAGTACGCCAACTTCGGCGTCGACAGCCTCAACGCGATCGTCAGCTCGTTTGGCCTGGAGCCGTTCATCCTCACCCACGTGCTGCTGCCGATCGGTATCTCGTTCTACATCTTCGAGTCGATCAGCTACATCATCGACGTGTACCGCGGCGACACCCCGGCCACCCGCAACCTGATCGACTTCGCAGCGTTCGTGGCAATCTTCCCGCACCTGATCGCCGGCCCCGTGCTGCGCTTCAAGGACCTGGTCGACCAGTTCAACAACCGTACCCACACCCTGGACAAGTTCTCCGAAGGCTGCACCCGCTTCATGCAGGGCTTCATCAAGAAAGTGTTCATCGCCGACACCCTGGCAGTGGTCGCCGACCATTGCTTCGCCCTGCAGAACCCGACCACCGGCGACGCCTGGCTGGGCGCCCTGGCCTATACCGCGCAGCTGTACTTCGACTTCTCCGGCTACAGCGACATGGCCATCGGCCTGGGCCTGATGATGGGCTTCCGCTTCATGGAGAACTTCAAGCAGCCGTACATCAGCCAGTCGATCACCGAGTTCTGGCGCCGCTGGCACATCAGCCTGTCGACCTGGCTGCGCGACTACCTGTACATCACCCTGGGCGGCAACCGCAAAGGCACCTTCAATACCTACCGCAACCTGTTCCTGACCATGCTGCTGGGCGGGCTGTGGCACGGCGCCAACTTCACCTACATCATCTGGGGCGCCTGGCACGGCATGTGGCTGGCCATCGAGCGGGCGCTGGGCCTCGACACCAACCCGCAGCGCTTCAACCCGGTCAAGTGGGCGTTCACCTTCCTGCTGGTGGTGGTTGGCTGGGTGATCTTCCGGGCCGAGAACCTGCACGTGGCCGGCCGCATGTACGGCGCCATGTTCAGCTTTGGTGAATGGCAGCTGTCGGAGCTCAACCGCGCCCAGCTCACCGGGTTGCAAGTAGCCACCCTGATCATCGCCTACCTCACCTTGGCGTACTTCGGCCTGCGCGACTTCTACCGCAATGCCAAGCCGACGCCGCAGGCGACCCCGGTGCAGATCAACGCCGACGGCTCGATTGGCCTGGACTGGACCCGGGTGATGACCCGCGTCCTGATCCTGCTGCTGTTCGTGGCCTCGATCCTCAAGCTTTCGGCGCAGAGCTACTCGCCGTTCCTTTACTTCCAGTTCTGAGGTTGATGACCATGACCCGGACATTACGCATTACCTATTCGCTGTCGTTCCTCGGCCTGCTGGTCGGCATGGGCGCCTGGTCCACTGGCGGCCTGGACAGCTTCCAGCGCACCGCCCAGATGACCTTGCTCAACGGCAAGCTGGCCAAGGCCGCCGAGACCCACTACGACGAGCAGTTCCCGATCAAGCGCCTGGGCACCAACCTCTGGGCGGCACTGGACTTCAAGCTGTTCAACGAAGGGCGCCCAGGCGTGGTGCTGGGCCGCGACCAATGGCTGTTCAGCGATGAAGAGTTCAAACCCACCGCCGGTGCCGAGCAACTGATGCAGGAAAACCTGGCGCTTATCCGTGGCGTGCGCGACACCCTGCAGCAGCATGGCAGCCAGCTGGTGCTGGCGATCGTGCCGGCCAAGGCGCGGGTCTACTCGGAGTATGTGGGCAAGGAGCTGCCAGCCAGCCTGCATGACGACCTGTACAACCAGTTTCATGCCCAGGCCCGCCAGGCCAACGTGTTCGCCCCGGACCTGATGGCGCCCCTGGAGCAGGCCAAGGCCCGTGGCCAGGTATTCCTGCGCACCGACACCCACTGGACGCCGATGGGCGCCGAAGTCGCCGCACAGGCGCTGGCCGAAGCGGTCAGCCGCCAGAGCTTGCTCAATGGTGACCCCCAGGCCTTCATCACCGAAGCCGGCAGTACCGCGCCGTACAAGGGCGACCTGACCAACTTCCTGCCACTCGACCCGCTGTTCAGCAACCTGTTGCCGGCGCCGGACAACCTGCAGCAACGCACAACACGCCCAGCCGAAACCGAAGGCGAGGCGGGCGATGCGCTGTTCGCCGACAGCCAGATTCCGGTCGCACTGGTAGGCACCAGCTACAGCGCCAACCCGCACTGGAACTTCCTCGGTGCCCTGCAGCAAGCCCTGCACAGCGACGTCGCCAACTACGCCGAAGACGGCCATGGCCCGCTGCTGCCGATGCTCAAGTACCTGCAAAGCGATGCTTTCAAAAATGCCGCGCCACAAGTGGTGGTGTGGGAATTCCCCGAACGTTATCTGCCCATGAAAAACGACCTCAGCAGCTTTGATCCGCAGTGGATCGCGCAACTGAAAAACACCCGTAAATCCGAAGAAAACCTGGCCCTGTCGTCCACCCGGACGAACCACTGATCGATAGAGAGGAACACGCACATGACTACCAAAACTTCCATTGCCAAAGCCCTCACCCTCGCGGCCGGCCTTTCCCTTGCTTCGATGCAGGCCTTCGCCGGCGCCGATGCCGCGCTGTATGGCCCGACCGCGCCGAAAGGCTCGACCTTCGTGCGCCTGTACAACGCTGCCAGCGCCCCGGCCGCCGCCTCGGTCGGCAATACCCAGATCAAACAAGTCGGCGCCCAGGCCAGCAGCGACTTCAGCTTCCTGCCCGGTGGCGACTACACAGCCCAGGTCGGCGGCAAGAGCGTCCCGGTCAAACTGGCCTCGGACAAGTACTACACCCTGGTCAACAGCGGCAGCGGCAACCCGCAACTGATCGAAGAGCCACCGTTCAAGAACAAGCAGAAAGCCCTGGTACGCGTCCAGAACCTCAGCGACCAGTCGCTGACCCTGAAGACCGCCGATGGCAAGACCGAAGTGGTCACCCCGGTAGCAGCCAAAGGCCGTGGCGAACGTGAGATCAACCCGGTCAAGGTCAACCTCGCCCTGTATGCAGGTGACAAGAAAGTCAGCGACGTCAAACCCGTCGCCCTGGAGCGCGGCGAAGCTGCCGTGCTGTACGTCACCGGCTCGGGCAGCAGCCTGTCGCCGGTCTGGGTCACCCGCCCAGTGTCCACCAACTGATCCCCTGCCTCGTTAACGACCTTATTGGAGAAACATCATGATCCCGGTAATTCTTTCTGGTGGTAGCGGTTCGCGTCTGTGGCCTCTGTCGCGCAAGCAGTTCCCCAAGCAGTTCCTGGCCCTGACCGGTGAACACACGCTGTTCCAGCAAACCATCCAGCGCCTGGTGTTCGAAGGCATGGATGCGCCGATCGTGGTCTGCAACAAGGACCACAAGTTCATCGTCCAGGAGCAGCTCGGCGCGTTGAAACTTGAAACCCAGGCCATCCTGATGGAGCCGTTCGGCCGCAACACGGCGCCCGCCGTGGCGATGACCGCGATGAAGCTGGTCAGCGAAGGCCGCGACGACTTGATGCTGGTGCTGCCTGCCGACCACGTGATCGACGATCAGAAAGCCCTGCAGCGCGCCCTGGCCCTGGCCACCGTGGCCGCCGAGCGTGGCGAGATGGTGCTGTTCGGCGTGCCGGCGACCAAGCCTGAGACCGGCTATGGCTACATCCGCTCCAGCCAGGACGCACTGCTGCCAGAAGGCGTGGCGCGGGTTGCGCAGTTCGTCGAAAAACCCGATGAAAAACGCGCCGCCGAGTTCGTCAAGGCCGGTGGCTACTTCTGGAACAGCGGCATGTTCCTGTTCCGCGCCAGCCGTTTCCTCGAAGAGCTGAAAAAGCACGACGCCGACATCTACGACACCTGTGTGCTGGCCTTGGAACGCAGCCAGGAAGAAGACGATGTGTTGAGCATCGACGAAGCCACCTTCGCCTGCTGCCCGGACAACTCCATCGACTATGCGGTGATGGAGAAGACCCAGCGTGCCTGCGTGGTGCCGATGTCGGCCGGCTGGAGCGACGTGGGCTGCTGGTCGTCGCTGTGGGAAGTGCACGACAAGGACGACAACGGCAACGTCACCAAAGGCGATGTGGTGGTGCAGGACAGCCGCAACTGCATGATCCATGGCAATGGCAAGCTGGTGTCGGTGATCGGCCTCGAGAACATCGTCGTGGTCGAGACCAAGGACGCCATGATGATTGCCCACAAGGACAAGGTCCAAGGCGTCAAGCAGATGGTCAAGACCCTGGACGAGCAGGGCCGCAGCGAGACTCAGAACCACCTGGAAGTGTACCGCCCATGGGGCTCGTACGACTCGGTGGACATGGGCGGCCGCTTCCAGGTCAAGCACATCACCGTCAAGCCGGGCGCCAGCCTGTCGCTGCAGATGCACCACCACCGCGCCGAGCACTGGATCGTGGTGTCCGGCACTGCCGAAGTGACGTGCGACGAGAACGTGTTCCTGCTGACCGAGAACCAGTCGACCTACATCCCGATCGCCTCGATCCACCGCCTGCGCAACCCAGGCAAGATCCCACTGGAGATCATCGAAGTGCAGTCTGGCAGCTACCTGGGCGAGGATGATATCGAGCGCTTCGAGGACGTCTACGGGCGCACCTCGACGCCGGTCGAGCGTGGTGTTTCGGTGAAAACCATCGCGCAGTAAGTGAAACCCCGGGGCCGCACCTGCAAAGATCACACGATCCGGTAGGAGCGGCCTTGTGTCGCGAAAGGAGGGCAAAGCCCTCCCGCTTTTGAGCCCTCCCCCATTTCAAGCTACGATGGTCAGACCCCGCGCAACCAAGGTCTGCAAGCCCCATGATCATCGGTGCCTTCCTCATCCTCACCTGGCTGGTGCTGCTGCTGCGCTACCCGGCCAAAGCCCTGCCGATATCCCTGGCCGCTGTCTGCGGCCTGGGCCTGGTCGCCCTGTTCGTCGCCTGGCAAGACACCCGCGAAGCCACGCAACTGGCACGCCTGGACCTGCGCCTGAGCTACGCCCCTGACAAGTGCCCCGCCGACCGCGCGCTGCACGTGCACATGAAAAACGGCAACAAAGTCCCGCTCACCGAGCTGCGATGGCGCGTGGGCGCGTATGCGCCGGGCGATACCGTCAACCTTGCCGAAAACACCTACAGCGCGCCGCGTTATCGCGGGCCGGGTGAGCTGCAACCGGGTGCCGAATGGAACGATTGCCTGCCGGTACCGCCTCTGCGTTCCGGCTACCGGGCACAGACGCTGGAGTTTCGTGCCGAGCGTCTGCAAGGTACATTTGCCAATTGACGCATTGCCTGCCTCGCGAAGAGGCCGGCGCAGGCCACACACAATTCCCAGACCCAAGGCCCTCCCCATGCCCACCGTCCTGATCACCGGTTGTTCCAGCGGCATCGGCCGCGCCCTGGCCAACGCCTTCCGCGATGCCGGCCACGAGGTCTGGGCCACCGCCCGCAAGCCTGAAGACGTCGAGCAGTTGTCCGCTGCCGGCTTCACCGCCCGGCAACTGGACGTCAATGACAGCGATGCCCTGACGCAACTGGCCGATGAGCTGCAAGCGCGCCACGCCGGCCTCGACATCCTGATCAACAACGCCGGCTACGGCGCCATGGGCCCGCTGCTCGACGGCGGCGTAGACGCCATGCGCCAGCAATTCGAGACCAACGTATTCGCCGTGGTCGGCGTGACCCGCGCGCTGTTCCCGCTGCTGCGTCGCGCACGCGGGCTGGTGGTGAACATCGGCAGCGTTTCCGGGGTGCTGGTCACGCCGTTCGCCGGTGCCTATTGCGCCTCCAAGGCCGCGGTCAACGCCCTGAGCGATGCCCTGCGCCTGGAGCTGGCGCCGTTTGGCATTCGGGTGATGGAAGTGCAACCGGGGGCGATCGCCTCGCAGTTCGCCAGCAATGCCCAGCGCCAGGCCGAGCAGGTACTGGCGGCGGATTCACCGTGGTGGCCGCTGCGCGAGTACGTCCAGGCACGCGCCCGGGCGTCGCAGGACCGGCCGACGCCGGCAGCGGTGTTTGCCCAAGGGGTGCTGGCGGCTACGCGCAAAACGGCGGTGCCTGCGGTGGTGAGGTTGGGCAATGGCAGCACAGCGTTGCCGCTGATCGCCAGGCTGTTGCCGCGGCGGCTGCTGGGCTGGGTGTTGCGCAAGCGGTTCGGGCTGCTGCGTCCGCTTTGATGTTTGGCCAGCACAGCCAGCGCAACCGTCATACCTTTTTCGACGGCTGAGTATCAAACGCCTGCCAGCCCCCGCCCAGCGCCTTGTACAACCCCACCAAGGCCTGGGAAACCGCTGCCGAGCTGTCGATCCACTGCTCTTCGCTGGCCAGCAACGCACCCTGTACCGTCAGCACATTGAGAAAGTCCACCGCCCCTTCCACATACTGGCGCTGGGCAGTCTCCAGGGCGATGCGGTTCTGCCGCACCGCCTCGGCCAGGTGGTCGCGGCGCAACTGGCTGGCGTTGTACAGGCGCAGCACATCGTCGATCTCGTGCCAGGCACCGAGCACCACCTTGCGGTAGTTGAGCGCCGCTTCCTGCTGCTGCGCCTCGCGCAACTCCAGCGTGCCTTTAAGCCGCCCCCCTTCGAAGATCGGCAACGACAGTTGCGGGCCGAAGGCGAAGCGGCGCGAGTCCCAGCCGCCGAAGTCGGACAGCTGCATGGCCTGGAACCCCATGCTGCCCGACAGCCGAATGCTCGGGTAGAAGTCGGCCTTGGCCACGCCGATGCTGGCGGTTGCCGCGTGCAACCGCGCCTCGGCCTGGCGAATGTCCGGGCGGCGCTCAGCCAACTCGGACGGCAAGCCGATGGCGAACTGCTGTTGCGGCGCGGGCAGTTCACCGCCTTCAAGCAGCTGCGCCTGCAGGCTGCGTGGCGGTTCGGCCGCGAGCAGGCTGAGGGCGTTGATCAGGTCGTCGCGGCGGGCCTCCAGGCTGGGCAGGCGGGCTTCGATCGAAGCGACCTGGGCACTGGCTTGGGCCACGTCGAGGCGGGTGGCGACACCTTCGGCCTGGCGGTTTTCAGACAGCTTCAAGCTGTGCTGCGCCACCTTCAGGTTGTCACGGGTGACATCGAGCGTGTGCTGTACCGCACGCAATTGAATGTAGTTGCCGGCGGTTTCCGACAGCAGCGCCAGCAGCACGCCACGGCGGTCGTTCTCGGCCACTTCGACCGTCGCATCGGCAGCCTCGACCTGGCGCCGCACGCGGCCCCAGAGGTCCAGCTCCCAACCCGCGACCAGGTCACCCTGCCACAGGTTGAAGGCAGACTTACCGGCATGGCCAGAGGGGTCGCTCAGCCCTTCGGCGCTGTTGCGAGCACGGCTGTAGCCCGCGTTCACATCCACCGAAGGCGCTTCGTCCGCCGCCACCGTACTGCGCAGGGCACGGCTTTGCAGCAGGCGTGCACTGGCCATCTGCAGGTCCAGGTTGCGTTCGGAGACCTGCTGGATCAGCGCGCTGAGGCGGGCATCGTGAAAGGTTTCCCACCAGCGCAGCTCCAGCGGCTCGGCTTGCGGCTGGCTTGCTGCGGCCTCGCCTTGCAGCGCCGCCCACTGTTGCGGGGCCTGGCTGGCGGGGCGCTGGAAGTCCGGCCCCAGGGTGCAGCCGGCCATGAGCACAGCCAGCAACAACGGGCTCAAGCGTAATGCTGGCTTCATCGCGCGCTCACCTCTTTGCCCTCGAGCTTGTCGCCACGGGTATCGATGGTGGCTTCCACCGACATGCCCACGCGCAGCCGTGCAAGCAGCGCCTGGCCGTCATCGAAGACGATCTTCACCGGAATGCGCTGCACCACCTTGGTGAAGTTACCGGTGGCATTGTCGGGTTTGACGGCGGCAAAGGTGACCCCGGTGGCCGGCGCAATACTCTCGACATGGCCCTTGAGTTGCTCGCCAGAGAAGGTGTCGACCGTGATGCTCACCGGTTGGCCAGGCTGCACGTGGGTCAGCTGGGTTTCCTGGAAGTTGCCGACCACATAGGCCTGCTGCAACGGCACCACCGACAACAGGCGAGCACCCGGGTTGACATAGGCGCCCACGCGCAAGGCACGCTCACCGACCATGCCGTCCACCGGTGCGGTGATGCGCGTGTAGGACAGGTCCAGCTGGGCCTTTTCCAGCCCGGCTTCAGCACGCTTGAGCTGGCCATCGGCGCTGGCCACCTGGGCGGTGAGGATATCCACCTGTTTGCGTGTCGCCAGCAAGGCCGCCTGGGTATTGGCCAGGCGCGCGCGGGCCTGGTCGACCCCACTGCGCGCTTGCTGCGCGTTCTGCACGGTGCCGGCGCCCTGCTCGGCCAGGCGGCTGTAGCGGTTGACTTCATGATCGGCGAAGGCGGTTTCGGCCTGAGCCGCTTTTACCGCGGCCTCGGCCTGGGCGATCAGTGCCGCCTGGCGCTCCAGCGTGGCGCGGGCGTCGGCGCTCTGCGCCTTGGCCACCAGCAATTGCGCCTGGGCAGCGTCGAGCGCGGCCTGGTAGTCGCGGGCATCGATGGTCGCCAGCAACTGGCCGGCCTTGACCTGCTGGTTGTCCTCGACCAGCACCTCTTTGATAAAGCCTGCGACTTTGGGCGCGACCACGGTGTAGTCGGCGATCACGTAGGCGTCGTTGGTGCGCTGGCGGTGGTCACTGCCAAACATCCAGGGGCCGACGATGCCGGCCAGCACGGCCACGGCGAGCACCGAGCCGATGATGATTGTCTTGCGGTTGTTGGTCATCTCAAGTTCTCGAATTCATTCACGGGCTCAAGCCACCGCACGCGGCGGGAAGATCCGGGTAGGCACGAAGGGGATCAGGCAGATCAAAGCGACGGCGATGCAGGCCATCACCAGGTACTGGTCGGCCGAGGTCAGTACCTGGGCCTGTTCATGAATGCGTCGGGCAAGGCCGGTGGCGCTGCCATCGATCAACGGCGCGTTGCCCAGGCTGTCGACCAGGTGGTTGGAATGAAAATGCCGGCGCACGGTGCCCATGGCATCCAGCAGGCCACCGGCAATCACCGCCGACAGCCCTTTGACCGTGTTGAACCAGGCCGAGGCGAACGGGCCCTCCTGCGGGGTCATGCCATTGGTGGAAAGCATCAGCAACGGCAACACCGCCATCGGCTGGCCAAACACCTGCAGCAGGTAGAAGGGGTAGAAATCGCCGCGAATCCATTCGGAGGTCAACAGGCTGCAGCCCACGCACGACACCGCCAGCATGCCAAGCCCGATCGCCAGCACCCAGCGGCAATCCACCACGCGCAGGTTGCACAGCGCTGCCGTGAGCGGCAGGGCGATGAGTTGTGGCATGGCCACCAGCATCATCAGCGGGCTGGTCTGCGCCGGGCGGTAGCCCTGGATCTGCGCCAGGTAGGCTGACGGGATGGTGCCCACGCCAGACAACACAACCAACACGCCGGCCAGGGTCAACAAGGCAAAACTCAGGTTGCGCCGCGAGAGCATGCGCAGCTGGAAGAACGGCAGCGGCTCGGACCATTCGTTGTACATGAACAGCACCAGCAACAGCAGGCCGCCCCCCAGCAGCCAGCAGATCAGCGGCGAGTCGAACCAGCCCCAGCGGTCACCCAGCGACAAGCCGAGGACGATGCAACTGATGGCCGGCAGGCCAAGCAGCACGCCACGCCAGTCGAGCTGCTTGAAGCGTTCGAGGCGCAGTGGGTCTTGCGGCAGGCCCCAGCCGACACAAGCCATGGCCAGCAGCGACGGCAGGATGATCTGCCAGAACGCCCACTGCCAGCCGACATACTCGGTCCACAGGCCTGCCAGCGGCGTGCCGAGGTTCGGCCCGAAGGTGGCGGTCAGGGCATAGCAGGCCAGGCCATAGACCTTGATGCCCGGTGGCAGAAAGCGCAGCGCGACGCTCATCAGCATCGGCGGCAAGGCGCCAGAGGCGAAACCCTGCAGCACCCGCAGCAGCATCAGGCTGTGCAGGTTGGGGGCGAAGGGTTGCAGCAGGCCCAGCACGGCGAACAGGCCGACGGCAGACAGGGTGAAGCGGCGCAGCGAAAAGGTCGTGGCGAGCCAGGGTGCGAAGGCCATCGCCGAGACCGAAGCCGCGCTGTACACGGCCAACAGCCAGGCGCCCTCGTCGGCACCGATGCCCATGGCGCCACGGATGTCGTTGAGGGAAATCTTGGTCACTGCCTCGTTGAGGCCGGCGCACAACACCGCCAGCAACACGCCGAACAGCCCCACCACCACCTGCAGGCCGAACGCCGACTGCGCAGGGGCAGCCGGCGCAGGGGCGGCGGCCAACGCAGCAGAAGGCGCGGTCAGGGAACTCATGGGATACATCTCCAGCAACAATTTTAGGGCTGGAGCAAGTCTAAGAAGATCGAATGCTGACGAAAACTGACTTGTTGGCAGCTTTATATTGCGTCAGACGCAATTGATGGTGCGCTCACGGGTCCAACCGGCCACACGCCCTCAAGGTCTGGCGCAGCCACCGATGCGCTGGGTCGTTGTCGAACCGCGGGTGCCAGGCCTGCATTACATTGACTTTTGCCAGCGGCACCGGGATCTCGAACGAGCGCAAGGGCAGCTTCAAGCGCTGCACGCTGTTGAGGATATTGGCCGGTATCGGCAGGATCAGGTCCGAATCCGGCAACGAGAACATCGCCGAGTGGAAGCTGGTGGTGATCAGCGCCACGCGCCGCTCCACCTTGTGCTGGGCCAACGCCTCATCGATCGGCCCATTGGCCCGGCCGCGGCGCGACACACTGATCTGCGGGTAGGCGGCAAAACGCTCAGGAGTGATCGGGGCGTCGAAGATCGGGTGCCCCACACGCGCCAGGCCCACGAAGTAGGTGTTGAACAGGCTCTGCACCTTGATTTCCGGGCCCAGCTCAATGGCCGAACTGATGATCAGGTCGATGTGCCCGTTGCGCAGCACCGCATCATCGTCGCCACTGCCCTCCGGCACGAAACGCAGCACCGTGCGCGGCGCCTGGGCCAGCATCATGCGCAGCAACTGGGCACCGTACAGGGCAATGAACAGGTCGTTGGTGCGGATGTTGAAGGCACGGTCAAGGTTCACCAGGTCAACATCGTCACGGCTGCGAAACACCTGCCCAGCCTGCTCCACCAGGCCATGCACCTGCTCGCGCAAGGCCAGCGCACGGGGGGTGGGCACCAGGCCACGGCCGGCGCGTACCAGAATCGGGTCACCCAGGGCATCGCGAATGCGCCCCAAGGTGCGGCTCATGGCCGCCGGGCTCAGGTTCATGCGCTGCGCCGCGCCCACCACACTGCCTTCGTCAAGCAAGGCGTCGAGGGCGACGAGCAGGTTCATGTCCGGGAGTTGCATGGCCGTTTTCCGTTACAGCTGTGGGAAAGGCGATGGTAGCAGGTTGGTTGATTGCATCAGACGCAATGCGCTCTTGCGTGGTGGGGCATTTATTTGCTGGGCATGTTCGGCCATAAATGGGTTATTGGCAGGTCCGGCCCTTTCGCGGGGCAAGCCCGCTCCCACAGTTTACTCCACAGCGTTTGGGCATTTTGGGAGTCCAGTGGGAGCGGGCTTGCCCCGCGAAAGGGCCGGACCTGCAAGCACATCACTCAGCCTCAGCCAAGGATCCCCATGCCCAGCACCGTCTTGATTGCCATCGATGCCTCCCCTGCTGCTGCCGCCCTGCTCACCCTCGCCCGCCGCTACTGCCGCCCTGACGAACATGAACTGCACGTGCTGTTGGCCATCGACACCACCTTTACCGTGCACGACCAACCTGCGCCCTATACCGCCGAGGAACTGGAGGAATACCCGGCTGCCTGCGAGGAGCAGCACTTGGGCGAAAGCGCCGTGGCGGATGCCGTGCGTGTGTTGCAAAAGGCGGGTTTTGCCAGCCAAGGGGCCATGGTGGCCGGGCAGCCGGTGGAGGTTATCGTTGGCCAGGCGCAGGAGCTGGGGTGCGAGTTGATCATCATGGGGCACCGGCATTTGTCGCGATTGGGGCGGTTGCTGGATCCGTCGATCAGCGCGAAGGTGATTGACCGGGTCGAGGTGCCGGTATTGGTGGGGGTTGCGGGGTAGAGATTGGGGGTGAGCCTGCGAGGGTTCGCCTTGAGTTTTGCAGCGCCCATGAGATCGAGCGCCGCGCGGGCGGCGCTCGATCTCATGGGCGCCAGAAGGGTTGCGGCGAACACTGGGGCAAACACCTCACTCCTCCCCCGGCTTCACCACCACCGTACAGGTCGTCCCCGCCGCCAGCAAAAACCCTTCTGGCACTTCATCAATGTGAATCCGCACAGGCACCCGCTGCGCCAGCCGCACCCAGTTGAAGGTGGGGTTCACGTCAGCAATCAGCTCGCGGCTCTGCGGGTTGTCGCGATCATAAATACCGCGCGCGATGCTCTCCACATGCCCGGTGATGCGCTCGCCGCTCATCATCTGCAACTCGGCCCGATCACCTACCTTTACATGCGGCAGCTTGGTCTCTTCGAAAAAGCCGTAGACCCAGAATGAGTGCTCATCGACCACCGCCATCACCGCCTCACCGGTGCGCGCATAGTCGCCCTTGTGAATGTTCAGGTTGGTCACGTAGCCATCCACCGTGGCCACGATATGCGTGCGCTTGAGGTTCAGCTCGGCCGCCGCCAGCTCGGCCAGGGCCTGTTGATAATCCGCCTGGGCCGAGTTGGCGATGTTGCTGGCGTCGTCGCGGTTTTCCTTGGAGATCACCAGGTTGTCCATGTCGGCCCGGCGCTTGGCGTTGACCTTGCGCATCTCCCAGGTGGCCTTGCGCGAGGCGACCAGGGCCTTGGCCTGGTCGACGGCCAGCTGATAGTGCTCAGGGTCGATCTGGATCAGCAGGTCGCCCTTCTTCACCCGCTGGTTGTCCTTGACCGGCACACCCACCACATAGCCCGGCACGTCGGCGGCGACGTTGATGATGTCGGCACGCACACGGCCGTCGCGGGTCCATGGCGTGGTCATGTAGTGCAGCCACAACTGGCGGCCGATCGCCACGGCAGCCACCAGCACCAGCAGGGTGGCGATCAGGCTGAAGAACTTTTTCATCGAAGGTTTCTCACCAGTAGACAGACAGCGCCAGGGCGCCGAAAAGGCAAACGAACAGGCTCAGGCGCAGCAGCGCCGGGTGCCAGAAGAAGCGGTAGCCGTCATGGCTGGCGATGAAGCGGTCCAGGCCCCAGGCCAGGCCCAGGGCGAACAGGAACATCAGGGTCATGGTGGGCATGTACACGCCATGGAAGGCGATCTCACGGGGCATGATTTCACGGGGCATTGTGCAATCCTTTCGCCGGTGCCAGCGGCGACTGAGGGTCCAGCAGGGAAGAACGGATGAAATGCAGGTAGCTTTGCGCGCGGCGCAGCACCGAGGTGTCGAAGTGCCGGGCGAACGGCTCATCGGTGGCCTGCACGCGGCTGATGGCATGGTCCACCGCCACCAGGGCGCGCTCGTGGTTGCTGGCGCTGGGCTGCAGGAACAAGCGCGCCAGCGCCCGGCCCATGACGCGAATGGCCTGACGCCACGGCTGGGATTCGGCATACGCCGGATGGATCGGCGCGCGGGCCTGCTCCTTGCGCAGTTCGATGATGGCGTGGCCGACCTCCAGCACGGTGAACATCCAGCCCATCAGCTCGCTCTGCACCTGCGGTTTGCCGGCCGCCAGGCCATAGGCCTGGTGCAGCAGGTCGCGGGTGCGGCTCTCGAAGGCCGAGCCCAGGCCTCGCAAGCGGCCGCTGATGGCGAACAGCACCTGCTCGCGCAGCTCCTGCTCCAGCCGACTCCACAGCCAGCGGCTGTTGGGCGGCAGGATGATCGCCCCGGCTGCGGCGCAGACGAACATGCCGATGACCATGCCGATGTAATCGTTGATGAAGGTGTAGGGGTCGTAGACGGTCAGGTTGTTCGGCACCGAACCGATGGCGAAAAACACCAGCAAACCGATGCCATAACCGGCATAGGCAGGCCGCGACGAGAGGAACGCCCCAAGCACGAAGACCGGCGCCAGGACCATGCACAGCAGCGGGAAGCCGTCGATCCAGGGGAATACGAAGAACGTCTCGAAGAAGCCGACAAAGGCCCCGATCGCCGTGCCGCAGGCCATCTGGAACGACATGCGCTTGGGGTTCGGCGAAGCCGCCGACAGGCCCACGGTGACCGTGGCGATCAGCGTCATCATGCCGCCGCTGGGCCAGTCGCTGAGCAACCAGTAGCTGCCCAGCAGCAACAGCACCGCCGAAGCGCGCACACCGGCCGCCAGTGACACCAGCCAGCTGGTCTGCGCCACATAGGGCTCGTCCCACTGCTCGCGCTGATGCGTGTGCGCGGCCAGCGAGGCATGGGTCTCGGCATAGCTGTACATCTCGTCGACGAAGCGGTAGAGCAGCTCGAAGGCGGTATGGAAGTCGAGCAGGTCGGACTCGCTGGGGTCGGTCTGCTGGTACTCGGTGCGCAGCCCACGCACCTGGGCTTGCAGGCCCTCTTTATAGGCGGCCAGCTCCAACGTCAGGCGCAGCGCGTCCGAGTCGGTCAAGGCGCGGCCCACGTAGGGTTCAAGCAACGCGACCAAGGTGTTCAGGCCGGGCTCGATGGCGCTGACGATCTGCAATGGGCCACGTGCGCGCAGGCGTTCGAGCAACCGGTGCAGGGCGTTGAAGCGCGTGGTGATGGCCATGAATTCGCTGTTCATGCGCACCAGCCGGCCAGAGCGCCTACGCATGTGCGGGTCTTCGAATGCGGTGACGTTACGCAGGCTCTCCAGGCCCACGGCCTCGGCAACGAAGCGCACGTTGCTGGTTTCGAAACGGTCACGCTGGCTGTCGCCACGCAAGGCTTCGACCACCACCCCGGCAAACACGCCGAAGCGCTGGTACAGGGCGTTGCGCATGGCCGCGCTGGCCGACTGCGGCAAAATCGCGGCGCTGACAAAGGTTGAAACGAGAATTCCCAGGGCGATCTCCAGCACCCGCCACACAGCAGCCATGAAGGCCTGGTCGGGGTGTTGCAGCACCGGCAAGCCGATCATCGCTGCGGTGTAGCCGGCCAGCACGAAACCATAGGCACGGAAGGTGCGGTAGCGCATGGCGCCCGCCGAGCACAGGCCGACCCACAGGGCCAGGCTGGGCAGGAACAGCTCGGTGTTCTGCGGGAAGATGGCGATCAGCGCAACCATCATCGCCGAACCTGCCAGGGTGCCGAGCACCCGGTAGAAGCTCTTGGCGAACACGTGCCCGCTTTGCGGCTGCATGACGATGAACACGGTGATCATCGCCGTGCGCGGCTGCGGCAGTTCCAGGCGCATGGCCAGCCACAGGGTGATGAAGGCGGCAGCCAGCACCTTGAAGATGTAGACCCAGGTCACACCATCGGTGCGCGCCCAGGCAAAGAAGCCCCGGCGCCACTCCAGGCTCTGCAGCCAGCGCACGGGCAGACTGGAAGTGCTCATTCGGCGTTATCCGGCTGCTTGTCGAAAACGGCCAGGGTGGCCGGGGTTTTCGGCGCAGCCTCGCGCCCTGGCTGCGGCACGTCCTGGCCCGCTTGCAGGCCGCCACCCAGGGCTGTGACCAGCTCGGCATGGGCGACCAGGCGGGCGGCCTGCACCTGCTGCTGCACCTGCTGCTGACGGAACAGTAAGGTTTGCGCGTTGAGCACATTCAGGTAGTCGGTCAGGCCACGCTGGAAGGCGACCATGGCGATGTCGTAGGTCTTCTGCGCGGCGGCGACCGATTCGGCGGCGAAGTGCGACTGTTCTTTCATCGACTCACGGCGGATCAGCTGGTCGGAAATGTTTTTCAGCGCTCCGATCACGGTCTGGTTGTAACGCGCCACGGCCATGTCATAGCCCGCCGAAGCGACGCCCAGCTGCGAGCGCAGGCGGCCACCGTCGAAGATCGGCAGGCTGATGGCCGGGCCGACGTTGTAGTTGAACTTGCGCCCGGTGAGAAACTCCAGCGGGCCGCCGCCGGTGGCCATGAAGCCCAGGCTGCCGACCAGGTCGACATTGGGGAAGAAGCCGGCATGCGCCACGTCGATGCCGCGGGCTTGCGCGGCCACCTGCCAACGGCTGGCCACCACGTCCGGGCGCTGGCCCACCAGTTCGGCGGGCAGTGCCGAGGGCAGCTTCAGCGGGTCGCCGAGGGTCAGGCTCGGGCGCTCGATCTGCGCGCCGTCGCCCGGCCCCTTGCCGGCCAAGGCGGCCAGCTGGTTGCGGGTCAGGGCGATGTCTTCGTTGAGGCTGTCGAGCTGGCGATGGGTTTCCGGCAGCGGCGCTTGCGCCTGGCTGACTTCGAAATGGGTACCGATGCCCGCGTCCAGCCGGCGCTTGGCCAGGGCCAGAATCTGCTCTTGCTGCTCGAGCTCGGCCTTGACGATATCGCGCTGGGCAAAATGCAAGCTCAGTTGAATGTAGGCACGCACCACGTTGCTCTGCAGTTCGAGCTGCGCCTGGCGGGCCTCGGCCACGCTCATGTGCGCCTGGTCGACGGCCTGTTCACTGGCATTGCGTTCGCGGCCCCAGAGGTCGAGGGCATAGCTGAAACCGAGGGCGGCGTTGTTGTCCCAGGTATTGGCGCCCGACAGCGCGCCAGGGCCGTAGAACTGGTCCTCAGGCCAATTGTGGCGCTTGAGTGACGCCTGGCCGTTGGCCTGCAGTTTTTCCGCCGACTCGACCACACCGGCCATGGCCTTGGCCTCGCGCACCCGCGCCATGGCCATGGCCAGGTTGGGGCTGCCTTCGACGGCCAGTGCAACCCAGCGGTTCAGCTGCGGGTCGCGGTAGGCCTGCCACCACTGCTGGTCGGGCCAGTGCGCGTCAGTGGCGGCTTCGCGTATCGCCGCGTCGGTCGTCAGGGTGTTGGCGTGCAACGTCTTGCTTTGCGGGGCGATGCCCCAGGTTCCGATACAGCCGCTCAAGGTGAGGCTAAGGGCACAGGCACTGAACACTTGAAGCGTTCTGATGATGCGACGCGGCACAGCTGCGATTTCCCGAGGAAGAGGTGGAGGGGCCGAGCAATTCTAGGGGGCCGCAGGACTGGCGATAAGCGCATATTCCTGCGAATCTTTGTTACCAAACGCGCGATAATCAGCCTTTGGTCGAAGGTAACTTTTAATAACTTCGTCGTTACTTCGTGACACAATTTTGTCCTCTACCTTGAGAGCGACCCATGGACACCCTGCAAAATATGCGTGCTTTCAGTTGCGTAGCCCAACTTGGCAGCTTCACGGCTGCGGCGGCGCAGCTGGATACGACCACCGCGAACGTGTCGCGGGCGGTCTCCAATCTGGAAGCCCATCTGCAAACACGGCTGCTCAACCGCACCACCCGCCGCATCGCGTTGACCGAGGCTGGCAAGCGCTACCTGATGCGCTGCGAACAGATTCTTACCTACGTTGAAGAAGCCGAAGCCGAGGCCAGCGACGCCCATGCCCGCCCGGCCGGGCAGTTGAAGGTTCACTCGATGACGGGGGTCGGCCAGCACTTCGTGGTCGATGCCATCGCCCGCTATCGCGAATCGCACCCGGACGTGACCTTCGACCTGACCATGGCCAACCGCGTGCCGGACCTGCTCGACGAAGGCTACGACGTATCCATTGTGCTGGCCACCGAGCTGCCGGACTCGGGCTTCGTGTCGCAGCGCCTGGGCATCACCTACAGCATCGTCTGCGCCTCGCCCGCCTACATCGCGCGCAACGGCATCGCGCATAAGCCTGCCGACCTGCTCAAGCACGCCTGCCTGCGCATGGTCAGCCCAGTGATTCCGCTGGAAAAGTGGCTGTTCGACGGCCCTGAAGGCCAGGAAATGGTCAACATCAGCACCTCGCCGTTCCAGGTGAACACGGCCGACGCCATGAAAACCGCAATCCGCAGCGGCATGGGGGTGGGCGTGCTGCCGATCTATTCGGCCATCGAGGGCCTGCGTGATGGCAGCCTGGTACGGGTGCTGCCCGAGTACCGGTTGCAGGAGCTGAACCTGTACGCCATCTACCCGTCGCGCCAGTACCTGGATGCCAAGATCAAGACCTGGGTCGAGTACCTGCGCAACTCGCTGCCGGAAATTCTTGCAGCCCATGAGGCAGACCTGAAAACCCATCAGGTGCTGATCGCCAACTGAAAGCAGCTGCAAGCCATAAGCTTCAAGCCGCAAGAAAAAGCAGATCGTCGCAAGCGTGGCTTTTTCTTGTGGCTTGAAGCTTGTAGCTTGTAGCTTTTCTTGTGGAAGTTGCCCGATGAAAAAGACCGTCCTGGCCTTCAGCCGTATCACCCCGGCCATGGCCGAGCGCCTGCAGCAAGACTTCAACGTAATCCTGCCGAACCCCAAGCTCGGCGACATCAGCGCCCAGTTCAACGAAGCCCTGCCCGAGGCCCACGGGCTGATCGGCGTCGGCCGCAAGCTTGGCCGTGCGCAGCTTGAGGGCGCGGCCAAGCTTGAGGTGGTGTCCAGCGTCTCGGTCGGCTACGACAACTATGACGTCGACTACTTCAACGAACGCGGCATCGCCCTGACCAACACCCCCGACGTGCTGACCGAAAGCACCGCGGACCTCGGCTTCTCGCTGATCATGGGCTGCGCCCGGCGCACGGCCGAGCTCGATGCCTGGACCAAGGCCGGCCAGTGGCAGGCCACCGTCGGCCCGGCCCACTTCGGCAGCGATGTGCATGGCAAAACCCTGGGTATCGTCGGCATGGGCAACATCGGCGCCGCCATTGCCCGTCGCGGGCGGTTCGGTTTCAACATGCCGGTGATCTATGCCGGCAACAGCCGCAAGACCGCGCTGGAGCAAGAGCTGGGTGCGCAGTTGCGCAGCCTGGAACAACTGCTGGCCGAAGCCGATTTCGTCTGCATCGTGGTGCCGTTGTCCGAGGCAACCCGCAAGCTGATCGGGGCCCGTGAGCTGAAGCTGATGAAGCCAAGTGCCTTCCTGATCAACATTGCCCGCGGCCCGGTGGTCGATGAAGCGGCGCTGGTCGAGGCACTACAGAACGGCACTATTCGCGGCGCCGGCCTGGATGTGTACGAAAAAGAGCCGCTGAGCGAGTCGCCGCTGTTCAAGCTGCCCAATGCCCTGACCCTGCCGCACATCGGATCGGCCACCGCCGAAACCCGTGAGGCCATGGCCAACCGGGCAATGGACAACCTGCGTGCGGCGCTGCTGGGCGAGCGGCCGCGCGACCTGGTTAACCCGCAGGTGTGGAAGGGCTGAGGTTTCCACCTAGCGTGCCAACACGGCAGCCGGCTTGAGCGAAGGCTTGCGAAACACCAGCACGTTACCCGCCATGACCGCGACGAGCCCCAGCAACGCTGGGGCCGTCCATTGGTACCCTTCGGCAAACGCCGACACGTTCAACGCCACCAACGGGAACAGCACCGTGCAATAGGCTGCCCGCTCCGGCCCCATGCGCCCGACCAGGGTCAGGTAGGCGGTGAAGCCGATCACCGAACCCGGGATCACCAGGTACATCAACGAGCCGATGTAGCGGGTGTTCCATTCCATGGCGAAAGGGATGCCGTTGAACAGGCAATACACGGTCAGCATCGCCGCGCCATAGACCAT
The DNA here is from genome assembly GCF_900187555.1 of Pseudomonas sp. Irchel s3f19. Taxonomy (NCBI): domain Bacteria; kingdom Pseudomonadati; phylum Pseudomonadota; class Gammaproteobacteria; order Pseudomonadales; family Pseudomonadaceae; genus Pseudomonas; species Pseudomonas sp. Irchel s3f19. The sequence continues at coordinate 85,023 of NZ_FYDW01000004.1, read as the reverse complement.
GCCCCAGGCATTGGTGGTCATGGGTTTGAGCCCGGCCTTCTGCTGCATGCTCGACAGCATGTTGCCAGCCGAGAAGCACAGCGTGCCGAGCAGCGCCAGGCCGAGGCCGTACAAGGTTTCACGACTGGCCGCATGGTGGCCGAGTTCGGGCCAGAACAGCAGGCCCAGGCCCAGCAGCCCCAAAGCGCCGCCGCCCAGCACATTGGCGGCGATCTTCTGGCCGAAGAACACCCGCGCATTGAGTGCGTTCCACAAGGTCGCGGTGGAGAACACCACGGCGATCAGGCCGCTGGCGATCCACTGGCTGGCGGTGAGAAAGCACATGAAGTTGACGCAGAACAGGCACAAGCCCTGCGCCAGGCAGATGAGGTGACCGCGGCGATTCATCGGTTGCAGGCGGCGGGTAAGCAGCAAAATGGCGAACAGGATCAGCCCGGCCAAGGCGAAGCGATAGACGATCGATACCGGGATGGCGACCACGCCCAGTTGCAGTTTCAGGGCGATCCAGGTGGTGCCCCAGATCAGGACGGTGAGCAGGTACAGGGACAGGTTCATGGCGGTGGTTCCTTGGGCCTTTCGAGATCGGTGCCCGGCGCTTCGCGGGGCAAGCCCGCTCCCACTGGTACCGCCCAGCCTCGAAACCTGCGGCGCATCCGTGGGAGCGGGCTTGCCCCGCGAATCGAGGGCGCAGCCCTCGCCGAGGCCCTCAGTGTTCGCCCTGCTGGCCCCTTCGCGCTTGCACAAACTTGCGCTTTTGTATTGCAGCTAGCTGCCTGCACGGCGAACTCGCAGTACGATGGCGCTCAGAGGAATCGCCCATGACCCCACTGTCCCAGTTGCAAGTGTTCAACGCCATGCACGCCTCGCCCCATGCCCGCCTGGAGCTGAGCGCGCACCTGGGCGACGGCCTGGCTGCGGCACTGTGGCGAAACCGCGACGATGCCCGCGACTACCAGGCGCCAAGCCATCACACGCTGTCGTGCTACATCGCCGATGGCACCGGCACGTTTCGCCGCCAGCGCCCGGCCGACAAGGGCGCGCCGAACAAGCTGTGCGTCATGCCGGCCGGCCACGAGTCGAACTGGGTGGTCAATGGCGAGATCCGCCTGGCCCACCTGTACATCAGCGAGGCGCAGTTCGCCCTCGGCTGTGTGCGCCTGCTGGACCGCGAACCGCGCGAGCTGCAGTTGCAGGAGGCGACGTTTCTCGACGACCCGCAGCAGGCGCTGCGCTTTCACCAATTGATCAGCCTGGCCTGGGATGAACCCGGCGAGCGCTTGCTGGCCAGCAGCCTGGCGCACGAGATCGTCGACCACGCAGTGCTCAGCCAGGTTGGGCTACGTGAGGGCTTGCGGTTGAAAGGTGGGCTGGCGCCGAGCCTGCGTCGACAGTTGGTCGAATACATCGAGGCGCACCTGGACCAGCCCATCACCCTCGGCGAGCTGGCGGTGCGCTGCAATTTGTCCGAGTACCACTTTGCGCGGATGTTCCGCAGCAGTTTCGGCTTGCCGCCGCACCAGTACCTGCTGGCTCGGCGGCTGCATCGGGCTTGCCAGTTGCTGCGCCTGGGCCAGTTGCCACTGGGCGAGGTTGCGTTGCTGTGCGGGTTTGCCAGTGCCAGCCATTTCAGCAACCGGTTTCGTCAGGCACTCGGGGCGACACCCGGCGCCTATCGTGCAGCCTTCACCCTTTGATGGGGCCGCTGCGCAGCCCTTCAGAATTCCAAGGTGCTGGAAAGGCTCACCTGCCGCGCATCCCCCACCGCCACGAAGTACTGGTTCACCGCCGAGCTGTAGTACACCTTGTCGAACAGGTTCTTCACATTCAGTTGCAGGCGCACGTTGTGTTCGTCGAGCTTGGTCTCATACGTGGCAAAGGCATCGGCCACGGTATAGCTCGGCAGGTCGAAGGTGTTGGTCGCATTCCCCGCACGCTCGCCAACATAACGGGCCCCGGCACCCAAGCGCAGGCGGTCAGCGCCGAACAGGCTGCCAAAGTCATACACCGCCGACAACGAGCCGCTGTGCCTGGCCACGTTCTGCAGGCGGTTGCCCTCAAGGTCAGGGTCTTTGGTCACCTTGGCATCGGTAAAGGCATAGCTGCCGATCAGGCTCCAGCGTTCGCTGAGCTGCCCGGTCAGGTCCAGCTCGACACCGCGTGAATTGACCTCACCGGCATTGCTGTAGACCGTCTCGCCGGTGCCGCTGTCGAAATTGGCCACCAGCACGTTGCGCTTGGTGATGTCGAACAGCGCCAGGGTACCGGTCAGGCTGCCCGGCATGTCGAGCTTGGCGCCCAGCTCCCACGACTTGCCCTCCTCCGGCGCCACCGAGGCGTCCAGCACCACGCCGCCGGTCAGCGGCGCAATGCTGGAGTTGGGCTTGAACGACTCGCTGTAACTGCCATAGAACGACAGCTGGTCATCGACCTTGTAGACGATGCCGGCATGCGGCACCCAGGCCTGGCCGCTGGTGTCGGTATTGGCCTTGAACGGGCGGCCGCGCCCGGCGTACTGGTCGAACTGCTGGAAGCGCGCGCCGGCCACCACAATCCAGTGGTCGTCCAGGTGCACCGCGTCCTGCATGAACAGGGCATCGGTGCGCAGTTTGTCGGTCTGGTCGCTGTCGCTGGCGCGCACGCTGCTGCCCTCCACTTCCTGGCCATACACCGGGTTCACATAGCTGAAGCTGGACTGCGCGGTCTGGCGAATCAGGTCGCCACGAAACACCTTGCGGTCTTCGTGATCGATACCGAGCAGCAGGTCATGCTGCAGGCCGCCCAGCTCGACGTTGCCCGCCAGGCTGACGGTGGCGAACTGGTCGCGGCTCATGGCGTTGTGGGTGCCATCGATGCTGCGCGTCAGCGTGCCCTTGGCCTCGTTTACACCGGTCACACGGACCTGGCTGGCATCGTAGGTTTCGCGGTTGAAGCTGTAGCCGAAGTGCAGCTTCCAGTCATCGGCCAGTTGATGGTCGACCTCCAGGCGGTACAGGTCGGAGCGCCCTTGCATGTCGTTGAACGGCTCGTCCAGGCGACGCGTGGCCGGTATGTCCAACGGGTGGCCGTTGCTGCCAAATGCCGTGCCGCGGTCGAACGGGTAGCGAAACTCGCGGTGCTCGTAGGCCAGCACCACCTGGGTGTCCTCGCCCAGCCAGGCCAGCGACGGCGCCACCAGCGATTCACGGTGCACGCCGAAGTTGCGCCAGTAATCTTCATCCTCATGATCGACGATCAGCCGGTAGGCGAACGGGCTGTCGCCCAGTGCCCCGGTGCTGTCGAAGCCGCCGCCGCTGCCGTTCTTGCCGCTGCCATAGGTCGAGCCGCGCACGGTCAGGGCGTTGTACTGCTGCAGTTGCGGGCGCTTGCTGACCACGTTGATGACCCCGCCCGGGTCCTGGATGCCATACAGCAACGAGGCCGGCCCCTTGAGCACCTCGACCCGCTCGGTATTGGCGTTGAGGCTGCGGCCCTGCACGATGGGCATGCCGTCACGCATGATCGAACCGTCGCGGTTGTCACCGAAGCCGCGCTTCATCACGGTGTCGGAGGTGCCGCCGAAGTTATTGCCCTGGGTAATGCCGCTGACATGGGTCAAGGCGTCATCGAGGTTACGTGGGGCCTGGTCACGGATGACCTGGGCCGGGACTACGTTGATCGCCTGGGGGATGTCCTGGTTCGGGCCTTGGCCACGCATGATCGAGGCACTGGCCGGGGGCTGGTAGCTGTAAGCGTCCATTTGCGAGGTCACAGTGGTGGCCTGCAGGTTCAGTGCCCCATCGGTGCCCACGGCTTCAAGGGTCAGGGTGCGCGCATCGACGCGGCGCCAGGCCAGGCCGGAGGTGCCCAGCAATTGCTGCAGCGCCTGCTCGGCGCTGAACGTACCGTTGAGGGCGGGTGCTTGCACGCCTGGAAGCTCGAGGGTGTAGACCACGCTCTGGCCGGTGGCACGGCTGAAAGCATTGAGCGCCGGGGCCAAGGGCTGGCTCGGTTGGGCGAAGGTGTACGCCTGCATCTGCTCGGCGGCCCTGGCCAGCGGTGCGATGGCGATGACCGGGAACACTGCAAGACCGAGCCAGAGGGGGACGCAACGCGGGGTGAACTTCATGGACGCTGACCTGTAAGTGGGTATTGACTGCGAATGAATCGCACTTCCACTCATTACACGGATGCCACGCCCTGTTACCTCATCCGTTATCTGAAAAATTTTTGCGCGACCGGTGCCTAGCGGATAAGGGTCAAACGCCCCAATACGGTCTGCCGCGAAAAGCCCATCACCTTGCCGAGCGAGTCGAGCGCCGCCAAAGGCTCCTGCACCGGGAAACTGCCACTGACCTTGCGCTGCCCCAACGCTCCATCAAGCAACAGGATGCGCCCCGGGTAATAGCGCCCAAGGTCTTCGACCACCTGCGCCAGCGGCACCTGATAGTAATTCAGCCAGCCCTGGCGCCAAGCCAGGCGGCTCTCGCTGTCCACGCTCTGGGTGCTGCCCGCCCGGCCGCCAACGTAGGCCAGTTGCTGATTGGCCGTCAGTTCTCGGGCAACCTCGCCTTGCACCGGCGTCACCGCCACACGCCCACTGCGCACCGTGACTTGCGCGCCATCACCGTGCTCACGCACCTCGAACTGGGTGCCCAGCACCCGCACCTCGCCGCCCGCGGCGGCTACCAGAAACGGCTCACCCGTGTGGGTGACCTGAAAGAACGCCGCCCCGCGCAGCAGCCGTACTCGCCGCTCGCCGTGCGCAAAGTCGACCGAAATGGCGCTGCCCGCGTTCAGTGTCACTTGCGATTTGTCGGCCAGGGTCAGCTGGCGGACGTGCCCTGTGCTGCTGTAGTCGGCCTGCAGGTCCTGCAACCAGAAGCCGGGGTGCCAACCGCCCACAACGCCGACCGCCAGCACCAGGCAGGCTGCCGCCGCCAAGGCGGAGACACGTTGCCGCCAACGGCCTTGGGCAGGTGGCCGGGCGATGGCATCCAGGTACTGCTGCAGGCCTTCGCGCTCTTCATCGGCCAACCGCGCCGCCGGCACCGCGCTCATCTGCCACAGCGCCTTGGCCTGGGCATAGGCTTCGCGATGCCCCGGGTCGGCCAGTAACCAACGTTTGAACGCTGCGCCCTGGGCTTGCTCAGGCTGCTCGTTGATGCGGATCAGCCACTGCAGGGCGGCTTGTGACTGCGCGGCAGTGATCGAATTCGGACGGCTCATCGACGGGCGCTCCCTGGCCTGCGCATGGTGGACGCGGGCTCGGCGATACTCGCCTTGCACGCTTCGAGGGCGCGCATCATATGCTTTTCCACAGCGCTCTGGGACAGTTGCATGGCCGTGGCAATCTCGCTGTACGTGCAGCCGTGGATGCGGTTGAGCAGAAAGATCTGACGCGTACGCGCGGGCAAGGCACGCAATGCGGCTTCGATGCGTTGCAGGTCGTGATCGACCTCCAAGGCTTGCTCAGGCTCCGCGGCGCTGGCTTGCTCATCCACGGCGTGGGTGGCTTCTGCCACGCGCTCGCGGCTGCTTTCACTGCGCAAGTGGTCGATGGCGAGGTTGCCGGCACAGCGCAGCAGGTAGGTGTCCAGTGCCTCGACCTTGACCTCGGGGCGGCGCCAGAAACGCAGGAACAACTCCTGCACCAGGTCCGATGCCGTGGCCCGGCAGCCGACGCGGCGGTTGACCAACGCTTCCATGCGCGCCCGCTGCGCCAGGAACACCTGAACGAAACGCGCACGCCCGCTGGCGCTGTCGGCGTCAGGTTCGCGCATGTCTTGCGGCTGGCTCAAGCGGTCACCCCGCCAGCACAGCCAGCAGCGGGCCCAGCACCAGGCTGGCGGCGGCCAGGCCCAGCAACAGACGTGGCTGGTACGGCAGGACGAACACCCAGAGGGTCACCCCCGCCATCAACACCGCGATCCACTCCACCAGGCCATGGCCCCAGCCCCGCAGGTGCACGCTGAGTACCAGCGACAGCATCAGCAGCAGCCAGCCAGCGACGCGCAGCAAGCGCACCTGTTGCGGGCGCGGCTTGCACCCAAGCAGGTCGCTGAAGTGTTTTTCCATGGCCAGGCACAGGGCAGCGAAGCCTGCGAAGCCGATCAGCGCAATACCTAGCATCAGCCTACCTCGACCACGTCAGCAGTCGGTTTTTTTGCCGCGCGCGAGGCGCGCTTGGCCACAGGTTTGGGGGCGCGCAGCATCTTGCTGGCCGCCCAGGCCAGGAACAGGCCGACGGCCAATGCCGTGAGATCGAACCCGGCCATGGCCCAGTCGCCAACCTGCAGCGAATGATCCAGGCCCTGGCCGGTGGTCAGGCCATTGACCAGTGGTAGCAAGGCGAACGCCAGCGCGCCCAGCGCCAGTTGCTCACCCCAGGCGCGACGCCCAGGACGCAACACGGCATGCACCAGCGACAGCAGCCAGGCCAGGAAGAAGGCGTTGACCTCCCAGTCGGCGCGGCCTTCCAACGCCACAGGAACCAGCCGGTTGGCCCAGAAGAACCCCGCCACCGCCAGCAGCAGGCCGCTCATGCTGGCAATGTTGAGCACCTCGACCAGGCGCAACTCGCTTGGCATGTGCTCGCTCTTGGCATGCTTGAGCTGACGCTTGCCCAGCCACATCACCAGGCCTGTGCCGATCACCGCCGTGCCGGCCACACCGAACACGAAGTACAGCCAGCGCAGCCAGGGACTCGCGAAATTGCCCATGTGCAGGCCGGCGAAGCTGAAGGCCGTCGCCATCGCGCCGCTCTCCGGCGCACCTTGGCTCAGCAGCGCGCCGTTGGTGCCGTCGAAGGTCCACTTGGCGCTGCGCTTGTAGGCGATGTTGTCGGCGGAGGCCTGGGTGAAGGTGACCTGGGCATTGCTGTCGCCGGGGTTGTGCAGCTGGATGTAGCCGATACGCGCACCTGGCAGTTGTTCCTGAACCTTGGCGTACAGCGTCGGCAACGGCACCAGCGGCGTCGCGACGTTGGCCGCCTTGGGTGGATCGTCACGGCCGAACAGCTCGTTGAAGTAATCGCCGGTGTTGCCGCTGTAGCTGGCCAGAATGCCGGCAGGCATCACCATGTACATGAACAGCACCAGGCTGCTGTAGCTGATCATCAGGTGGAACGGCAGCACCAGCACACCGATTGCGTTGTGCCCGTCCAGCCACGAGCGCTGGCCCTTGCCAGGGCGGAAGGTGAAGAACTCCTTGAAGATCTTCTTGTGGGTGATGATCCCGGTGACCAGGCCTACCAGCATGATGAAGGCACAGAAGGTCGACAGCCAACGGCCAAACGGATACGGCATCTCGAGCTGGAAGTGGAAACGGTAGAAGAACTCGCCGCCGCGGCTGTCGCGGGCCTCGACCGGCTGGCCGGTCTGCGCGTCGAGGCTTTTGCTGACAAAGCCGCGCCGCCCGGCCTCGGGGTCACGCCAGCTCACGCTCAGCGCAGCCTCGCGGGCATTAGGCAAACGGATCATCCAACTGCCGGCGTGCGCGGCATTGGCCTCCAGGTAGCGCTGGGCCAGGCCTAGGCTGTTGACCGGGTCGAGCGCATGGCGGCGCACTTCGGGCTGGGACCAGTGGTTGATCTCTTCCTTGAAGTAGGACAGCGTGCCGGTGAGGAAGATGGCAAACAGCAGCCAGCCGAAGATCAGGCCGGTCCAGGTGTGCAGCCAGGCCATGGCCTGGCGGAAGCCTTCTTTCATGGGGTTTTCATCCAGTAGGCAATCCCGCTGGCCATGGCCATCAGCAGGCTGGGCAACAGCACGCCCAGCCAGGCACGCCAGGCGCTGCGGCAAGCAAAGCACCAGATGAAGGCCAGCAGGTAGAAGACGAACGACAGCAGCAAGCCGATGAGCGTCGCGTCTACCCGTGACAGGGGCGCCAGCAACGCGATGCAGACACTGGCCATGGACGCCAGCAGATAACCGCCCAACAACGCGGCCAGGCAACGTGAAGCCACGGCCAGGCGGTAGCTGAGTGGGAGGCCGGCGGCTTTGCTCTTCATGGCGGAGGTCCGGGCATTTTCGGGGCCGCAATAGTAATGATTTCAATTCTCATAAGCAAAGCATTGCCTGTTGCGCAGGAGGTTGCGCGGCCCTCAACGTGCATTTGCAACAAGAAATTTATTTTCAAAAAGGGCTTGAAATCATGCCTCGGTTGCCTGACCTTAGAGTCAAGAGGCGCAGAAATTCCAAGGGTCTCAAGGGCCTAGGCACGCCTCCATGCGAGCAAGCTGAATAAGGATTGAATCATGCAAATCCAGGTCAACAGCAGCAACCATATCGAAGGTAACGCCCGGCTCGACGAGTGGGTCCGCAGTACGCTGGAAAGCTCACTCGAACGTTACGAGGACGACCTCACCCGCATCGAGGTCCACCTGCGCGACGAGAACGGCGCCAAGCCCGGACCGCATGACAAACGTTGCCAAATGGAGGCTCGCCCGAAAGGCCACCAGCCGATTTCCGTGACCCACACCGCCACCTCGCTGGACCAGGCGGTCGATGGTGCCGCCACCAAGCTCAACCATGCGCTGGAACACTTCTACGGCAAGCTGCGCAGCAAGCGCGGTGTGCTGGAACTGAGTGACCCAGACGCCTGATGGTTACAACAAAACGCCCGGCCTAGAGCCGGGCGTTTTCGTTTCTGCCGATCAACGGCGCTGAACCAACGAGGTTTTTGTCCGGTCAACCTGTGCAATCCATTTGCTGCAGAAGCATGACCATGAACAACCCATTCGAACTCATCAGCGCCGCCTTCGCCCCCGAGTACCGGGTCAACCTGAGCATCGCCAACCTCGATGGCAGCATCATGCTGACCCTGTCCGACGACGCCGGCGTGGTCGCCAAGCGCCTGATCAGCCAGGCCCAGCGCAACGACCCGGTGCGCCTGCAGCGGGTCATCGACAGCATCCGCCTGGGCCTGGCCATAGAACTCGGCCAGAACCCCATGCAGGTGCTTGCCGCGCTGACCCGTGATACGCAACACGCGCCGCGTCACTTCGTGGCCAACTAGGGTTTGGCCAGGGGTTTTACTTGCCCTCCTCCACTTCCTTGCCGTTGGCATCCAGCACCTTGGTCGAGGGATAGCGGTACGAGGCGTAGCGCACCACCAGGATCGAGAACGCCAGCAGCAGGATGCCACCGCACAGGTACAGCAGGCCCTCATCCGGCGCCTTGTGATGCGAGACATCGCCGATCAGCAGGCGCGTTAGCGCAGTGATCGCCACGTACAGCAGGAAGCGGATGGGCATGTGGTTGGTCTTGAAGTAGATCCCCACCATCGCCCCCAGCTCCAGGTAGATGAACAGCAGCAGGATGTCATCGACACTGACCCCGCCCTTGCCGAGCATGTCCAGAAACGTCACCACCGCCGCGTAGGCAGTGATGGCACCAATGCCGAACAGCGCCAGATAATGGAATGCCTCGACGCACAGGTTGCCCAGTGAGTCGGCCGAGCCGTGCAGGCCCTTGCGCAGCTTTTCAGCCCATTTGATGTTCACGATTGTCCCATTCCCCGATACGCCATGAAGGATGATGCGCCACCTCTGTGACGCTTGTGCCTTGCAGTTAAAGGGCCAAGCCCCCCGCTTTGGAAGGCGACCGATTGCCGCAAGGCACCTGTGGGCTACGCTTTTGCGCAAGATTCTGGTTGCGCAACGATGCCCGATGCCATTACTGTATATAGATACAGTAAAACGCAACCCAACCAGCAAAAAGGCATAGAGGTGATGAATGGCCGTCGAAGTGGTGTACCGCAGCAGCCGCGACCCGGAGCGCTTGTTCATGGATAAGGCCGAAGCAGATCGTCACGACAAGATGCTCGAACTGGCCGAGCGCCTGGCCGAAGTGCTGCACAAGGCAGTGCCATCGCTGACTGAGCAGCAGGTCGAAGAAGCCGGTATCTACATGGCCAAGAACCGCGATGTGTTCGCCCGGGCGTTCAAGAGCCAGCCAGACGCTTTGGCCGAGCTGCTCGATGGCCAAGCAGCCGAATAGTATCGCGCGGCATTTGGGGGAGCAGGTTTAACCGCTCCCACAGGCAACAACGCCGCACTCAACCGTAGAGCAACCGCTCCGCCAGCATCTGTGCCACCCGCGCCGGCGAACGTTTCTCCGCCTGGGCATGGCCAAACACTTCGGTCAGCCGCGTGGGAATACGCGCCAGGTGCGCTGTGATGGTGCTCAGGTCCTCACCCCGATGGGTCAATGCCACATATATCAGCCCACCGGCATTGATGACATAGTCAGGCGCATACAAGATGCCGCGCGACTCCAACTGGTCGGCCACCTGCAGGGTAGTCAGCTGATTGTTCGCCGCCCCCGCCACCGCCGCGCAACGCAGTTGCATCACGCTCTGCCCGTTGAGCACCGGCCCCACGCCACAAGGGGCGAAGATATCGCAGGGGGTGCTGATCAAGGCATCGTTGGTCACCGGGTGCGCATTGAACTGCTCGACCGCCAGTCGCACACGCCCAGGGTCCAGGTCACTCACCAGCAGCTCCGCACCCGCCGCGTGCAACTGCTCGGCCAAGGCATAGCCAACGTTGCCCAAGCCTTGCACCGCAACGCGCAAGCCTTCCAGGTTGTAGCTGCCCAGGCGGGCATAGGACGTGGCGCGAATACCCGCGAACACCCCCATGGCGGCATGCGGTGAAGGGTCACCCGAGGCTGTGGTGCTGGTCACATGCGGTGTACTCTGGGCGATGCAGTCCATGTCCACGGTTGAGGTACCGCTGTCTACGGCGGTAATGAAACGCCCCTGCAGGGTGTCGACGAAACGGCCGAACGCCTCGAACAGCGCTGCGCGGTTTTCGACATGGGGGTTGCGCATGATCACCGCCTTGCCCCCCCCCAGCGGCAACCCCGCCAGCGCGGCCTTGTAGCTCATGCCCTGGGCCAGGCGGATCGCGTCGGTCATGGCGCTCTCGTCATCGGCGTAAGGCAGGTAGCGACACCCGCCCATGGCGGGGCCCAGTTGCTCGCTGTGGATAACCACCACGGCCTTGAGCCCCGTAGGCGGGTCGATGAACAAGTGCAACGATTGGGTACGGGTACTTTGCATGAGTGCGAACATCGGCGGGCTCCCCAACGAGGTGCTCCTAGCAGTATAGGCACGCCCGCGAGGGTAGAGCCTTGGTCAGACCACTGGACGAAACAGCGCGCCACGGCTAATAGTTAAACGTGTGTGGAGATCCCCCCATGAAGCCACGTCAAGCCTGCCTGGCCTGCCTGGAACGCGAGCCTGTCGCCCTGCTGGAAGCCGCATTGTGGATTGCCGCCGAGCACGACGCTGCTGTCGAGCCCGCGCACAGCCTCGCCCTGCTGCACGACCTGCACCGCGAGATCAACGCCAACCTGCCGATGCTGCCCCTGTGCGAACTGGCCCAGCCGCTGCTGCGCCAACTCAATGCATTGGGTTTTCAGCAAGACGAATATCACCCATTGCGGCCCCAAGCGGCGTTGCTGAACAACGTCTTGCAACGCCGCCGTGGCCAACCGTTGACCCTGGCCATTCTGGCGCTGGAGCTGGCGGGGCGCCTGTCCATCCCGCTGGAAGGCGTGGGCTTCCCCGGCCACTTCCTGCTGCGCGTGCCCGGCGCCGACCACCTGCTTGACCCCTGCGGTGGCAGGCGCCTGTACCCAAGCGATTGCCGTGACCTGCTTGCCCGCCAGTTCGGCCCGCACGTGCCGCTGAACGCAGAGCACATGCGCACGGCCAGCCCACGGCAGATGCTGCAACGCCTGTCACGCAACCTGCGCCAGTTGCACATCAGCAACGACAACCACCTGGCCGCGCTGATCGATGCCGAGCGGGTCATGCAACTAGGCCCGGTGCAAGTCAGCGACTACACCACCCGCGCTTCGCTGTACCAGTCCCTGGATTGCCCGCAGGCCGAGCGCTTCGACCTGGAGCATGCCCTGCTACTGACGGACGACCCGGTGCAACGCCTGAAGCTGTCCGAACGTATCGGCAAACTCCCGGCGCCGACCCATTCCATTCACTGAACCGGGGTATCGGACTGCTGCGAGGGGTGCGCCTTGGCGAACGCCGGGTGCTGGGCAGCCAGTGCCGCAACGCGACGCAGCCGCGGGTAGCCGCTGAGGTCAATGTTGAAGCGCTCGGCAGCGTACAGCTGCGGCAGGAGGTAGACATCCGCCAACCCCGGCTCATCGCCAAAGCAGAAGCCGTGCTCGCCGATCAGTTGCTCGACCGCCGACAGCCCTTGGCTGATCCAGTGCGCGATCCACTGGTTGACCTGAGCCTCGTCCTGGCCGGCCTGGCGCAGCAGGTTGAGCACGCTGACGTTGTGCAGCGGGTGAATGTCGCAACCGATGATCGCCGCCACGCCGCGCACCTTGGCCCGCGCTTCGGCCGTGTCCGGTAGAAGCGCAGGCTGTGGATAAACCTCTTCCAGGTATTCGATGATCGCCGGTGACTGCACCAACAGCGCACCGCTGTCGGTGCGCAGGGCCGGCACTCGGCCCTGCGGGTTCACCGCGACATAGCCCGCATCGCGCTGCTCGCCCTTGAGCAGGTTGACCGGCAGTGACTGGTAATCCAGCCCCTTGAGCGCCAGCGCGATGCGTACCCGATAGGACGAGGTGGAACGGTAGTAGGTGTACAGCTCCATACCCCTGCCCCCTCAGTTGGCCGCGATGACAGTGCCGCGGCATTCGCCGAAGCCAATGCTGGCCACGCCATCACGCGTGCACCGGGCGCGCAGGATGATCTCGTCGCCGTCTTCGAGGAACTTGCGCACCTCGCCGCTGGCCAGTTCCACCGGCAGCTTGCCGCCCTCGGTGATCTCCAGCAGGCTGCCAAAGGAGCCCGGCGTTGCGCCCGACAGCGTGCCCGACCCGAACAGGTCGCCCGGTTGCAGCTGGCAACCGTTGACGCTGTGGTGGGCCACCATCTGCGCCACGGTCCAGTACATGCTGCGGGTGTTGCTCAGGGTCAGGCGGTGAGCGGCAAGGCCTTGCTCGCGCATGCGCTCGGTGAGCAGCAGCACTTCAAGCTCGATATCAAATGCGCCATTAGCCTGGTCACGCGCGTCCATCAGGTAGGACAACGGCTGCGGATCGCCTTGCGGGCGCGCCGGTTGTGCCGTGCGGAACGGCTCGAGGGCTTCGGCGGTCACCACCCAGGGCGAAACGCTGGTAATGAAACTCTTGGACAGGAACGGCCCCAGTGGCTGGTATTCCCAGGCCTGGATATCACGCGCCGACCAGTCGTTGAGCAGGCAGAAGCCGGCCACATGCTCGGCGGCATCACCCACCGGGATCGACTGGCCCATGCCGTTGCCCTGGCCGATCCAGATACCCAGCTCCAGCTCGTAGTCCAGGCGTGCGCAGGGGCCGAAGCTCGGCTCGCTGTGCCCGGCCGGCAAGGTCTGGCCTTTGGGGCGGCGCACATCGGTACCGGACGGACGGATGGTCGACGCACGGCCGTGATAACCGATTGGCACGTGCTTGTAGTTGGGCAGCAGCGGGTTGTCCGGGCGGAACAGCTTGCCCACGTTTTTGGCGTGTTCGATGCCGACATAGAAATCGGTGTAGTCGCCGATGCGGGCCGGTACATGCAGTTGGCAATCAGCGGCCGGGTACAGCGCGGCGTTGAGCGCCGACTGGTGTTCGCTGTGTTCGCCGAGCAGTACCAGCAAGCGCTCGCGCAGGGCCACACGGGCGCCACGGCCGAGGGCAAAGAAGGCGTTCAGCGCACCGCCGCGGGTGGCTTCTGCCGCCGCCTTGGCTTCACCTTCGAACAGCCCCGCGGCAAGTACTGCCTCGAGGTCAAGAATGGCATCGCCGATGGCCACGCCGCAGCGCAGCGCTTCACCCGGCCGACTGAAGATGCCCAACGGCAGGTTCTGCAGCGGGAAATCGCTGTGCCCGTTGGCATGCTCGACCCAGCTACGGGTAATGGCGGTCTGGTTCATGGGTTATCTCCGGTTCGGGTTGAAGGTGCTCGGCAAGGTGGCCCAGCAACTATCGTAGTCGGCCTGCAATTGCGGGCATTCGAGTGCATGGCGGCTCGGACGCAGCACTTGGCTGGTCTCGAACATGAAGGCCATGGTGTTGTCGATCTTGTGCGGCGCAAGGTCGGCGGCGATGGCCTTGTCGCAGGTATCGGCGTCCGGGCCGTGGGCGCTCATGACCCCGTGCAGCGAGGCGCCGCCAGGCAGGAAGCCCTCGGCCTTGGCATCGTAGGCACCCTGGATCAGGCCCATGAACTCGTTCATCAGGTTGCGGTGGAACCAGGGTGGACGGAAGGTGTTCTCGGCCACCATCCAGCGCGGCGGGAAGATCACGAAGTCCATGTTGGCAAGGCCATGCACGCTGGTGGGCGAGGTCAGCACCGTGAAGATGGACGGGTCGGGGTGGTCGAAGCTGACCGTGCCAATGGTGTTGAAGCGGCGCAGGTCGTATTTGTAGGGCACGTTGCTGCCGTGCCAGGCGACCACGTCCAGCGGCGAATGCTGCAGCTCGCAGGCCCAGTGTTCGCCAAGAAACTTCTGCACCAGTTGCACGGGGCCTTCGGCCTCTTCGTAGTGCGCCACCGGGGTGAGGAAGTCACGCGGGTTGGCCAGGCCATTGCTGCCGATCGGCCCGAGGTCCGGTATACGCAGCGGCGCGCCATGGTTTTCGGCAAGGTAGCCACGAGCCTGGCCATCGAGCAGTTCGATGCGAAACTTCATACCCCGCGGGATCACCGCGATTTCCAAAGGCTCGACGTCCATGATCCCAAGCTCGGTGGCGATCCGCAGGCGGCCCTGTTCCGGCACCAGCAGCAGTTCGCCGTCGGCATTGAAGAACACGCGCTCCATGGAGCGGTTGGCGCTGTAGATGTAAATGCTCACACCCGCCGGCTTGTCCGCTGGCGCATTGGCCACCATCGGCACCCAGCCTTCGATGAAGTCGGTGGGTTCGGCCGGGATCGGTTGCGGGTTCCAGCGCAGGCGGTTGGGCGTGACCGCACCCAGCGGCCCAGCCAGTGGCTGGCGCGCCAGGCGTTCGAAACGGGGGTGCAATGCAGACGGGCGGATGCGATACAGCCAGGTGCGACGCAACTCACTGCGGCTCATGGTGAAGGCCGTGCCCGAAAGCAGTTCGGCATACAACCCATAGGGGGCTTTTTGCGGCGAGTTCTGGCCGACCGGCAAGGCGCCAGGCAGTGCTTCGCTGGCAAACTCGTTGCCGAAGCCGCTCAGGTAGTGAAGGTCGGGGGACGTGTCGCGGTTCATCGATGCCTCCGGGCTCTGGCAGAGCCGTTGCTGGCAGCTGGCTGCTGACCTGGCCCGGCGGTTTCCGGGGTCAGGCACTGGGGTGGCAGCACGTCTGCATTGTTTTTATCGTAATCAGATTACGAATAACGTAATTTGCTACGGACAAGGCGTCAAGCTATAAAGGCGCCACTCGACGAATCCGGAAGCCCATGCCCATGGCCAAAGCCAGCTCACCCACTGATAACGGCAAGCAGAAGGTCCGCTCGGCGGAAGTCGGCACCGATATTCTCAAGGCACTCGCCGAACTCGCCCCCTCCACGTCGCTGTCACGCCTGGCAGAGCATGTGCAGATGCCGGCGAGCAAGGTGCATCGCTACCTGCAGGCGCTCATCGCCAGCGGTTTCGCCGAACAGGATGCGGCCACCAACCACTATGGCCTGGGGCGTGAAGCGTTGCGCGTGGGGTTGGCGGCGTTGGCCAGCATCGATGTGCTGAAGATCGCGGCGCTGCCGCTGTCGCAGTTGCGCGATGAGCTCAACGAAAGCTGCTTTATTGCCGTATGGGGCAACCAGGGCGCGACGGTGGTCAGCATTGAACCGGCGGTGCGCGCGATCACGGTGGTGACCCAGATAGGCTCTGTGCTGCCGCTGCTCAGCTCGTCCACCGGGCTGGTGTTCGCCGCCTATCTGCCAGAACGCGAAACCATCGACTTGCGCGACCGGGAGCTGACTGCGCTGCAGCACCAAGCCTGCGACTACGCAGCCTTGCTGGAAGGCATTCGCGTGCGTGGCCTGCACCATGTGCATGGCCTGCTGATGCCAGGTGTGGATGCGCTGTCGGCACCGGTGTTCAATGCCATGGGGCAGATCGCTGCGGTGATGACTGTGGTGGGGCCGACGTCGATATTCCATGCTGACGAACATGGCCCTGCGGCGCAGAGATTGTTGGCGGCTGCGCGGGATACCAGTTGGCGAATGGGGTATGCGCCTGCGGGTTGAGCGAAGTGGGGACTATTGCCCGAAACGTAAAGGTGAATGTCATAGGCGGCTATTTTTCCCGAGGGATCAAGCGCTTATTCTTGTCTCACTGGCCGGCATGAAGGGCACTACCCCCCGCCTTTCAGGCCTGCGAGGTTCACCGACGTAGATTTTGAAGCTCCTTGATCTAACGTCTCGATTGGCCGCTGCGATTGCAGCGGCCTTTTTTTTGGGTGATCGCCTGAGGGCTGGGAGGGGCAAGCCCCATCAAGACCACGCCACCTTCTGCTGCAAGAAACTCAGCGGTTGCTCACGAAAGGCCAGGTAATGCCGCAGCACCTGCACCGGCGCTTCGGTATGCGGGTAATGCCCGATGCCCTGCAGCAGCACGGTATCCGGCTGCGGCACCAGTTGCCGGTAGCGCTCGACCATGCGCCCGCCAGACACCGGGTCGACCACACCGTTGATGAAACGCAGTGGCACCCCCTCGCGTTGCAACGCACCCACCCAACGCTCGCGATGCACGGTGCGCTCCGGCAAGTAGCCGACCAGCTTGTGCAAGATACGCGTGCCCCGGTTGGCGGCGATCAGGCTCCAGCAATCATCCAGCGCGCTTTCACTCGGGTGGGTGCAGGGGCCATAGACCTGCGACACGTTGCGCACCAGGTCGTCCCGCCCGAACGAGCGCCCCACCAGCCAGCCCAGGCGGCTGAGCAACAGCTTCTGGATCAGCAGCATCCGGTAGCTCTCGGGGAACAGCCCGCTGTTGAGAAACACGCAACTGGCGATGTTCGCTCGCTGCTCGTGGTGCCGCGCCAGCAGCTCCTGGGCCACGCTGCCGCCATAGTCATGGGCCAGCAGGTGCACAGGCTGGTTGACCTTGAGATGGGCAAGCAACGTTTGTTGCAGGTCTGCCTGTTCCATCAGGCTGTAGGCATGGTTGACCGGCTTGGCCGAATCGCCAAAGCCGAGCATGTCGCAGGCAATCAGCCGAAAACGCTGCGCCAAAGGCGTCCATAGGTAGTGCCAGTCCCAGCTGGCGGTGGGGAAGCCATGTAACAGAAGCAGGGGCTCTCCTTGCCCTGCGGTCCAGTAGCGGATGCTCTGGCCCCGGAAGATGAAACTCTGTCCCCGGGTACGCCAGACGCACAATGGAATTTCGGCCAAAGGCATCAGATCGGTCCCGGTGGAGTTGTGTTGACGGAATAGGGCAAGGCTGCGGTCATTGCATGTTACCTCGGCACTTACATGTGCTCTCTATGTCGAGGCTGAGTCTAGCCAGCAGCCCATGGGCTGAAACTTGCGTTGCCAGCCAGCTTGATGACCTTGCGAGTCAGTGGCACGAACGGTCAGAGCAGCATGGCCAGCAGCGGTGCGGCGAACAGGTTCAGCAACCCGGTCAGGACCATGACCAGGCCGGCCACGGAACCTTCTTCGCGGCCCATTTCCTGCGCCCTGCTGACTCCGGCACCATGCGCGCCCACCCCGAACAACGCGCCCCGCGCCAGCGCGGTACGCAACGGCAACCAGCGCAGCAGCACACCGCCGAACAGGGCGCCCAGTACCCCAGTGAACATCACGAACACCGCAGTCAGTTCCGGCACGCCGCCCAAATCGTGGGCCAGCGGCATGGCAAACGGCGTGGTGATCGAGCGCGGCACCAGCGACAGGCTGGTTGCATTGTCCAGCGCCAGCAGGTGGGCCAACCCCCACGAGCTGGCGATCGAGGCCGTGCTGCCAGCCAGCATGCCCATCATCAGCGCCGGCCAGTGACGCGCCAGCAGCGCCCGCTGTTGCCATATGGGCACGGCGAACGCCACGGTCACCGGGCCGAGCACGGCCATCAGCCAATGGGTGTTGCGGGCGTATTCGGCATAGGCGGTATGCAGCGGTACGGCCACCGCCAGCAGCAATGCGGGCACCAGGATCAGCGGAGACAGCACATAGCGCCCGCTGCGCCGGTACAGCCAGCGGCTGCCCAGGTACGCCAGCAAGGTCAGCGCCAGCCAGAACAACGGCATGGGTTCAAGGCTCATGGCGCAAGCTCCAGCGGCACACCAGTTCGACGGTGAGTGCGGTCACTACCATGACCATCAACGTGCTCACGGCAATCACCAACAGAATGCGCCAACCTTCTTCGCGCACCAGGGTGCCGTAATCGAGCAGGCTCATCAGCGCCGGAATGAAGAACAACAACATCTCGGCCATCAGCCAGCCGGCGCCCAGTTGCAGCGTGGCCGGCTTGACCACGCCGCTGGCGAACAGCAGCAGAAGCAATGCCAGCCCCATGACCCCGGCGGGGATCGGCCAGCCCAGCCAGGCAGCCAGCTGGCCGCCGAACAGGAACAAGGCATAGAGGGTCGCCAACTCGACAAGCAGGCGCAGGGCTTTTTTCACTAACGCAGGTTTCATGGGGCTACCTCGACAGGCCCTCATTTTAAGATTTACCTGCCTAGGCCAGAAGCGAATTGTTAGACTGGCCTGCATTCCAGAATGGAATTGGAAACATGGAATTCAAACAACTGCGCAGCTTCATCGAAGTGGTCCACCGCGGGGGCTTTACCCAGGCGGCGCAGACCCTGCACATCAGCCAGTCGGCGGTGAGCAAGCAAGTGGCTCAGCTGGAGCAGGACGTGGGCCAGCCGCTGCTTGAACGGCAAGCCTCGCAACTGCACCTGACTGCGGCCGGGCGCATCGTGCTGGAGCGCGGGGAAGCACTGCTGCGTCAGCGCCAGGCATTGCTCAGCGAACTCGATGACCTCGGCCAGATGGCTCGCGGCGAACTGCGCCTGGGCTTGCCGATGCTGGGCAGCGATGCCCTGTTCGCCGGCCTGTTCGCCGAATACCGGCAACGCTACCCGAACATCACCATCCAGTTGCTTGAAGGCGGCAGCCGTAGCGTCGAGCAAGCGGTACGCAGCGGCGAGCTGGAACTCGGTGGTAGCCTCACGCCCAGTGACAGCGCCTTCGAGCACCAGCCTTTCTGCAACGAACCACTCGATGCCCTGCTGCCCGCCGGGCATGCGCTGGCGGGCGCGGATGGCGTGCATCTGCGGCAACTGGCCGATACGCCGTTTCTGCTGTATCAGCGCAGCTTCGTGCTCAATGACCGGTTGCTAAAGGCCTGCCAGCAACAGGGCTTCACCCCGAAAGAAGGCGGGCGCAGTGGCCAGGCGGATTTTCTGGTGGCGTTGGTGGCAGCGGGCCAGGGCGTGGTGTTGCTGCCCCGGGTGGTGGCCAAGGCCCTGGAACGCCCCGGGGTGGTGCGCTTGCCGCTGCAGGCGCCGCTGGACCTGCGCTGGGACATCGCGTTCATCTGGCGGCGGGGGGCGTACTTGTCACGGGCAGCGCAGGCGTGGTTGGCGTTGCTGCGTGAGCGCGCCAGTTGAATCGCAGGTTGGAGCGGGTTAGCCGTTGAGGGCCTGCGCAAACGAGGCCAACCACGGTTCGGCATCGGTTTCAGGGGTCACCGTCTCACTGGCATCCAGGCGCAGCATGGGCTGCACTTCATGCACCCCCAGCTCAGCGAACAGCTCACGCATCTGCTCGCCACCGCCGCAGTACGTATCACCATAACTGGAGTCGCCCAATGCGATAACCGCACCCGGCAGACCACGCCAGGCGGCGGGCAAAGTGTCGCGAATCATGCTGTACAGCGGCATGAGGTTGTCCGGCAGCTCGCCCATGCCGGTGGTCGAAGTCACCGCCAGCAATGCCTCGGGGGCAAAACCTTCTACGTCCTGCAGGGTGGCACGCGCGGCATGCCAAGCCTCATGGCCCGCAGCCTTGAGCAACGATTCGGCATGGCGGGCGACTTCTTCGGCGGTGCCGTACACCGACCCGGAAATAATGGCGACTTTCATCGGGAAGAGGATTCCGAAACTGAGTGAAAACGTAGGATACTAGCATTCAACGCTGGCAAAAGGCCGCCTCGACCCAACTACCAGCCCCCTTTTCTCGCCCAATGGCCCGGACATGATCAACGCGCAACTGCTGCAATCGATGGTCGATGCGTCCAACGACGGCATCGTGGTCGCCGAAAAGGAAGGTCAGCCGCCAGGTCGAACTGGAGCGCGAACTGGCAGAAATGTACGCTCGTCAGAAATCTGACCTACGCTCCTGAACCAAGCGCGCCTCGCACGGTCAATCCCGTTGAAGAAATCGCCACCGCCGAGTTCGATCATGCAAGCAGATGCGCTCCTGACCCAGGACGAGCTGGATTTCATACAGAACATGCAGCACTCGCCCCAGTTCAACCTGGCTGACACGATGTCCAGCCTGCTGGTCAATGGCGACCGCCGGATTCAGACCTTGCTCACCCGCCTGGTGGCCAACGAGCAGGTGACCTTGCAGGCGCAGTTCAACAACCAGCAGATCAGCTTTCCGCTGCAACTGGTGGAAGACGAGTTCCATGCCCTGCACCTGCAGTTAGGCTCCCCGGAAATCTACGAAGACGGCCCGATGCTGCGCCCATGGCGCTTGTCCATGGACCAGCCAAGCGCCCTGCTCGATGCACATGATCAGCAAAGCGGCCTGTGGGTTCGCGAGATCTCGTTCAAGGGCGCTTTGCTGGAGGTCCGCGACCTGGCACAAGCCCCTGCGCGCTTCGAATTGTGCTTTGCACCTGCCGGCATTGCCCCTATCGAGCTGCACGGCGTGCTGCGTCGGCGCATTGGCCCCGACCTTGCGGCCTACGATTTGAGCTGCAGCCCCGCCGAAGAGATCGAGCGCCTGCGCGAATACATCCTGCAAGCCCATCGCCAGGCTCACCCGGAGCTGCACAGTCACGTATCGAGCTGACCCCCCAGAAACTGCCGCAGCCGTTGGCGCATCACGCTGCCTTGTGCCCCCAGGCACGCTACCGGGCTGCCTGCCAGGCTGTCCTGGGCGAGCTCGGCCACTTTACCGGCCAGCAGCAACGGGCACTCAAGGCCCACCACCAGGCGCCCAAGGCGCTTGCTCAACTCGGCGGTCGGCGCCTGGTTGGAAAACAGCACCAAGGCATCAGGCCTGAGCCGCTCGCAAATCAGCGTCAGCTCTTGCAAAGGCTGCCCTGGCGCCAACACACTTACCTCCACCTCATCGCACCCCAGCAACAAGGCCGTCACCAGCAATTCCAACTCGTGACAAGGCCCCGCCAATGGCGCCAGCAAGACGCTGCGGCTGCGCGGCATGCGCGATAGCTGCAAGCGCACGAATACGCGGCTGCGCATGAACTGATCGAAGAACAGCCATTCACTGGCCTGGCCGAAGGCCCGCTGGCCGTAGCCGCTCTGGCCTGCCGCCAAATCGTGCCACACCGGCATGAAGATTTCGCCGAATACCTGATCCAGCGAATGGCTCGCGAACGCCTTGTCGAACAGACGGTGCAGGCGCGTGCCATCAAAGCGCAGAACCGCCTCGTGTATCTGCTGCCGCCATCTCAGCCGGGCACTTTGCTCATCGCCGTTATCCTCCACCAGCGCCTGGCTACGGACAAGGATGCTAGCCACCTTGCTCACTGCAACGCCGCGCTCCAGCCAGCCGAGGATGTTGCGGATATCATCGATATCGGCTTGGGAGTACAGGCGATGGCCACTGTCGGTACGGGTGGGCAGAATGAGCCCATAACGGCGCTCCCAGGCGCGCAGGGTCACTGGGTTTACGCCCGTCAGGCGGGAGACTTCACGAATCGGGAACAGCTCCTGGTGTTGCAGTCCCTCGTCGATCGGCGAGGTACGTCCCTGTTTGCTCATCTGCACTGAGTACCCGTGTGCGGAAGTTGAACGCGCATGTTACTACGAACAGCATAGTGCGCATGTTAACAACTGTTCGCCCCTTTGCTCTTGCGGTACGACGCCATATCGCGATAATTCGCGCCCGATTCTTGCATGCATGCCTGCGTCGCCCACCACCCCGGGCGACGCCGCCAAAGGGGCCAGCTACCCGCCAGCCCCGTCGCCAGGAGATACACGATGTCTACCCCACCCGTCACCTTGCTGGTGTCGCGCCGCGCCGCCAATGGCCGCTACCAGGCCCTGCTGGCTTGGCTCCACGAAGGCGAGCAACTGGCCACCGACTTCCCCGGCTACCTCGGTTCGGGCATCTTCGCGCCGCCTCGCGATAGCGATGAATTCCAGATCATCTTTCGCTTCAGTGACGAACCTACACTGCACGCCTGGGAACATTCCGCCTCGCGCCGGGCCTGGCTGCAACGTGGCAACGGGCTGTTCGAACGCCCCAAAGAAGCGCGCGTAAGCGGTCTCGATGACTGGTTTGGCACCAATAGAGTGCAAAAACCGCCACGCTGGAAGCAGGCAGTCGCTATCTGGCTAGCCTTTTTCCCAGTCTCGTTGCTGTTCAACCTGTTGTTCGGGCATTGGCTGGCAGGCATGGACCTGGTGCCGCGTGTGATGCTCAGTACCCTGGCCCTGACGCCTGTGATGGTGTACCTGTTCATCCCCCTCTCCACACGCCTGCTGGCGGGCTGGCTGCATGCCGCCCCAGCTACTGCTGCAGCCCTGCGCAGCCGCTGAGGGCTGGTCTACAAGAAGGAAACAGTTCGGGTATGCTGGGCGGCAACGAAAGGACAGACAAGTTGACCGCCCCGAACATGAACAGCCCAATTCTCGTTACCGGAGCCAGCCAGCGCGTCGGGTTGGCCCTGGCCCTCGAACTGGCGCAAGCCGGCCATACGGTGGTCAGTGCCAGCCGCAGCCTGCAGCCGCAATCCGCACACCCCAACATCGTGCAGTTCCAGGCCGACCTGTGCCAGGCTGCCGACCGCCAGGCGCTGATCGACTACCTGCAAGGCCACTACGACGGCTTGCGCGCGATCATCCACAACGCGTCCCTGTGGCTTGACGATGGCCTGGCCAACCTCGACACCATGTTCCGCCTGCACGTCGAAGCGCCGTACCACCTCAATCTGGCCCTCGGCGAGATGCTGGGCAAGGCAGGCAGCGTGGGCAAGGCCGACATCATCCACATTTGCGACGAAACCTCTTCGCGGGGCAGCAAGAGCCACATTGGCTACGCCGCCACCAAGGCCGCGCTGCAGAACATGGTGCTGTCGTTCGCCGAAAAGTACGCGCCCAAGGTGCACGTCAACGGTATCCTGCCCGGGCTGCTGATCCTCAAGGAAGGGGGTGACGAAGCCTACCGCCAGCAGACCCTGAAAAAGGCCCTGCTGGAATTCGAGCCCGGCGCCGGCCCGCTGATCGAGACGGTCAAATACCTGCTCGAAAGCCAGTACAGTACCGGTAGCCAGGTGGTCATCAACGGTGGCCGCCACCTGAAGAATCGCATGACCTGAGAGAAGCCCATGACCCCGCAACAACAGCTCGAACTCGAAGCCGCCGCGTTCCGGCGCCTGGTCGACCACCTGCAAAAACGCACCGACGTGCAGAACATCGACCTGATGAACCTGTCCGGCTTCTGCCGCAACTGCCTGTCCAAGTGGTACAAGGCCGCTGCCGACGAGCGCCAGGTCGATGTCAGCCTGGATGACGCCCGCGAAGCGGTGTACGGCATGCCCTACGCCGAGTGGAAAGCCCAATACCAGAAAGAAGCCAGCGCCGAACAACACGCGGCGTTCGAAAAAGGAAAACCTCGTGACTGATCTGAACACCCTGCGCGCCAGCCTGAAAAGCGGCGAACACGTCTTTGCCGATACCTTGGCGTTCATCGCCGCCCACTACAGCTATCAGCCACAGGCCTTCAACAACGGCGGCGTGGAAAATGCCGCCGGGCAGAACGAAGGCTCGTGCAAGACCCTGGGGCTGGCGCTGCTGGAGGGCTTGAGCGATGAAGAGGCCCTGTTGGCCTTTGGTGAGCATTATCGCGATGTGGTGGCCACGCCTGAGGGCAGCGACCATGGCAATATCCGTGCGCTGATCGCGCATGGCCTGGCTGGGGTGAAGTTCACCGGGCAGCCACTTTCGCGTAAGGCTTGAGCGTGCTGGGGCCGCTTTGCGGCCCTCTTCGCGACGCGAGGCCGCGCCTACAAACGTTACCCGATCCCTGTTATTTGATGACCGTCCCCGGCACCTCTTCGGGCAAGCCGCCCTGCTGCAACCACGCCAAGGCAATCGGCCACAGGCTGCCCCGAAAGCGGTCATGGAAAAACGCAAAATGGCCAATTTTCTCGACCGAGATATCCACAGGTGCAATACGCAGGTGCTGACGCTCAGCCCCCTGCAGGTACCCTAGCAATCGCTCTGTAGCCGCCACGGTGCCAAACGGGTCATCGGTCAGGCTGATTGCCAGCGTCGCCCCCCGCACCTGTGCAAACGGCACCCCCTGCAACCGGCGCCCGCTTGGCCGGTGCTCATAGCGTGGCGTACGGGTCGTCCAGTCGTGCACCACCCCGGCCGGCGTGTCTTCCATCCAGCCCAGGCGCTTGCCGGGGAAGTAGCCGAACGCACGGGTCAGCAAAGGCATCACCAGATGCCATTTACCGAACAGCCGCCAACGCTGATCAGCGGCGTAATCGCGCCAGTAGGCGAATTGCGCACCCACCATCACCACCCGCCTGACCTGCCCGGCAGACGGTGCCAACCCCACCGCGCAACCGCCGAAGCTATGCCCCACCACGTCCACCGGTTGCCCGGGAAACGCCTGCGCGGCGTGGGCCAGCATGGCTTCGAAGTCCAGCCGGCCCCAGTCGCTCCAGGACGCCTGGAAGCCACGCAGTGACGGCGGCCGTGATTCGCCGATGCCTCGGTAATCGTAGGTCAGCACATCGCAGCCATGGGCGAACAGGTAGTCGGCAAAGCGGGCGTAATAGCGGCAACGCACAGAGGTGGCGGCGTTGATGATCACCAGCGGGCGCAGGGGGTTGGGCTGGGCGTGGCGCCAGCAGAAGCCGCCGAGGCTGTAGCCGTCGGCTGCGGTGTGGCGAAAGGCGGTGGCCGGTTGGGTGAGGCTGCTCATGGCGCGCGTCCTGTTGTAGTGCGCCAACGCTAGCAAAAAAATCGGGGGCTGTACCGGCCTCTTCGCGGGGCAAGCCCGCTCCCACAGGATCCCCATTGAGCCAAAGCCTTGTGGAGCACCGGTGGGAGCGGGCTTGCCCGGCGAAGAGGGCGGTACAGCCCCCTCATGTTTCAGCCGTGCTTACAGCTCGATGCAGTCGAACTTCACATCGGTGGCCACGTCTTCGTCGTAGTTGACGTCAGCGCGCTCGAAGCCGAACAGGTTGAGGAACTGCTTCTTGTAACCGGCATAGTCGGTCAGCTCGAACAGGTTCTCGGTGGTGACTTGC
Source organism: Pseudomonas sp. Irchel s3f19 (assembly GCF_900187555.1). NCBI lineage: Bacteria > Pseudomonadati > Pseudomonadota > Gammaproteobacteria > Pseudomonadales > Pseudomonadaceae > Pseudomonas > Pseudomonas sp. Irchel s3f19. The sequence continues at coordinate 59,600 of NZ_FYDW01000004.1, read as the reverse complement.
GGCCACATGGCCTTGCAGGCGTCCTGCACGTCATCACGCAGCTCCCAGTCGTCCAGGCGCAGGCGGCTCTTCTCGTCGACTGCGGCCGGGGCACCGTCTGCACGGTACAGGCGATCACGGAACATGCGGTCCAGCTGGTCCTGGGTACCCTCGTGAACACCCTTCTCCTGCATGATCTTGAAGACCATCGACAGGTACAACGGCATCACCGGAATGGCCGAGCTGGCCTGGGTGACCACCGACTTCAGCACGGCCACATTGGCGCCGCCCTTGATTTCGCCGGCCAGTTTCTGGTCAAGGCGCAGCGCGGTTTCGTCCAGGTCCTGCTTGGCCTTGCCCAGGGCACCGTGCCAGTAGATCGGCCAGGTGATCTCGGTACCGATGTAGCTGAAGGCCACGGTGCGGGCGCCTTCGGACAGCACGTCGGCACCGGCCAGGGCATCGATCCACAGCTGCCAGTCCTGGCCACCCATGACGGTGACGGTGTCAGCGATTTCCTGCTCGGAAGCCGGCTCGATGCTGGCCTCGATGATGGTGTCCTTGTTGGTGTCGATGGCGGTCGACTTGTAAGGCTGGCCGATAGGCTTGAGCGCCGAGCGAATCACTTCACCGGTTTGCGGCAGCTTGCGCACGGGGGAGGCCAGGGAGTAGATGACCAGGTCGACCTTGCCACCCATTTCGTTCTTGATCAGCTCGATGACCTTGGCACGGGCCTCATCGGAGAACGCATCACCGTTGATCGACTTGCTGTACAGGCCTTCGGCCTTGGCAAACTTGTCGAAGGCGGCGGAGTTGTACCAGCCCGCAGTACCGGCCTTGGTCTCGGTACCTGCTTTTTCGAAGAACACGCCCAGGGTGTCGGCCTTGAAGCCGAACGCTGCGGTGATGCGGGCCGCCAGGCCGTAGCCGCTGGAAGCACCAATCACCAGGACCTTCTTCGGGCCATCCTCGCGCACGCCCAGCTTGCGGGTGGCTTCGATCTGGTCACGGACGTTGAGCTCGCAGCCCTTCGGATGGGTCGTGGTGCAGATGAAACCGCGGACCTTAGGATGAATGATGGCCAATGTCTGTACCTCGTCAGGTTTATGCCAGGGAAGCGCCGCCACGGGCGATTCCGATTGATCAGAGGGTGAGACTACCCCCGCCGGTTATCCGACACATATTACGGGGTGATTGGGGGTATACAAAACCCAGGTTGCCGCCGAGTACCGCTTTCAGCCACTGCAGAAACGGCTGCGCCAGTGGATCGTCCTGTTGCACTAACACGCAACGCGCCATGCCTGGCGCACAACTAAAAATGGCCAGCCCTATTGCTTTCAACCGCCTGGTCAGGCCGCCTTGTGCTTCACAGTGATATCAATTTCCAGATTTGCGCTGGCCAGCATGTTCACCAGAGCATCCAGGGAAAATTTGTCGATTTTCCCATTCAGCAGCTCGCTCAAACGCGGCTGTGTTACGTGCAGCTGACGTGCTGCATCTTTCTGTGGGAGGTCCCAAGACTTAACTGTCTTGGTAAGGATACGCATTAGCTTTGCGCGTACCCGAAGGTTCTCGGCGTCTTCTGGCGAGTCAACCAACGCGTCCCACACGGAGGTAGTGCGTTCGTTTGCCATTTTATATGTCCCTCTGTTACGGATTAGGTTGTTTCTTGCACAAAGCAATTCGTAAGTTTCACCGCCCAGCCTACAGGCTCTACTGTGTGGGATTTTGAAGAGCGTCGGGGCATCGAGCGCCATTGCGGCAGGGGGTGACGGCATCTATTGCGCGACCCATCAGTGCCCGGCGGTGTAGGTGGCCGCGAGCGTAAAACGCTCACTGATCTTCCGGTAATCGTCTCCGGCCGGTGATCATCGACAAGGGCAGGTTCTCGCCCAGGCGCAGGCTTTCGACGATGGCTGCCAATACATGCACGCAGACCAACGCCAGCACCGCGTCGGCCAGAAAGCTGTGCAGGCTCATCGGCCAGTCGGCGCCCCACAGGGCGTCGACCTCTTGCGACGCCCAACCGGTCAGGCCCAGGCCCGCGATGCCGGTGAGCATCAGCAGCATCACCAGGGCGCCGATCGGCGAATGCCCCAGGCGATGGTAGGGCTGCCCGCTTATCAGCGCGCGGGCGTGGGCGGCCAGGCGTGCCGGGGTCGGCCAGAAGTCGGCCCAGCGCGCGCTTTGCGGCCCGACGAAGCCCCAGACCAGGCGCAACATCACGCACGCCAACCCGTAATAGCCCAGCCACTGGTGCCAGTCGTCGCCCTCTTCATTGAAAAAATAATCCGCGAAGTACACCGTGGCCAACGACAGGTGGCACAGCCGCAGGAGCGGGTCCCACAGCTGTACCGTGCGGCGGGCCTTCAATCGTGGTACTCGGTCTTGACCGCCTTGCCGCTGACCGGGTCATGGTAGATCTCGATCTTGCGGCCATCCTTGTCGAAACCATAGATTTCGTAGCAGTTGCCTTTAGTGACCTTGAACTTGCTGATCTTGTAGCCCTGATCCTTGAGCTGGGCCTGGAACTTGCCCGGGTCTTGCCAGGTGCTTTTGTCTGCAGTGGTGCACTGGGTGGCGGCGAATGCTGTGCTGCTGCCGATCAGGAGGGTAAGAGCGATCAAGATGCGCATGGCCATGAGCTCCGTTGCGTTGAGTGAAACAGCACGACATCCAGCTTAGACCAGGGTCAGCGCCTTGCCTGCTGGGCCGGCATCATTCATTTGCTTTCCAGAACAATCACAAAGAAAAACAAACTTAACAAATGAACCAAACCCGCCGATGCTGACAACATCCTGCCCTCGCGGCGCCCACCCTTGCACGGAGAACAACAACATGAACGACGTGGTCATCGTCGCCGCCACCCGTACCGCCATCGGCAGCTTCCAGGGCGCCTTGGCCACAGTGCCCGCCGTCGACCTCGGCGCAGCCGTGATCAAGCGCCTGCTGGAACAGACCCAACTGGACCCTGCCCTGGTCGACGAAGTGATCCTCGGCCAGGTACTCACCGCCGGCGCCGGCCAGAACCCAGCCCGCCAGGCCGCGATCAAGGCCGGCCTGCCCTACAGCGTGCCCGCGCTGACGCTCAACAAGGTCTGCGGCTCGGGCCTCAAGGCCCTGCACCTGGCAGCCCAGGCTATTCGTTGCGGTGACGCCGAGGTGGTGATTGCCGGCGGCCAGGAAAACATGAGCCTGGCCCCCTACGTCATGCCTTCGGCCCGCACCGGCCAGCGCATGGGCCACGGTCAACTGGTCGACAGCATGATCACCGACGGCCTGTGGGACGCCTTCAACGACTACCACATGGGCATTACCGCCGAGAACCTGGTGGACAAGTACGGCCTCAGCCGTGAACAACAGGACGCCTTCGCCGCCGAGTCCCAGCGCAAGGCCGTGGCCGCGATCGAGGCCGGCCGATTCAGGGACGAGATCACGCCGATCGTGATGCCGCAGAAAAAGGGCGAGCCCACGGTCTTCGAGCGCGACGAACAACCCCGCCCAGGTACCACTGCCGAGTCTCTGGGCAAGTTGCGCGCAGCCTTCAAGAAAGAGGGCAGCGTGACGGCCGGCAATGCTTCCAGCCTCAATGATGGCGCCGCTGCCGTATTGCTGATGAGTGCCGCCAAGGCCAAGGCCCTGGGCTTGCCGGTGCTGGCGAAGATCGCGGCCTATGCCAGCGCGGGCGTGGATCCGGCGATCATGGGTATTGGCCCGGTTTCGGCTACCCAACGCTGCCTGGACAAGGCGGGCTGGCAGCTGGCGGACCTGGACCTGATCGAAGCCAACGAGGCCTTTGCCGCACAGGCGTTGGCGGTGGGCAAGGCCCTGGAATGGGATGCGGCGCGGGTCAATGTGAATGGCGGGGCGATTGCCCTGGGCCACCCGATCGGTGCGTCGGGGTGCCGGGTGCTGGTGACCCTGTTGCACGAGATGATCAAGCGAGATGCCAAGAAAGGGCTCGCCACGTTGTGCATTGGGGGTGGCCAGGGGGTAGCGCTGGCGATCGAGCGTTGATCCGTCATTGATGCCTGCAGGCTCGGCCCCTTCGCGAACAAACCCGCGAAGAGGCCGGGCTGGTTACTCAGAAGCGCTCATCGGCAATCGCTGGCAGTGTCAGCTCACGCACATAACTGGCCGCCGACAGTTCCAGCATCGTGCGCACCACCAGCACCACATCGTGCAGCGGAATCAGCCCCCCTTCCCCGCGCGCCGCGGCTTCTGCCACTGGCACATCCAAGCCATCCTCGGTGTTCAGGTAGCCCAGGTTCAGGCACGTCACACCAAGCCCCTGCTCGCGATACCCTTCACGCAAGGCTTCGGCAATACCGCGCAGGGCGAACTTGGACGCGGCAAAGGTCACTTCAGGGCGCCCGCTTTGCGGCAGACCCGAGGTGGAACCGGTAAGCAGGATCCGTGGCTTTTCGCTTTCGAGCAGCATCGGCAGCAAGCGCTTGATCAGCAGGATGGTGGCCGTGATGTTGCAGTCGACCATGCCTTGCAGTTCGGCATCGCGGTCGGCAAGAAAGCTGTAGTGCTCGGCAAACGCCTCGGCTTCCCACAGCCCGAGGTTGTAGATGAGGGTATCCACGCCACCGCCCGCCAGCGCCTGGGCAATGGCCTCGACGGCGGCGGCCGGCTGAGCGAGGTCGGCCGCGATCCACTGCACCTCGACATCCTTGCTGGCCACCACCCGCTCGGGGCGCGAGCGGGACACGCCGATCAGCGTATCGCCCGGTTTGCCCAGCCCTTCCATGAAGGCCTTGCCCAGCCCCTTGCTGGCGCCAACTACCAGAACTCTCATCGCATCATTCCCTGTCGATTACCTTTCGAGCCGGCATTATAAGCACCCGTAGCGGCCCGATGATCAAGCCGTGGCGCGCAACGCGCGGGCAGCCTCTGGCGCGTCGAGCGCTTTGCTCAGCGCGGCCACTTCCTGGCACTTCTGCACGGCGAAGGCCAACCCGCCTTTGCGCTCGGCGTCGAGCTGGTCTTCACAGGCCAGCCCCAATGGGTTGTGCAACAGCGAGCAGGACGGCGCGACCCACAGGCGGTCACCCAGGCGTTCGGCCGCGTGCTGCAACACAGCCAGGGCTTTTTCCAGGTCGCAGGCCGAGACACTAGAGCCGTCGACCAGGCCCAACGACAGGATCTTGTAAGCCGGCAGGCGGTCGAGCAGGGTCGGGTACTGGTCTGGCGCACGCACCAGGTCGATGTGCAGGCCATCGACGGGCAGGTTCGCCGCCAGGCCCAGGTTTTCTTCGAGGCCCCCAAAGTAGGTGGCGATCAGTTTCTTCAGCGGCGCACGTTGCAGGATGTTGTAAACGCGCTCGTAGGCGTTTTTCCAGTCTTGCGGCAAATCCAGCACCAGGATCGGCTCGTCGATCTGCACCCATTCAACGCCCTGTGCGGCCAGGCGGTTGAAGATTTCGTCGTACAGCGGCAACAACCGGTCGACCAGCTCCAACTTGTCGACGTCGGCGCCTTGGGCCTTGCCCAGCCACAGATAGGTCAGCGGGCCGATCAGCACGGGTTTGACCGCATGGCCCAGGGCCTTGGCTTCTTCGACCTCTTCGAACAGCTGCTCCCAGCTCAGGGCAAACTGTTGGTCGGCGGTGAATTCCGGTACCCGGTAGTGATAGTTGCTGTCGAACCAGCGGGCCATTTCCTGGGCGTGGGCACCGCCGCTGTCGCTGCGCTCGGTCGTGCCTCGCGCCATGGCGACCAAGGTTTGCAAAGTAGGCTTGGCACCATCGTGGCTGCGAAAGCGCTGCGGGACGACACCGAAGGTCAGCGAATGGGTCAGCACCTGGTCGTGCCAGGCGAAATCGCCCACCGGCAGCAGCTCGATGCCGGCGTCCTTTTGCACCTGCCAATGGCTGGCACGCAGCGCGCGGCCCACAGCGCGCAGGCCGGCTTCGTCGAGTTCACCTTGCAAGAAGGCTTCCTGGGCTTTTTTCAGATCGCGATCATGGCCGATGCGTTGAAAGCCCAGGGAATGTGCCAGTGCCATGTCTCGTGCCTCAGAATGTCTAAATGAATATGGGCATTTTCGGGACCAACGAGCGCTGAGACAAACTCATTTAATTTGATATGAAATCAAGATTTACTCATGTTGATGTGTCCACCTGCATGTCTCGTTCAGAGCAGCACCCTACGCATCCGGACATGACCCCATCGGCCCTTTGCCGCACAATGCCACCCTGCCCCAACCCGGTGCCCGATCCATGAGCCTGCTGAAAACGGCGCTGCACGAAAAAACCTTCGTCTGCGTCATGGAGTTCGTCCCCAAGCCCTCGGCGGAACGTTTCGCCGCCATGGAAGCGATCATGGCCCGTGCGCACCTGTGTGGCTGGCCGATGACCCTGGCCATCGGTGATCGCGTCGGCAGCCCACTGGACCTGTCGCCCCTGGACGCCCTCGCCAGCTTCAGCTCACCCGTGCCTGCCCTGCCGCACTTTTCTGGCAAGGACCGCGAACGGCACCACTTGCTGGCGCAACTGCAACGCATGGATGCCGACGGGCTTGACCAACTGCTGCTGCTCACTGGCGACCGCCTGCCTGGGCATCAACCCGCAGAGCGCCCGGTGCGCTACCTGGAATCGGTGGCCGCCCTGCAGCTCGCGCGCCAGGCTTGCCCACACTGGTTGCTCGGTGCCGCGCTCAACCCATTCAAGTACTGCGAGGAAGAAGGCGGCGCGCAGTACTTCAAGGCCGAGAAAAAACTGGCTGCGGGCGCCGACTTTCTGACCCTGCAACTGGGCTTCGATGCCAGCAAGCACCAGGAAGCCCAAACCTGGATGAACCGCCAGCCGCACCCGAAACCCTTGCTGGCCTGCCTGATGAGCCTTACCCATGGCCGCGCCGCAATGCTCGATCACGTGGCTGGCGTGACGGTCACGCCGTCCATGCGCGACATGCTCGAAGCGGAAGCAGCCGTGTCCAAGGCCCACGCCCAGGCGCGCAGCGTCGACCGGCTGGCGCTGCAGGTGATTGGTGTAAAACTGATGGGCTACGCCGGGGTGCACGTGTCGGGCATTCACGAACTCAAGCAGCTGTTGGCCCTGGAACAACGCATCGAACACTGGCAAGCGCAGATCCACTCACTGGAACAGTGGGCGCCAGCCTGGGCGGCCAGTTGGCAGGTGCCCGGCCTGCCTGCCGTGGTCTTTCATCCGCCGTCAGCGAGCTGGCGCCAGGGCGAGTCGAAGGTCAGCGCGTCGAACAAAGAGAAGGCGCGGTACCACCTGCTGCACGCGTCCCATGCCTTGCTGTTCAGCCGCAGCAACTGGCTGAGCCAGGCATTCGGCTGGGCCGTTCGCCAACCGTTGTGGGCAACAGCCCGCGGTGCGCGCGTGCTGCACGGGGTGGAGCGTGCGCTGAAGCGACCGCTGGTGGGCTGCGACACCTGCGGCCGCTGCCGCCTCGAAGACACCCTCTACATCTGCCCGGAAACCTGCCCCAAGGGCCTGGCCAACGGCCCCTGCGGCGGTACCTCGCTGAACCGCTGCGAATTCGGCGACCGCGAATGCATCCACAGCGTCAAGTACCGCACCGCCAAGGCTGCGCGGCAGACGGCTGTGCTCACCGAGCGGCTGATCCCGTGCATCGAAGTGCAAACCCGCCACCGCAGTTCATGGCCGGCCTGGTTCGCGGCCCAGGCACCTCACCGGCTCAAGCCCTGCTCAAAGCCTCGAACCCAGCCCGAATCGTAGCCTCGGGCAGGTCATCGGCAATGAACACCAGCACGCTTTCGCGGGCCTCGCCTGCTGCCCATTCGGCATCCCAGTCAAAGCCGTAGAGCTTGAGCACGCCCTGAAACACCAGGCGACGATCGTCCCCGGCAATGTTCAGCACGCCCTTGTAACGCAGCAATTGCTTGCCGTGGGTTTCCAGCAGCGCGTTCATGAAGTCGCTGAGGCGGTCGATGTCCAGCGGGGTGTCGGTGCGCAACACCAAGGTCGAGATACGGTCCGGGGTGGCCGGCTTGAGCACCGGGCGCAGGGCCGGCTTGAGGCTGGCGCCCAGGTCGCTATTGAGGTTGAAACCGCGCACATCGAGTAGTTCGGCCAGGTCGATGCGCCCCTGTTCGACCACACGAATGGCGGCACGGCCGTTGATGCGCGACAGGCGCTCGCGCAGGGCATCCACCGCCGCAGGTTCGACCAGGTCGGTCTTGCTCAGCAGCAGGCGGTCGGCAAACCCGACCTGGGCCTGGGCAATGGCCTGGGTCAGGTGCAGCTCGGCATGGGCGGCGTCGACCAGGGTGATGATGCCGTCGAGGATGTAGCGATCACGCAGGTCCTCGTCGATGAAAAAGGTCTGCGCAACCGGTGCAGGGTCGGCAAGCCCGGTGCATTCGATCACCAGGCGGTCGAAGGCGATCTCGCCGGCGTCCAGGCGCTCCAGCAGCAGGTACAGGGCGCGGGTGAGGTCGCCATGGATGCTGCAGCACACGCAGCCGTTGGCCAGGGTCATGACCTGCACCGGCTCGTCGCCCAGCAGCTGGCTGTCGATACCGGCCTCGCTGAACTCGTTCTCGATCACGGCGATCTTCAGGCCGTGCTCGGCCTTGAGCATGTGCTTGAGCAAGGTGGTCTTGCCGGCACCCAGAAAGCCGGTCAGTACGGTGACGGGAATAGGCGATTGCACGCAAAAAGCTCCTGAAGCTGAAAATGAATGTGGGAGCCCGGCTGCCCGGGCTCCCACAGGTTCACAGGTGTTGCAGGCTCAACAGCACTTGGGCCCGGACTTGCCACCGTAACGCGCTTCCTGGCGTTCACGGAAGAACGCCTCGTAGCTCATCACCGGTTTGTCCGGGTGCTTGTTCTGCATGTGTTCGACATAGTTGTCGTAGTCGGGCATGCCGACCATCAGGCGGGCTGCCTGCCCCAGGTACTTACCCAGTCGACCCAGGTCGTTGAACATAGCTGCAGTCCTCTCGTTTACGCGTCAGGCAGCGCCTGGAACGGGGTTTCCTTGTCGGTGCGTTCCTTGCGGCCCCAGGCGGCGTAGCCGACCTTGATGGCGAAGAACAGGATGCTGAACACCACCAGCAGGAACAGAATCGTCAGGCCCGCGTTGGTGTAGGCGTTGTAGATCACGTGCTGCATCTGCCCGATGTCCTTGGCCGGGGCCAGTACCTGGCCGGCGTCCAGCGCAGTGCTGTACTTCTTGGCCAGGGCCAGGAAGCCAACGGCCGGGTTCGGGTCGAACAGCTTGATCAGGCCTGCGGCAGTGGTACAGATCAGCAGCCACACGGCCGGCACCAGGGTGACCCAGATGTAGCGCTGACGCTTCATCTTGATCAGCACCACAGTACCGAGCATCAAGGCGATACCGGCCAGCATCTGGTTGGAGATGCCAAACAGCGGCCACAAGGTGTTGATGCCACCCAGCGGGTCGATCACGCCCTGGTACAGCAGATAACCCCACATTGCCACGCAGCCAGCGGTGGCGAGCAGGTTGGCACCCCACGATTCGGTGCGTTTGAGCGCCGGCACGAAGCTGCCCAGCAGGTCCTGCAGCATGAAGCGCCCGGCACGGGTACCAGCGTCCACGGCGGTGAGGATGAACAGGGCTTCGAACAGGATCGCGAAGTGGTACCAGAAGGCCATGGTGTTCTCACCCGGCAGCACCTGGTGAAGGATCTGCGCGATACCCACCGCCAACGTTGGCGCACCACCGGCACGGGCCAGCACGGTGTGCTCGCCAATGTCGCGGGCGACCGCTTCGAGCTGCTCAGGGGTGATCAGGAAGCCCCAACTGCTGACCGTCTGCGCCACCGTAGCAACGTCGGCGCCAACCACCGCAGCCGGGCTGTTCATGGCGAAGTACACGCCAGGCTCGATCACCGAGGCGGCGACCATGGCCATGATGGCGACGAACGACTCCATCAGCATGCCGCCGTAGCCGATGTAACGGGCGTTGGTTTCGTTATCCAGCAGCTTGGGCGTGGTGCCCGAGGAGATCAGCGCGTGGAAGCCCGATACCGCACCGCAGGCGATGGTGATGAACAGGAACGGGAACAATGTGCCCTTCCAGACCGGCCCAGTACCGTCGGTGAACTGGGTCAGGGCCGGCATTTTCAGCTCTGGCGCGATGATCAGGATACCGATGGCCAGGCCAACGATAGTGCCGATCTTGAGGAAGGTCGACAGGTAGTCACGCGGTGCCAGCACCAGCCATACCGGCAGTACGGCAGCGACGAAGCCATAACCCACCAGCATCCAGGTGATCTGCACGCCGGTGAAGGTGAACGCCGGGCCCCAGACCGGGTCCGCAGCGATCACGCCGCCCAGCCAGATCGACGCCAGCAGCAGCACCACGCCGACCACCGAAATCTCGCCGATGCGGCCCGGGCGGATATAGCGCATGTAAATGCCCATGAACATCGCGATCGGAATGGTCGCCATCACCGTGAACATGCCCCATGGGCTCTCGGCCAGGGCCTTGACCACGATCAGCGCCAGCACCGCGAGGATGATGATCATGATCAGGAAGCAACCGAACAGGGCGATGGTGCCCGGGATCCGGCCCATTTCCTCGCGCACCATGTCGCCCAGCGAGCGACCGTTGCGGCGGGTAGACATGAACAGGACCATGAAGTCCTGCACCGCACCGGCCAGCACAACGCCGGCGATCAGCCAGAGCGTGCCGGGCAGGTAGCCCATTTGCGCGGCAAGTACCGGGCCCACCAGTGGGCCGGCGCCGGCAATAGCGGCGAAGTGGTGGCCGAACAGGATGTGCTTGTTGGTCGGGACGTAGTCCAGGCCATCGTTGTTGAGCACCGCCGGGGTGGCTCGGCGCGGGTCGAGTTGCATCACCTTGGTGGCGATGAACAGGCTGTAGTAGCGGTAGGCGACCAGGTAGATGGCCACTGCCGCGACCACGATCCACAAGGCGTTGATCGCCTCGCCGCGACGCAGGGCGACAACACCCAGCGCGCAGGCTCCTATGACCGCCAACGCCAGCCACGGGATGTGGCGTAGCAGGCTGTTATTGTTGTTCATGGCATGCTTCCAGCTAAGTGGTTGGAATAGACAGCCCCTTGAGTCTAGGGCCTGCTTGACGGCTTTACCATCCCGATTTGGCGCTCAGCCACTGACCAGCACGCGCTCTAGCACGCTACTACCCGAACTACCCGCAGTCCGTGGCGACAACGTTACTTCGGCTGACCTGTCATTTCTGCCAGTTGTCCAGGGTGGCAACCGCGCATTAAATGATCAGGCAAACCAGTCGCCACGATATGACTCACGGTGCGCAAACGCTCGAACCGTGCGTCGATCAGTTGATAACCAGCAAGCAGGGACAGATGATGACTCAGGATAAGAGTAAATCCACGCGTGACTCAGGCTCAATCGAACCCACCCATGGCTCGATCTCAAAGCCCAAGTCCCGAGCGACCTTCGCTGAGGAAAGAGACGCTGAAGTTGCCTGAGCGCGACGGTTATCATGTGCTGCTTGGGGTATGGGAAATTGCCGAGATCGATAAAGCCTTCTATCAGGTGGTTGACCTGAATTTCGTCCCCAACTAAGGGCGGCACCAGGCGACGCCCGCAGACGGTATCTTGTCGCTCGCCATCAGGCAGAACAGGCCATGGCTGGTCTATAGTCAGAACATCTGACGAGGGGCCCGCCATGACCACTTCTTCCAACAATCGCCGACGCTTCCAGCGCATAGACTTCGACGCCCCCACCGAACTGCGCCAGGGTGACCGCCGCTGGCCGGTCAAACTGCTTGACCTGTCGCTCAAGGGCCTGCTGGTCGAGCGCCCCCAGCCGTGGAATGCCGACCTCTCACAGGACTTCGATGCGGTCATCCACCTTGACCCGCATACCCACGTGCGGATGCAGGTGGAGCTTCGTCATGAAGAAGCACAGCGCCTGGGCTTCGTCTGCCTCTACATCGACCTCGATTCGATGAGCCATTTGCACCGTCTTGTAGAACTGAACGTGGCCGACAGCACCGAAATGATGCGTGAGCTGCGAGAACTCATCGAATAATGGGATCTCTTAGCTAGCTAACATCCTTCCCACCTAGCGTTTCCTGTCTACCCAGACAGCTTTAAGCCTGGGTAGCAGCTCTTTGTACACACCCCTCTAATACAGCCTTTCATGACTTGGTACGCGTTCTGCATTGGGTTTCAGGCCACCCTGAAGCCGGGCTTGTTCGCGCTCCGATCAAAATATTGTATACAATTCTTGTAGCAATCAATTGTAGGAAGTGTCTACAGTAGCGGCACAACAATAAACGCAGAGAGCCTGCTCCATGACTACGTCCCCTAGCACGTCTCCCGCCAAGCGCCCCGAGGATGAAAACCTCGGCCTTGGGGCCAACCTGGCCTATGGTCTGCAGCATGTGTTGACCATGTATGGAGGGATCGTTGCGGTACCCCTGATCCTGGGGCAGGCCGCGGGCCTGAATGGTGCCGAAATCGGCATGCTGATCGCCGCGTCATTGTTTGCCGGTGGCCTGGCCACCTTGCTGCAGACGCTTGGCCTGCCATTCTTCGGTTGCCAGTTGCCGCTGGTGCAGGGCGTATCGTTCGCCGGCGTGGCAACCATGGGCGCCATTCTCAGCAGCGAAGGCGGTGGTGGCCTGCCGGGTGTGCTGGGTGCGGTCATGGCGGCTTCGTTCATCGGCTTCCTGATCACGCCGGTGTTCTCGCGCATCACCAAGTATTTCCCACCGCTGGTAACCGGCATCGTCATCACCACCATCGGTTTGACCCTAATGCCGGTGGCCGCACGCTGGGTGATGGGCGGCAACAGTGCTTCGCCGGAGTTCGGCAGCGTGGCCAACATCGGCCTGGCGGCACTGACCTTCGCCATCGTGCTGCTGCTGAGCAAACTGGGCAGCGCGACCATCTCGCGCCTGTCGATTCTCCTGGCCATGGTGTTTGGCACCCTGATCGCCTGGGCGCTGGGCATGACCGACTTCAGCAAGGTCACCCAAGGCCCGATGTTCGCCTTCCCCACGCCGTTCCATTTCGGCATGCCGGAATTCCACATCGCCGCGATCCTGTCGATGTGCATCGTGATCATGGTGACACTGGTGGAAACCTCGGCCGACATTCTCGCGGTGGGCGACATCATTGAAACCAAGGTCGACTCCAAGCGCCTGGGCAATGGCCTGCGTGCCGACATGGCGTCGAGCATCCTGGCACCGATCTTCGGCTCGTTCACCCAGAGCGCCTTCGCCCAGAACGTCGGCCTGGTGGCCGTGACCGGGGTCAAGAGCCGCTACGTGGTGGCCACCGGTGGCGTCATTCTGGTGGTGCTCGGCTTGCTGCCGGTCATGGGCCGGGTAATTGCCGCCGTGCCAACCCCGGTATTGGGCGGCGCGGGGATCGTGCTGTTCGGCACCGTGGCAGCCAGCGGTATCCGTACCCTGTCCAAGGTCAGCTACAAGAACAACGTCAACCTGATCATCGTCGCCGCTTCGCTGGGCTTCGGCATGATCCCGATTGCCGCACCGACCTTCTACCACCACTTCCCGAACTGGTTCGAGACCATCTTCCACTCGGGCATCAGCTCGGCGGCGATCATGGCGATTCTGCTGAACCTGATCTTCAACCACTTCACCACTGGCAACTCGGACCAGCAGTCGGTATTTGCCGCAGCCTACGAACGCACCATCCAGTATTCGGACATTTCTGCACTGCGCGATGGCGATTACTTCAAGGATGGCAAGCTGTTCGATGCCGAGGGTATTGAAGTGCCGATGCTGGAGCTGGACGAGCATGGCAAAGAGGCGCCCAGGCGCAGCCCGGTTGCCGAGCATTGACCGCTGATTGAGCGGTTAAGCAAGGGGAGCCGATGCGCATCGTCGGCTCCCCTTTTTGTTTGCCTTTACAGGCAATACATCACTCGAACAGGGCATCCAAAGCCTGTTCCAGCCGGGTCACGGCGATCACCTGCAACCCTGCCGGCGGCTCCTTGGGCGCATTGCCCTTGGGCACGATGGCCCGCTTGAAGCCATGCTTGGCCGCCTCTTTCAGCCGCTCTTGGCCACTGGGCACCGGCCGCACCTCGCCCGACAAGCCAATCTCGCCAAACACCAGCAACCCATGGGCCAACGGCCGGTTGCGCAGGCTGGACATCACCGCCGCCAACAAAGCCAGGTCAGAAGCCGTCTCCAGCACTTTCACACCGCCCACCACGTTGAGGAACACATCCTGGTCGTGGGTAGGAATGCCGCCATGGCGGTGCAGTACTGCCAGCAACATGGCCAGGCGGTTCTGGTCCAGGCCCAGGGTCACCCGGCGCGGGTTGGCCAGGTGGCTGTCATCGACCAGCGCCTGCACCTCGACCAGCATCGGCCGAGTGCCCTCCCAGGTGGCCATCACCACACTGCCCGGCACCTCTTCCTGGGTGCGATTGAGGAAGATCGCCGAAGGGTTCGAAACCTCCTTGAGGCCGCGGTCGGTCATGCCGAACACGCCCAGTTCGTTGACCGCACCAAAGCGGTTTTTCACCGCCCGCAGCAGGCGCAGGCGGCCATCGGACTCGCCCTCGAAATACAGCACGGTGTCGACCATGTGCTCCAGCACCCGCGGCCCGGCCAGCGAGCCTTCCTTGGTGACGTGGCCCACCAGGAAGATGGCCGTGCCGCTCTGCTTGGCGTAACGCACCAGCAACGCCGTGCTCTCGCGCACCTGGGCCACGCCACCGGGCGCTGATTGCAGCTGTTCGGTGAAAATGGTCTGGATCGAGTCGATGACCATGACTCGGGGCTTTTCCTGGCGAGCCGTGGCGATGATGGTCTCGATACAGGTTTCGGTCATCACCTTGAGCTGGTCCTGGGGCAGGCCCAGGCGGCGCGAGCGCATCGCCACCTGCTGTTGCGACTCTTCGCCGGTGACATACAGCGCAGGCATGTGCACGGCAATGTTGCACAGGGTCTGCAACAGAATGGTCGACTTGCCGATACCCGGGTCACCGCCGATCAGCACCACCGAGCCATCGACCAAACCGCCACCCAGCACGCGGTCCAGTTCGCTGCTGCTGGTGGTGAAGCGCGGGATCTCTTCCACGCTGACTTCGGCCAGGGTCTTGATCTGCGCCTGTTGCCCGGTCCAGCCGGCACGGCCACTGCTGGGTGCCGCCGCCCCGCCGCTCTCGATCATGGTTTCGACCAGGGTGTTCCAGGCCCCGCATTCGCCGCACTGGCCGGCCCATTTGGGGAAGGTCGCGCCGCATTCGGTGCAGCCATACAAGCGCTTGGCCTTGGCCATGGGCGGTTTCTCCTGGAAAAAACCGCCATGATAGCCGAGCGAGACGTGTCTCGAACGCTTCGGCGTGCGACAAAACTATTCGTTCTAACCGCAGTCACTACCCCTGAACACAACGCATGAAGCGTTTTAGTGGCTTACACTGCGTTAACCTCACCATTTGTTACAAAGGAATCGAACATGGGCATGATCAGTGAGTTCAAGGCCTTCGCGGTCAAAGGCAACGTCGTCGACATGGCGGTCGGTATCATCATCGGCGCGGCCTTCGGCAAGATCGTCTCGTCCTTCGTGGGTGACGTAGTCATGCCACCACTGGGCCTGTTGATCGGTGGCGTGGACTTCAGCGACCTGGCCATTACCTTGAAGGCTGCAGAAGGCGACGTTCCGGCAGTAATGCTGGCCTACGGCAAGTTCATCCAGACCGTGATCGACTTCTTGATCGTTGCGTTCGCCATCTTCATGGGCGTGAAGGCGATCAACCGCCTGAAGCGCGAAGAGGCCGTGGCACCGAGCGCGCCACCCGTGCCAAGTGCCGAAGAGACGTTGCTGACCGAAATCCGCGACCTGCTCAAGACGCAGAACCAGAACCGCCTGCCTTGAAGGTGCCGGGGCCGCGTTGCGGCCCCCGTGTCACCAGTAGTTTTCTACCGCCACCTGCCCTGGCCGCTTGCTCAGGCTCAACTGCAGATCACGCGCCTTGAGCACCTTGCGCGTTTCATCGATCATCTCCGGGTTGCCGCAGAGCATCACGCGTGAATGCTCGGGCGACAGCGCAAGCCCCGCCGCCTTCTCCAGCTCACCGTTCTCGATCAACGTGGTAATGCGTGCATTCAACGCGCCCGGATGCTGCTCACGGGTCACTATCGGGATGAACTGCAATTTGCCGGCGTGCTCTGCCAGGTAGTCGCGCTGCTCCAACTCGGCGATTTCCTTCACGTAGGCCAGCTCCTTCGCTTCGCGCACCGAGTACACCAGCTTGATGCTGTCGAAACGCTCCCAGGCCTCGAAGTCCTGGAGGATGGACATGAACGGTGCAATGCCGGTGCCGGTGGCCAGCAACCACAGGTCGCGGCCGCCAATGAAGCGATCAAGTGTCAAAAAGCCAAAGGCCTGCCGGTCGATCAGCAGGCTGTCACCCTCGCCCAGCCGGCTCAGCTCGCTGGTGAACTCCCCGCCGGGCACCACGATCGAGAAGAAGTCGAGGTACTCGTCATGGGGCGCGCTGACCATGGAATAGGCGCGCCACACCACACTGCCATCGGCCTTGGTCACCCCGAGACGAGCAAACTGGCCGGCCCGGAAGCGAAAGCCCGAATCGCGTGTTACCCGCAGGCTGAAGAGGTTCGGCGTCAGTGGCTGAACATCGAGCAGGGTCTGGCGGGTGAACTTTTCGGCGCTGGCAGTCATATCGGGCTCCAAGGTTGACGTGCGCACAGTGTCGCGCAAAGCGGCCTGGATAAAAACCACCCGTTTGTAAGGCCTCACCACCTCGATGCTGCCGATGTCGCAGACAAACATGATCGCTATAACAAAAAATTCCCAACGCTTTGGTAGGTTTTTCCTACAATGATGCGGGTATGCAAACGGATTGGATCCTGTTGCCCCATCCATAGGAGCGTTACGGATGCCTCACTGGAAACCCGAGCATCTCCATCAATTTGTCAGCGAGCGGTGCCCGCGCAAGTTGTTCAACATCGCTGTGCATCTGGTGCAAGACTTGGGTATGGAACACTTGGGGCTGAACATTCGCATCCAGATTGCCACGCAGACACCCCGGCTTTACCTCTACAGCAATTACCCAAGCGAATGGATCGAGCGCTATCAGCGCGATGATTTCTACAAGCAAGACCCGGCCGCACGCTTGAGCCATGGCCAGACCACACCTGTATTGTGGACCGACGAACTGTATTGCGAGGCCCCGCAATTTCGCGAGGCTGCCTGCCAGCACGGGCTGCGTCATGGTTGGACACAGTCGCTGCACGACCTGCAGCACAATGAAAGCCAAGTCAGCGTCGCCAGGCCAGCAGGCCAGATTGCAATCAACGAACTCTACGAAAAAGCCGCCAGCGTGCAGTGGCTGTGCCACACCCTGCACTCGGTACTGTGCGAGCACCACCTGGACGCGCTCTGCCCGCCTCAGCCGAAAATGAGCGAGCGGGAGCTGGAAGTGCTGAGGTGGTCAGCTGCAGGCAAGACCGCCGCCGACGTTGCCTCCATCCTGTCGCTGTCACAAAGTACGGTCAACTTCCATATCCGCAGCGTGATCACCAAAACCAACGCCTCCAACAAGGCAGGCGCCATCGCCATAGCCGCCCTGCGTGGGTGGATCTGATAGCCACCCCTGCGACTACCGGCAAAGCCCTGTAGAATGGCGCGGCAAAGCCCGTGGCGATCCGCAACGGGCAGATTCGTACCCGAGCCAGACGCCATGCCCTTGTTGACCACCCCCTATGCCGAACTCGACCTGATCCGCCAGCCGGACCAGGCCAACGAACCTCTGCAGGCATTCGACGCCGCTGACGAGTACCTGCTCGCGCACTTGCATGAGCAGGCGCCTGACGCCAGCTGCCGGGTATTGGTGCTCAATGACAGCTTCGGTGCCCTGGCCGCCAGCCTGGCCGGGCAGCTTGCAGTGACCAGCAGTGGCGATTCGCACCTGGCGCACCTGGCCTTGGAAAAAAACCTCGCGCGCAACGGCAAGCCGTTCGACAGCGTGCCGTTCGTACCGGCCAGCGAACCGTGGCAGGGTCCGTTCGACCGGGTGCTGGTACGCGTGCCCAAGACCCTGGCCTTGCTCGAGGAGCAACTCATTCGTCTGCAGGGCCACCTGGCGCCCGGCGCGCAGGTGATTGCCGGGGCGATGATCAAGCACCTGCCCCGTGCCGCCGGTGAGCTGATGGAAAAGTACATCGGCCCGGTTCAGGCCTCGCTGGCGCAAAAGAAGGCCCGACTGCTGACGGCCACCGTTGCCGACCGCCCGGCCGCGCGCTCGCCCTACCCTAGCCGCTATCAGCTCGAAACGCCGGCCCTTGAGCTGCTCAACCACGCCAACGTGTTCTGCCGCGATGGCCTGGATATCGGCACCCGTGCCTTTCTCCCTCACCTGCCGCGCAACCTGGGCCAGGCCCGTGTTGCCGACCTTGGCTGCGGCAACGGCGTCCTGGCGATCGCCAGCGCACTGGCCAACCCCGAGGCGCATTACACGCTGGTCGACGAGTCGTACATGGCGGTGCAATCGGCGCGGGAAAACTGGCAGGCGGCACTGGGCGAGCGCCCGGCATTGATGCTGGCGGCCGATGGTTTGGCGGGGGTAGAAAAGCAGTCGCTGGACGTGGTGCTGTGCAATCCGCCGTTCCACCAGCAACAGGTGGTGGGCGACTTCCTCGCCTGGCGCATGTTCCAGCAGGCCCGGGAGGCATTGGTGGTGGGCGGTGCGTTGTATATCGTCGGTAACCGTCACCTGGGTTACCACAGCAAGCTGGCGCGGCTGTTCCGAGGGGTGGAACAGGTGGCGGCGACGCCGAAGTTCGTGATTCTCAAGGCCCGCAAGTAAGTGGCTGGGGCCGCTTGGCGGCCCCAGCCCCTTTAATGGGTAGTCAGGCCGGCTGCCCCCATGAACAGCCGCATTACCCAGGCCGCCACCCCCAGGGCCGCCACGCTCATCGCCCAGATCAGCACCAGCCAACCCAGCCGCTGCCACAAGGGCTTTTTCTCTTCTACACCATGCTTGCCGGTCATCATGCGGCCCTCCTAGTGATAGCCGTCTTCGTGAGTCACCTTGCCGCGGAACACGTAGTAGCTCCAGAAGGTATAGCCAAGGATGAACGGCAGGATGAACAACGTCCCCACCAGCATGAACCCTTGGCTCTGCGGCGGCGCCGCTGCGTCCCAGATCGAGATCGACGGCGGGATGATGTTCGGCCACACACTGATACCCAGGCCGCTATAGCCGAGGAACACCAGCACCAGGGTCAGCAGGAACGGCGTGTAGTTGGCATTGCGCGCGACTGCCTTGAGCAACCCGTAGAAGGTCACCAGCACCAGGATCGGCACCGGCATGAACCAGATCAGGTTGGGCATGCTGAACCAGCGATCGGCAATCTGCGGGTAGGCGAGCGGCGTCCACAGGCTGACGATGCCGATCACCACCAGCAGCACCAGCGCCAGCGGCCTTGCCAGGTCATGCATCTGCAGCTGCAGCGGCCCCTCGGTCTTCATGATCAGCCAGGTGCAGCCCAGCAGGGTGTAGGCGACGATCAGGCCCAGGCCGCTGAACAGGCTGAACGGGGTCAGCCAGTCGAGCGTGCCACCGGCATAGTGGCGGTCGACCACCTTGAAGCCCTCGATGAACGCGCCCAGGGCAACCCCCTGGAAGAAGGTGGCGATCAGCGAACCCCAGATGAACGCCTTGTCCCAGATGTGGCGCTTGTCGTCCTTGGCCTTGAAGCGGAACTCGAAGGCCACGCCACGGAAGATCAGCCCGATCAGCATGAGTATTAGCGGCAGGTACAAGGCTTCGAGCACCACCGAATAGGCCATCGGGAAGGCCCCGAACAGCCCGGCGCCGCCCAGCACCAGCCAGGTCTCGTTGCCGTCCCATACCGGGGCGACGGTGTTCATCATCACATCACGGTCACGCTCGCCCTTGACGAAGGGGAAGAGCATGCCGATGCCCAAGTCGAAACCATCCATCACCACGTACATCATGACGCCGAAGATGATGATCACGGCCCAGATCAGCGGAAGGTCGATACCCATGGCTCAGTTCCCCTTGCTCAGGCTGGCAGTGTCGGCCTCATGGCCATCATCGGCGGCGGACAACGGCCGCGCCGGCGTGCGTTTCTGGCCTGGGCCACCCGGGTTGGGTTCATCACCCTCGCCCGTCTGCGGCCCTTTGCGCACCAGGCGCATCATGTAGCCAAGGCCGGTGCCGAACAGCGCGAAGTACACCACCACGAACGCCACCAGGGTAAAGCCGAGCTGCGCATAACTGTGGTTGGACACCCCTTCGGAGGTGCGCATCAGGCCATACACCACCCACGGCTGGCGGCCGATTTCGGTGGTGAACCAACCCGCAAGGATGGCGACAAGGCCAGAGGGGCCCATCCACAAGGTCAGGTACAGGAACGGCCTGGAGCTGTAGAGCGTGCCGCGCTTGCGCAGCCACAGGCTCCACAGGCCAACGAAGATCATCAGCAAGCCCAGCCCGACCATGACCCGGAACGACCAGAACACGATGGTCGAGTTAGGCCGGTCCGCCGCCGGGAATTCCTTCATCGCCGGCACTTGCTTGTCCAGGCTGTGAGTCAGGATCAGGCTGCCAAGCGCTGGGATCTCGACCTTGAAGCGCGTGGTCTCGGCTTTCATGTCGGGGATGCCGAACAGGATCAGCGGGGTCGGCTCGCCCGGCACGTTCTCCCAATGGCCTTCGATGGCCGCGATCTTCACGGGCTGGTGCTTGAGCGTGTTGAGGCCGTGGAAGTCACCGATCACCGCCTGGACCGGCGCGACGATCAGCGCCATCCACATGGCCATCGACAGCATCTTGCGCACGGCCGGGTTGTCACGCCCGCGCAGCAGGTGCCAGGCCGCCGATGCACCGACGAAGAAGGCGGTGGCGACGAACGCGGCGGTGGCCATGTGCATCAACCGGTAGGGGAACGAGGGGTTGAAGATCACTGCCAGCCAGTCCACCGGCACGACCCGGCCATCGATGATTTCGTGGCCTTGCGGGGTCTGCATCCAGCTGTTGGACGCCAGAATCCAGAAGGTCGAGACCAGCGTGCCAAGCGCCACCATGACCGTGGCGAAGAAGTGCAGGCCACGGCCCACACGGTTCCAACCGAACAGCATGACGCCCAGGAAGCCTGCCTCGAGGAAGAACGCCGTCAGCACCTCATAGGTCAGCAAGGGGCCGGTGACGGCACCGGCAAAATCGGAGAAGCGGCTCCAGTTGGTGCCGAACTGATAGGCCATGACCAGGCCAGAGACCACGCCCATGCCGAAGTTGACGGCGAATATCTTCGACCAGAAGTGGTAAAGGTCACGGTAGACCTGGTGGTGGGTCCGCAGCCAAAGGCCTTCAAGGACCGCCAGATAGCTCGCCAGACCAATGGTGATGGCCGGGAACAGGATGTGAAAGGACACGGTAAACGCAAACTGGATTCGGGCGAGATCTAGGGCCTCTAAACCGAACATAGTGCTTCCTCTTCAGATAATCCGGCGTTCGGGCTCGTGGCCTTTGCGCCTACTGCCCCCACGGTATCGAGTGCGGCGAGTTTGAATTGTTCTGTGCAATCGCAGGGATTCCGGCCCAAGGGCCACATCGTTGCCGGTTCGTTGCAAATACAACGATTGATCCAGATCAACGACTGACTGCAAGCATAGTCCTGAATAGCCAGCCGGGCCGTGTGGTTGATTGCCGCGTGACCTGTTGCCCCACCCTCTTTCAGAACCTGTGAAAAAGTGCCGATCACGGCAAACAGTAACTGCTTGTTACAAACAGATGATAATCTGCCGGCCCCTCTACTGCGCCAAGGCCACAGGTTTCCGATGCCCGATTCCGCACCGCAGCTGTTGCGCCATCATCGCCCCTTCCTCGCCTTCTGGCTGGCCCGTGTGTTCACCGCCAGCGGCTTCCAGATGCTCACCGTGGCCATTGGCTGGCACCTCTACCAGCTCACCGGCAATGTGCTCGACCTGGGCCTGGTCGGCCTGGTCGAATTCGCCCCACGGGTGCTGTTCATGCTGCACACCGGGCATGTCGCCGACCGCTATGACCGGCGCAAGGTCGCGGCCCTGTGCCAAAGCCTGCAGGGGCTGATTGCCCTGGCGCTGGTAGTGGGCAGCGCCACCGACAACGTCAGCCGCGAGCTGATCTTCGCCCTGGCCTTCCTGCTGGGCGCCACGCGCTCGTTCGAGATGCCGGCCACCCAGGCCCTGCTGCCCAATGTGGTGCCGCCGGGGTTGTTCCCACGGGCGGTGGCGGCCTCGGCCTCGGCGACCCAGGCAGCCACCATCGTCGCCCCGGCGGTGGGCGGGTTGCTGTATGCCTTCGGCAGTATCTGGGTGTACGGCCCGACCGTGGCGCTGTACGCCATTGCCTGTGCACTGACATTGAGCCTGGACGCACGCCAGCAAGTGGCCCAGCGTGGCCGTGCCAGCCTGGAGTCGCTGCTGGCCGGCATCCGCTTCATCCGCAGCCGGCCAGACATCCTCGGCGCCATCTCGCTGGACCTGTTCGCCGTGCTGCTGGGCGGTGCCACCGCGTTGTTGCCGGTGTTCGCCAAGGACATCCTGCTGACCGGCCCCTGGGGCCTGGGCCTGCTGCGCTCGGCACCGGCGGTGGGGGCGTTGCTGATGTCGCTGTGGCTGGCGCGCTTCCCGTTCGAGCGCAAGGTAGGCCGCACCATGTTCACCGCCGTGGGCGTGTTTGGCGTGGCGACCATCGCATTTGGCCTGTCGACGTCGTTCTGGTTCTCGCTGGCGGTGCTGGTGGTACTCGGTGCGGCGGACATGATCAGCATGGTCATTCGCAGTTCGTTCGTGCAACTGGAGACGCCGGATGAGATGCGCGGGCGGGTGAGCGCTGTGAACGGGTTGTTCATCGGTGCCTCGAACCAGCTCGGTGAATTCGAATCGGGGGTCACCGCGCACTGGTTTGGCACAGTGCCGGCGGTAGTGCTGGGGGGCGTGGGCACGCTGGTGGTGACCGGGGTGTGGATAAAATTGTTCCCGACCCTGGCCAAGCGCGACCGCTTGCACAGCGGTTGATGGCTCGGCGGTACTGGCCTCTTCACAGCTAAACCCACTGCCACGGGCGATGGAAAAGCCATTCCCCGAAGGCCATAGGCCCCTGCCGAGCATGCTGGTATGATGCGCGGCTTTTTTCCGCCCCAGATAAAACCACGGCAACCGGTACGGTCTGTGCTTTGCTGATGGGGTCGATATATATCACGGCGCCGGGGGCGCCTTGGGGAGCGGGCATGCTGGAAAGGCTGTTTCAACTAAAAGCACACGACACCAATGTGCGCACCGAGATTCTTGCGGGCGTCACCACCTTCCTGGCCATGGCCTACATCCTGTTCGTCAACCCCAGCATCCTGGGCGAGACCGGCATGGACAAAGGTGCGATCTTCGTCGCCACCTGCCTGGCCGCGGCCATCGGTTCGGCGACCATGGGCCTGATCGCCAACTACCCGATCGCGCTGGCGCCGGGCATGGGCCTGAACGCCTTCTTCACCTATACCGTGGTTCTGCACATGGGCCATACCTGGCAGGTTGCGCTGGGTGCTGTGTTCCTGTCGGCGGTGATGTTCTTCCTGTTGTCGATCTTCCGCATCCGCGAATGGATCGTGAACAGCATCCCGCTGCCGCTGCGCTCGGCCATTGCCGCAGGCATCGGTTTGTTCCTGGCACTGATTGCCCTGCATAACGCGGGCATCGTCGTCGATAACCCAGCCACCCTGGTGGGCATGGGCGACCTCAAGCAGCCCTCGGTGATCCTCGCCACGCTGGGCTTCTTCCTGATCGTCGGCCTTGAGTCGCTGAAGGTGCGCGGCGCGGTGCTGATCGGCATCCTGGCCGTCACTGTCGCGTCGATCGCGATGGGCGTCACGCCGTTCGGCGGCATCGTGTCGATGCCCCCTTCGCTGGCACCGACCTTCCTGCAACTGGACATCGCCGGTGCCCTCGATGTGGGCCTGATCAGCGTGATCTTCGCCTTCCTGTTCGTCGACCTGTTCGACAACTCCGGCACCCTGATCGCCGTGGCCAAGCGCGCCGGCCTGATGGGCAAGGACGGCCACATGCCGAAGATGGGCCGCGCCCTGATCGCCGACAGCACCGCGGCCATGGCCGGTTCGCTGCTGGGCACCTCGACCACCACCAGCTACATCGAATCGGCTGCCGGCGTGAGCGCGGGCGGGCGTACCGGCCTGACCGCCATCGTGGTGGCCGTGCTGTTCCTGCTGGCGCTGTTCTTCGCACCGCTGGCCGGTAGCGTACCGGCCTTCGCCACGGCACCGGCGCTGCTGTTCGTCGCCGTACTGATGGCTTCGGGCCTGGCGGAAATAAACTGGGACGACGTCACCGAAGCCGCGCCCGTGGTGGTGACGGCCCTGGCCATGCCACTGACCTACTCGATCGCCAACGGCATCGCCTTCGGCTTCATTTCCTGGACTGCCATCAAGCTGATTTCCGGCCGCCACCGCGACCTGAACCCGGCCCTGGTGATCCTTTCCATCCTGTTCGTCATCAAGCTGGGCTGGTTCAACGCATGAGTGCTGCTTTCGACCCCTCCTCCTACGCCACCCAGCTGGACGCCAAGGTTGCCCGGCTGCGCGAGCTGCTGGCGCCGTTTGGCGCGCCGGAACCGGCTGTTTTCGATTCGCCGCGCGAGCACTACCGCCTGCGCGCCGAGTTCCGCCTGTGGCGCGAGGACGGTCAGCGCCACTACGCGATGTTCGCCCCAGGCGAGAAGCACAAGGCGATCCTGATCGACGACTTCCCCATCGCCAGCGAGCGCATCAACCTGCTGATGCCGCGCCTCAAGGCGGCCTGGCAGGCCAGCGAGGCGCTGAGCAACCGGCTGTTCCAGGTGGAGTTCCTTACCACCCTGGCGGGCGATGCGATGGTCACGATGTGCTACCACCGCCCGCTGGACGAGGCCTGGGAAGTGGCCGCACGGCAACTGGCCGAAGACCTGGGGGTGAGCCTGATCGGCCGCTCCAAGGGCAAGCGCCTGGTGATCGGCCGTGATTATGCGGTGGAGCAATTGGACGTGGCGGGCCGCGTATTCAGCTACCGCCAGCCAGAAGGCGCGTTCACCCAGCCCAACGGCGCGGTGAACCAGAAGATGCTGAGCTGGGCCTACGACGCCATTGGCGAGCGCGACGATGACCTGCTGGAGCTGTACTGCGGCAATGGCAACTTCACCTTGCCGCTGGCCACCCGCGTGCGCCAGGTGCTGGCCACCGAGATCAGCAAGACGTCGGTCAATGCAGCGCTGAGCAACCTCGATGAGAACGGTGTGGATAACGTGCGGCTGGTGCGGCTGTCGGCTGAAGAGCTGACCCAGGCACTGAACGAGGTGCGGCCGTTCCGCCGGCTGGAAGGCATCGACCTGAAAAGCTATACGTTCGGCACCGTGTTCGTCGACCCGCCGCGTGCTGGCATGGACCCGGACACCTGCGAGCTGACCCGGCGTTTCGAGCGCATTCTGTACATCTCGTGCAACCCGGAAACGCTGGCGGCGAACATCGCCCAGCTGCAAGATACCCACCGTATCGAACGCTGCGCGCTGTTCGACCAGTTCCCGTATACCCATCACATGGAAAGCGGGGTGCTGCTGGTTCGGCGCTGATCCGTGTCGCGTTGGGGCCTGGCCGGCCCCAACGCACACTGCCAGGAGAGTTGCGCCGATGGACCAGTTCAGTGCCATGCACACCTTCCGCCGCGTCGTAGACCTCGGCAGCTTCAGCGCCGCCGCCAACCAGGCCGGCGTCTCGCATACCGTGCTGTCACGCCAGGTGAAGCACCTCGAACGCCACCTCGGCACGCAGTTGCTCACCCGTACCACCCGCCGCCTGCACCTGACCGAAGCCGGTGCGCTGTTCTATCGCCATTGCGTGCAGATCCTCGAACAGATGCAGGCCATGACCCTGGAACTGTCCGAGCATCAGCAACAACCTGCCGGCACCTTGCGCCTGGGCGTTGCCACGGCCTTTGGCGAGCTGGAACTGGGGCGTTGGTTGCCAGATTTTGTCGAGCGCCATCCACAGCTACAGATCGAGCTGCACTGCAGCGATCGCTTCGTTGACCTGCTGGAGGAGGAGATCGACGTGTGCCTGCGGGTCACCGACCACCTGCCTGACTCCAGCCTGGTGGCACGCCGTCTGGCCACCAGTGAAGTCCTGCTGGTGGCCGCACCGCGCTACCTGCAACGCCACGGTACGCCCGCCTCACCCGACGACCTGGCCGGCCACCCGTTGCTCGGCTACAGCCAGTTGCTGCACCCGCAACGCTTGCAGGTGGCCAACGACGCGGGCGAGCAGCGTGAAATCCTGATGCCCCGGCGCTTGAGCGCCAACTCCCCCATGGCCCTGCGCGCCGCCGCCATCGGCGCCCTGGGTATCGCCAGTTTCGACCGTTTCATCGTCGATGATGCGCTGCGCGACGGGCGCCTGGTGCAGGTGCTGAGCCATTGGCGGCAGCCGGCGCGCAGCCTGTTCGCGGTTTATCCACAGAGCCGTTACCTGGCGCCCAAGGTGCGTGCGCTGCTGGATTACGTGCAGCACTACTACGCAACGCCCAGGTGGCAGGGCTGATTTGTGCTTTATCTGCACAAGTCTTGCGGAGTTTAGGCCGTATTTGTGCTCTTGATGATTCATTAACCTTCGCTGCACGTTACTTCAGCGAAGAGGACTCATCATGAAATCATTGCAGGCAGTCATCACCGGCATCGCGCTCAGCGCTGTGGCAATCGTCGCCCATGCAGCAGAACAAACCGTTTCGGTCCCTGACAACGCGGGCTTGAAGTGGCAGGACGTGCCCAACACCCGCGGCGCCGTCAGCTACGCCAACGTCGAAGGCGATATCTTCGGCAAGGGGCCGTATTCGGCTTATGTGAAATTCAGAAAAGGCACCGACAACGGCCTGCACCAGCACAGCCAGACCTTGCCGACAGTGGTATTGAGCGGGACGTTCTACGCAGTGATCGATGGCAAGCGCACCGAGTACCCCGCCGGGGCCTACTACAAACTGCCCGCCGACCTGGTGCATGAAAGTGGCTGCACGGCGGCTGCCGATTGCCTGTTGTTCCAGTATCAGGCCGATGCCTTTGACCTGAAACCGGTCAAAGGTTGAGAGGCCGGGGCCGCCTTGCGGCCCCAAGCTTCACTCAGAAGTCGAAGAACACCGTCTCCCCTTCCCCCTGAATACGGATATCGAAACGATAGGCCGTCTTCCCATCCACTTCGCAACGCTTGGCAACCAACGTCTCACGGCGCTGCGGCTGCTCGATCAGGTTGAGCACCGGGCACTTGGCGTTGGCTTCGGCTTCATCGTCGAAATACAGGCGCGTGTGCAGGTGGATGTTGATGCCACGGGCAAACAGGCTGATGTTGATGTGCGGCGCCATCGGCACGCCAGCAGCATTGTTCACCACACCCGGCTTCACCGTTTGCACGGTCCATTCACCGGCATCAAAGGTGGTGGCGGTGCGGCCAAAGCTGTTGAAGGCGTTTTCCAGGTTGTATTGATCCTGGTACTGGCCGGCGGCATCGGCCTGCCACAGCTCCAGGAACGAATCGCGCACCAGGTGCCCGTTACCGTCATAGACCTGGCCGATCAACAGGATGTGTTCACCCGGTGCTTCTGGCTTGGCCAGGCGGTTCCAGATTTCCTGGTCGCGGGTCGGGTTGCCGGCCGCTTCCAGGGCCAGGCCGATGTGCACGTAGGGGCCGGCAGTCTGCGAAGGGGTTTCCGGCAGCAGTTCGATTGGCATGGCGGGGTCCTCAGCAGTTTTCGAAGTGGGTCTTGCGCTGGCCGCGCAGCACGATGTCGAAGCGGTACGCCAGGCAGTCCATCGGGTTGGCGTTGCTCATGTCGAGCTTGGCGATCAACTGCTGTACGGCCTCGGGGTTGGCGATCGACTTGACGATCGGGCACTTCGGGATCAGCGGGTCGCCCTCGAAGTACAGCTGGGTGATCAGCTTGGTGGCGATCGACGGGCCGCTGATGCCGAAGTGAATGTGCGCAGGGCGCCAGTCATTCGGGCCGTTGCGCCATGGGTACGGGCCGGGCTTGATGGTGCGGAAGCTGTAGTAGCCGTCGCGGTCGGTCAGGCAACGGCCAACGCCACCGAAGTTCGGGTCCAGCGGGGCCAGGTAGCGGTCGTTCTTGTGCCGGTAGCGGCCGCCGGCATTGGCCTGCCACATTTCTACCAAGGTGTTGGGCACCGGTTTGCCGTACTGGTCGACAACCCGGCCGGCAACGATGATGCGCTCACCGACTGGCAGGCCACCGTTGTTGAAGTTCAGCAGCAGGTCATGGTCGTGGGCACCGAAACCCAGGTGGGTGAAATCCGGGCCGGTGGTTTCGCTGATCGACTGCGGGATGCTGACCAGTGCCTGGCGCGGGGAGCGGGCAATGGACGTCTTGTAGTCGGGGGTCAGGGCTTTGGGGTGCCAGTTGCGATCACGGATCACGAAGCGGCTGGTGTCCTGGGCGGGCATGCCGTTTTCCTCTCTTGGTATTATCAAAACGCCTGTACGTGGCAGGCGGACTTGCAGTTTCGGATAACTCGCGTGGGATGAATACTGAAATCAGCCCCTCAATACATAACCATATGGTTATGGCTTAACACCTTTGGCTGACACCTTTCGCTGAGGTGAACTAATCTTTGTCTTCTTGTTTCACGCTCCGGAGAGCATTCATGGAATGGCGAAAAGGCCGACGCAGCGACAACGTGGTCGATGCCCGAGGCGAAGGTGGCGGTGGTGGCGGCATGCGCTTTGGCGGCGGCAAGGGCCTGGGGCTGGGGGCGATCCTGCTGATCGTGGGCATTGGCTGGCTCACCGGGCAAGACCCGCTGCAGATCCTTGGCCAGCTCACCGGGCAAATGCAACAGCAACAGCAGGCCCCCAGTAGCGTGGGCACCAAGGCGCCGCCGGCCAATGACCAGCAGGCCGAATTCGTCGCCTCGGTGCTGGGTGACACCGAGGACACCTGGAAGGCGCTGTTCTCCCAGGCCGGCAAGCAGTACCGCGACCCCAAGCTGGTGCTATTCAACGGCCAGGTCAACTCTGCCTGCGGCTTCGCTTCGGCGGCGGTGGGCCCGTTCTACTGCCCGGCCGACCAGCGGGTGTACCTGGACATGTCGTTCTTCCGCGAGATGGAAACCCGCTTCGCCGCAGCGGGCGACTTCGCCCAGGCCTATGTCATCGCCCACGAAATCGGCCACCACGTGCAGACCCTGCTCGGCGTGTCGGCCAAGGTTGATGCGGCCCGTCGCAATGGGCAGCGCATGGAGGGCGACAACGGCTTGCTGGTACGCCAGGAACTGCAGGCCGATTGCCTGGCCGGGGTGTGGGCGTATCAGGCACAAAAGCGCCTGAACTGGCTGGAGCCAGGTGACGTCGAGGAAGCACTGAATGCGGCCAACGCCATTGGTGACGACCGCCTGCAGCAGAAAGGCCAGGGGCGCGTGGTGCCCGACTCTTTCACCCACGGCACCTCGGCGCAGCGCGTGCGCTGGTTCAAGGCTGGCTTTGCCGAGGGCGAAGTGAACAGCTGCGATACCTTCAGTGCACGTAACCTGTGACACCCTGCGGGGCTGCCTGGCAGCCCCCGCTTCAACCGGACGACCGGTTACAAATCTGCTGAAAAAGCGTTTCAGCTTCCAGATTCATTGCCGATAACCCCTGCACGAATCAGCGGGCACCCAGAACAACAACGCCTTGCGATCGACGATCAAGAGAGCGAAAACAACTTCTGGAGTGCGTGCATGAACAGCTGGTTTGCCAACATCAGCGTCAACCTCAAACTCGGCCTGGGCTTCGGCCTGGTGCTGATCCTCACCGGCCTGCTGGCCCTGACCGGCTGGACCAGCCTCGGCAGCCTGATCGACCGCAGCAACTGGATGAGCGATATCAGCCAGCTCAACAAGGACCTGACTGACCTGCGCATTGCCCGCCTGCAGTACATGATTGCCAACGGCGACGATGCGGCGGCTGCCAACACCCTGGCCAAGCTGGATACCTTCAGCAACCAGCAGCAACGCCTGGCCGGCTCGTTCAAGAGCCCGGAGAACGTCAAACTGCTGCACGACCTTGGGCAGACCATCAGCCAGTACAAGGTGTCGCTGGGCACCATGCGCGCAGGCTACAACGCCACCCGCGCCGCCCGCGATGCCATGAATGTTTCTGCAGCCAATGCCGACCAGGCCATGGATGCCCTCAGCCAGGACGTCATGGCACGCCTCGAAAGTGACAGCGTGCGCCTGGCCCAGTACCAGCTGATCAGCAAGGCCCGCCAGCAACTGCTGCAGGTGCGCATCGACGTGCGCGGCTACATTGCCGATAACAGCGCGGCCAACGAGCAGGCTGCGCTGCGCCAGCTCGAAGCGGCGCTGGCCGAGGTCGACAACCTCAAGCGCCAGCTGCCCACTGCTGATGCCCGCCTGCAACAGTTCGAACAGTCGGTGCTAGCCTACCGTGACGCCGTGCGTCAGTTCCGCGATGCCCTCGCCGATATCACCAGCGCACGCGCAGAAATGACCGTCCAGGGCGCCGACATCGTCAAGACCAGCGACGCGCTGTACAAGATCCAGCTGGAGCGCCGCGACATCGAGAGTGCACAGGCCCGCAGCCTGCAGGCCATCGCGACCCTGCTGGCGTTGCTGGTAGGTGTACTGGCAGCGGTGCTCATCACCCGGCAGATCACCCGCCCGCTGCAGGAAACCTTGCAAGCGGTGGAACGCATCGCGGGCGGCGACCTGACACACGACCTGCGTGTCACCCGCCGTGATGAGCTGGGCGTGCTGCAACAGGGCATCGCCCGCATGGGCACCACCCTGCGCGAACTGATCAGCGGCATCCGCGACGGCGTCACCCAGATCGCCAGCGCCGCCGAAGAGCTGTCGGCCGTTACCGAACAGACCAGCGCAGGTGCCAACAGCCAGAAGGTCGAAACCGACCAGGTGGCCACCGCGATGCATGAAATGGCGGCAACCGTTCAGGAAGTCGCCCGCAACGCCGAGCAGGCCTCGCATGCCGCCACCGGTGCCGACGACGAAGCCCGCGCCGGCGACCGTGTGGTCGGTGAGGCAATCAGCCAGATCGAACGCCTGGCCGCAGAAGTGCACCGCTCCACTGAAGCCATGAGCCTGCTGCAGCAGGAAAGCCAGAAGATCGGCAGCGTCATGGACGTGATCAAGTCGGTGGCCGAACAGACCAACCTGCTGGCGCTGAACGCCGCGATCGAAGCCGCCCGTGCCGGCGAGGCGGGCCGCGGCTTTGCCGTGGTCGCCGACGAAGTGCGCGGCCTGGCGCAGCGTACGCAGAAGTCCACCGAAGAGATCGAAGAGCTGATCGCCAGCTTGCAGCACGGCACCCAGCAAGTGGCCACGGCCATGCAGGGTAGCCGGACCCTGACCGACAGCAGCGTCGAACTGGCACGCAAGGCCGGTGCCTCGCTGGAAAGCATCACCGGCACGGTGTCGAACATTCAGTCGATGAACCAGCAGATTGCGGCGGCGGCGGAAGAGCAGAGCGCGGTGGCGGAAGAAATCAGCCGGAGCATTCTGAATGTGCGGGATGTGTCTGAGCAGACCGCGGCGGCCAGTGACGAGACGGCGGCGTCCAGTGTTGAGCTGGCGCGGTTGGGTGGGCAATTGCAGATGCTGGTGAGCCAGTTCCGCGTTTGACCTTTAGATAGCATTCGCGGGGCAAGCCCGCTCCCACAGGTTTACGCTCTCGGAAGGCAGCGGTAATCCTGTGGGAGCGGGCTTGTCCCGCGAAGAGGCCAGCACTGAGTCTACAGAATTACTTGACGATCATCCCCACCCCACGCCCACGCGGGTCAGAAGCCGTCTCAAGCTTGTCTCCGTTCACCCGGATCGCCTGGATATCGCCCATCTCCCAGCCCTGGTCCTCCAGCACATACCCCATTTTCTTAAGGTCGTCCGCTACCGGCCCGGTCAGCGGCGCATAGCTGTCGAAATAAAGGGTGTCCTTGGGCAGCAACTGATGGTGCACGCGCTGTGCGGCCACCGCTTTCTCAAGCGGCATGCCGTAGTCGTACAGGTTGTTCATCACCTGGAAGATCGACGTGAAGATCCGCGAACCGCCCGGCGTGCCGATCACCAGCTCGACCTTGCCATCGCGGGTCATCAGGCTCGGGCTCATGGATGACAGCATGCGCTTGCCGGGCTCGATGGCGTTGGCATCACCGCCGACCACGCCAAAGGCATTGGCCGCCCCCGGTTTGGCGCTGAAGTCGTCCATCTCGTCATTGAGCAGGAAGCCGGCGCCCTTGACCACCACACCACTGCCGTAGTCGAGGTTGAGGGTGTAGGTGTTGCTGACCGCATTGCCCTGCTTGTCGACGATCGAGAAGTGCGTGGTCTGGTGCGGCTCCAGGCCCGGCTTGACGTCGTCGGTTGCCGAAATGGCCTTGGGGTTGACCTGCGCGGCGCGCTTGGCCAGGTAATCCTTGGCAATCAATTGATCCACCGGCACCTTGGTGAACGCCGGGTCACCCAGGTAGTCGGCGCGGTCGGCGAACACGCGCTTCTCGATCTCGGCCAGCAAGTGGATGTACTGCGCAGAATTGTGCGCGACGCCTTTGAAGTCCGCCGCACGGTCTTCCTTGATACCCAGCAGCTGGGCCAGGGCCACACCGCCAGAGCTTGGCGGCGGCGCGGTGTAGACCACGTTGCCACGCCAGCTCAGGGCCATCGGCTCACGCCAGACGGCCTTGTAGTCCTTGAGGTCTTGCTTGGTGATCAGGCCTTTGTCCGCCTGCATCTGCGCCACCAGCAGGTCGGCGGTCTTGCCCTGGTAGAACTCGCTCACGCCCTTGTCGGCAATGCGTTCGAGGGTCTGGGCCATCTCGGGCTGCTTGAACAGCTCGCCCACCTTCATGGTGCCGAAATAGTCGTTGAAATTGGTCGCGGTCTTGAACAGGCCTTGGGCATCGTTGCGGTACTGGTACTGCTTTTCGGCGATCTTGAAGCCGTTTTTCGCATAACCGATGGCCGGGGTCAGCAACTCGCTCCAGGGCAGCTTGCCGAACTTCTGATGCGCCTCCCACAACCCCATCACCGTGCCGGGCACGCCGGCGGCGCGCACGCCAACCAGGCTCAGGTTCTCGATCACTTCGCCCTTGTCGTCCAGGTACATGTTGCGGCTGGCGGCCTTGGGCGCCACTTCGCGGTAGTCGAGGAAGTAGGGTTTGCCGTCGACGAACAGGGTCATGAAGCCACCGCCGCCGATGTTACCGGCTTCAGGGTAGGTCACCGCCAGGGTGAACGCCGTTGCCACGGCGGCGTCCACGGCGTTGCCGCCTTTTTTCAGAATATCGGCGGCCACCTGTGCGCCATATTGATCAGGCGCGGCCACTGCGCCACCCTCAAGGGTGGCCGCAAAGGCCGAGGAACAGCTCAGGATAGCGGCTCCGAGGGCCATGGACTGGAACAGGACAATACGCATGACACTTCCTTGGTGTTGTTTTTGTTGATCAGTCAGTAAGGCCGAAGCGCGTCGACTGCACAATCCAACGTAGGAAGTTTCGCCGCCTTTGGGCAGGATTTGTCGCGTTCAGGCAACTCAGCAGGCGTACATCGCCAGCTTGCGCTGGATGAAGTCGAGAAAGCACTGGATGCGCAGCGCCAGCTGGGTGTTGCGGTAATACACCGCATGGATCGGCTGACGGTACCCGTTGTTGGCATCGCCCAGCAGCACCTGCAGGCGGCCGCTGCGGATGTCTTCGTGGGTCATGAAGTGCGACAGGCTGACGATGCCCTCCCCGGCCAGGGCCAACTGGCGCAGGGTCTCGCCGCTGGAGGCGATCAGCGCGGGGCGGATCGCCCAGCGGTCGCCCTGGGCATGGCGCAACGGCCAGTGGTTGAGCGACTCAGGCTGGCTGAACCCCAGCAGGCAGTGGTTGGCCAGGTCTTCGACGTGCTGCGGCGTGCCATGGCGTTCCAGGTAGGTAGGGCTGGCCAGCACCTGCACCGGGCTGCAGCCCAGGTTGCGGGCGTGCAGGCTGGAATCGGCCAGCTCACCGATGCGGATCGCCACATCGGTGCTTTGCTCCAGCAGGTCGATGATCAGGTCGTCGGTGTTGAGTTCCAGCTCGATGCCGGGGTACTGGCGGCGGAATTCGCCGATCCAGGGCAGGATGGCATGCAGCATGAACGGCGCAGCGGCGTTGATGCGCAGGCGCCCGGTGGCGGTCTGGCGGTTCATCGACAGGCGCTCTTCCATCTCGTCCATCTGTTCCAGAATCACCCGCGAGCGCGCCAGGAAGAAACGGCCTTCTTCGGTCAGGTCCATGCGCCGGGTGGTGCGGTTGACCAAGGTGGTGCCGAGTTTGGCCTCCAGGCGCGACAGGGTGCGGCTGACGGCGGACGGGGTCTGGCCCATCTGCTCGGCAGCGGCGGAGATCGAACCGCAGTCGATCACGGCGACGAATACCTGGAGTTCTTCGGATCGGGTTTTCACGCGCTTGGCCTTGGCTGGAGTGTGCGGTGATAGATAGCGGGTCAGTCGGGTCTGTGCAAGGTGGCTGCTGTGCAGCCCCTGTCACAGGCGCTTACGCAGCCTTGCCAAACACCTTGCCCAGGTGCGCTTCATAAGCGGCCAACGCCGCTGGTACATCCGGGCGCTTCATTACATCCACCGCCAGGAAGGTCGGCAACCCGGTCATGCCGAGGAACTGGTTGGCCTTGTGGAACGGGAAGTACACGGCGTCCACACCCTTGCCCTCGAAGAAATCGCCAGGGTTGTCGAACGCTTGCTGCGGGGCATTCCAGGTCAGCGACAGCATGTACTGCTTGCCCTGGATCAGGCCACCGCTGCCGTACTTCTGCGAAGCATCCGCGCGGGTCCGGCC
The DNA here is from genome assembly GCF_900187555.1 of Pseudomonas sp. Irchel s3f19. Lineage (NCBI taxonomy): Bacteria > Pseudomonadati > Pseudomonadota > Gammaproteobacteria > Pseudomonadales > Pseudomonadaceae > Pseudomonas > Pseudomonas sp. Irchel s3f19. The sequence goes on along the minus strand of NZ_FYDW01000004.1, from coordinate 24,768 downwards.
GTCGCTGGCGTACAGGCTGCCGTGCCCTTCGGTGAAGACATCATCGATGTACTTCTTCACCGTCCACGGTGCGCCCATCCACCAACCGGGCATCTGGTAGATCACCACATCCGCCCAGAGGAACTTCTCGACCTCCTCCTGCACGTCGTAGCCACCATCGATGAAGGTCTGGCGCACGTCGAAACCGGCACGGTCCAGATGAGCGAGCGCCGCTTCGTGCAGGGTCGCGTTGAGGCGGCCATCGGAGTGAGCGAACTGTTTACCGCCGTTGAGCAAAAGGATCTTTTTCATGCTGGCCTCGATGTGTCGATGTCGATCCGAGGCCTGATTGCCTTGATCGAGTCAAATGGGATGACCGGCAGATTAGGGAGTCGCTGGCCTGGGAAAAAGCAGGCATGAGGCAAAATACAATTGACTTGAAATCACGAATGACCAAGCCATTATTGCCTTAGAATCGTTTCATCATTCACCAGCGAGTAGCGATCCATGAGCGAGCAGTACGCTTTTATCCTCAAAGCCAAGACCCGCCCGGAAATGGCCGAAGCCTTCGAAACCCTATTCCGCGCCTATGTCGAACCAAGCCGCCAGGAGCCGGGCTGTATCGAGTACCACATGCTGCGCGACAAGGCCGACCCCAGCCTGTTCGTGTTCTACGAGGTGTGGGCAGACAAGGCGGCACTGGATGTGCACTCGGCCCTGCCGCACATGGCCGCGTTCTTCGAAAAGCGCATGGACTACCTGGAGCGCGAATTCGATGTCCAGTTGATCGACATGCTCAGCGCCGCCTCTGCTAACCGTTGATCAGCAAATGGCCGCCGAGCACAGCCAGGCCGATGAAAAAGCAGCGTTTGAACAGCGCCGCGCTGATGCGCTGGCGCAACCACTGGCCCGCCAGCATGCCCACCAGCGCTGGCGCCAGCATCAGCAATGACGCACCCAGCGCCTGGCCGCCCAAAGCATCTTGCCCGGCCAGGCCCAGGGCCAATGCCACGGTCGAGACCGTGAACGCCAGGCCCAGCGCCTGGATCATCTCGTCACGGTTCAAACCCAGGCTTTGCAGGTACGGCACTGCCGGCATCACGAACACCCCGGTAGCGGCCGTTACCACGCCCGTCACCAGCCCGCAGATCGGCCCTAGCCACCACTCCCGCCTGTGCGCCACGCTCAGCCCAGGGCCAATCAGCCCATACACGGCATAGGCCACCAGCGCTGCGCCAAGCGCATGCACCGCCCAGGGGCCGCTGTTGATGCCCAACCAGGCGCTGCCGGCCAGGGTGCCGACGAAGATCATCGCCAGCATTGGCCCCAGCCGCCGCAGCAGTGCCAGCAGATGGCCCCCGGCCGCCAGTTGCCAGAGGTTGGTGAGGGTCGAAGGTACGATCAACAAGGCGGCAGCCTGCGCGGGCGGCATAGCCAGCCCCAGCAGCCCCATGGCGATGGTCGGCAGCCCGAGGCCGATGACACCTTTGACGGTGCCTGCCAGCAGGAAGGTAATCACCACCAGCAGCGTCAATGCCGGGCCGAGGGTCTGATAGAACGCGACCAAGGTACTCATGCCGCCATGATGGCGTGCGGCTGGCTGGCTGAAAATCTGCCATATACTCAGCCAGACTATCGCCAGGACAGAGGCACATGCACTTCGACCTGATTGACCTCGCGCTTTTCCGGCACACCCTGGAGTGCGGCAACATCACTGCCGGCGCGCGCCGCAGCCACCTGTCGCTGCCCGCTGCCAGCGCCCGTATTCGCGCCATGGAAGCCTCCCTGGGTACACCGCTGCTCGCGCGTAATCGCCGTGGCGTACAGCCGACCCCAGCCGGCCAAGCGTTGCTGCAACATGCCCGGCTGATCGGGCAGCAGATCGAGCGCCTGCAGTTCGACCTGGCTCACTATGCCCAGGGCCTGCAAGGCCAGGTACGGCTGCTGTGCAACACGGCGGCGCTGACCGAATACTTGCCCGAGTTGCTGGCCTGCTACCTCGCCGACCACCCCGCCGTCAGTGTCGATGTCCAGGAGCTGCCGAGCTTGCACATCGTGCAATCGATCACTCAGGCCATGGCGGACCTGGGGATCATCTCGAGCGCAGCGCCCAGTGAGCATCTGCAGACCCTGCCGTTTCGCGATGACCCACTGGTGCTGGTGACACCCCTTGAGCACCCCTTGGCGGCGCACCCTGCCCCGAGCTTCATCGACAGCCTCGCCCATGGCCATGTCGGGCTGGGGGCGGACAGCGCCTTGGCGTTGTACCTGGAGGAACAGGCACTGCGTGCGGGCAGGCGTATGCGCGTACGGGTGCGGGCCGATGGCTTCGATGGGATGCTGCGCATGGTCGCGGGCGGCGCGGGGGTGGGGGTGGTGCCACTGGCTTCGGTGAAGCGCTGGCAAGGGCTGTTGCCGCTGCACTGGGTGGCGCTGCACGAGGGCTGGGCCAATCGCCGGCTGCTGGTGTGTGCCCGGGACTTCGCCGCATTGCCGGGGTATGCCGCGGGTTTGGTCAGGCGCTTGACCAGCCGGCCAAGCGCGGTTTTGTAGGCGCGCAAATTTGGCGACCGCGCTTGCCGCCAGGCGGGCTCTTTGCCCACAATCAGGCTGCACCAAGAAAAGGAGTTTCCAGTGCCATCGATCTACCAGCTCAAGCCCCGCTTCCAGGCCCTGCTCCGCCCCGGCGTGAAGCGCCTCCACGAGCGCGGCGTCACCGCCAATCAGGTCACCGTCGCCGCCGGCCTGGTGTCGGTCCTGCTGGGCCTGCTGCTGGCAGGCCTCAGCCACATCACTTGGCTGTTCATCCTGATCCCGGTGTGGATGCTGCTGCGCATGGCCCTCAATGCCGTCGACGGCATGCTTGCGCGCGAATTCGGCCAGCAATCCAGGCTCGGCGCCTACCTCAACGAACTGTGCGACGTGATCGCCGACGCCGCGCTGTACCTGCCCTTCGCCCTGTTGGCCGGCGTCTGGCCGAGCCTGGTGGTGCTGGTGGTACTGAGCGCCACGGTGAGCGAATACGCCGGGGTAATGGGCCCGCTGGCAGGCGCATCCAGGCGCTACGACGGGCCGATGGGCAAGAGCGACCGGGCATTTGCCTTCGGCGTGCTGGGCACCGCCGTAGCCTTCGGCCTGCTCGATGCCAACTGGCTGAACGGCCTCTTGCTGGTCATCTTCGCGCTCTCGCTCTATACCCTCTACAACCGGGTTCGCCGAGGGCTGGCCGAAGCCCGCTGAGCCCATCGCCCCGGACAAGGATTCTCGCCATGCGCCAAGCGCAATCGCTGCATTTCTCCACCCATGACGGTGTCGAGCTGCACTACCGTCATTGGCCCGCTACCCGCAACGAACACCAGCCACGCCGTGCCGTGGTGATGTTCCACCGTGGCCACGAACACGGTGGGCGCATGGCCCACCTGGCCGACGAACTGGACATGCCGGGCTTCGACTTTTTCGCCTGGGACGCCCGCGGCCACGGCCAGTCGCCGGGTGCCCGCGGCGACAGCCCGGGGTTCGCCACCAGCGTGCGCGACGTGCAGACCTTCATCGAGCATCTGCAGAGCGTGCATGGCATCGCCGAGCAGGACATGGTGGTGCTGGCGCAAAGCGTCGGTGCCGTACTGATCGCCACCTGGGCGCACGACTACGCGCCCAAGGTGCGCTGCCTGGTGCTGGCCTCGCCGGCGTTCAAGGTCAAGCTGTACGTGCCCTTCGCACGCCCTGGCCTGAAACTGCTCAAGGCCGTGCGCGGCAACTTCTTCGTCAACAGCTACGTCAAGCCGCGCCTGCTCACCCACGACCCCGAGCGGGTCATGTCGTATGTGGCCGACCCGCTGATCAGCCGGCCGATTTCGGTGACCATGCTGTTGGGCCTGTACGACGCGGCCGACCGCGTAGTGGCGGACGCCCAGGCGATCCAGGTGCCGACCCAGCTGCTGGTCTCGGGTGCCGACCTGGTGGTCGAGCGCAAACCGCAGGTGCGCTTCTTCGAGCGCCTGGGCAGCGCGCGCAAGGAAATGCACACCCTCCCAGGCTTCTTCCACGACACCCTCGGTGAGCGCGACCGCGCCCATGCACTCAGGCGTATCGAGCGTTTCGTCGGGCATTGCTTCGACAGCCCTGTGCAGGCCCCTTCGCTGCTCGATGCCGACAAGGTCGGCGCCAGCTGCGCAGAGGCCGAGAGCCTGGCCGCGCCCTTGCCGCGCAACTCGCCCCGCGACCTCTACTGGCGTGCCACCCGCGCCGGCCTGCGCCTTGGCCAAGGGCTGGCCGAAGGCGTGAAGCTGGGGTTCGACACCGGCTTCGACTCCGGCAGCACCCTCGACTACGTCTACCGCAACCAGGCAACAGGCAAAGGCACGCTGGGCCGCATGATCGACCGCAACTACCTCGACGCCATTGGCTGGCGCGGCATACGCCAGCGCAAAGTGCACGTCGAAGCGCTGCTGCGCGAGGCCATCACCCGCCTGCGCGCGCAGCAACGGCCGGTGCATATCGTCGACATCGCCGCCGGCCATGGTCGCTACATCCTCGAAGCCCTGCAGGACCTCGAACAACTGCCAGACTCGATCCTGCTGCGCGACTACAGCGAGCTGAACGTGCAACAAGGCAGCGCATTGATCGCCGAAAAAGGCCTGGCCGAGGTTGCCCGCTTCGTCCAGGGCGATGCCTTCGACCGCGCCAGCCTCGCGGCGCTGCAGCCAGGCCCTACGCTGGCGGTGGTATCCGGCCTGTACGAACTGTTCCCCAGCAACACCCAGGTAGGCAACTCTCTCGCTGGCCTGGCCGATGCCGTCGAAGAGGGCGGTTACCTGGTCTACACCGGCCAGCCCTGGCACCCGCAACTGGAAATGATCGCCCGCGCCCTGACCAGCCACCGCGGCGGCGAAGCGTGGGTAATGCGCCGGCGCAGCCAGGCAGAGATGGACCAACTGGTCGAGGCGGCGGGCTTTCGCAAGCTGGCCCAGCGCATCGACGAATGGGGCATCTTCAGCGTCAGCCTGGCGCAACGGGTGCGTGAATGAACCCACCGCGTGAGCCCGGGCTGATCCGCCGTGGCGTGCTCTGGCTCCTGCTGCTGGGGCCGTTCTTCTTCCTCAGCTATGGGCTGGTGAACACCCACACCGCCGGGCGCAGTGATGTCGGCAGCCTGGTGTTCGGCTGGGAACAGCACATGCCGCTGTGGCCGTGGACGATCATCCCGTACTGGTCGATCGACCTGCTGTATGGCTTGTCGTTCCTGCTGCCGCGCACCCGCCGGGAGATGGACCGGCATGCCCTGGCGTTGCTCACGGCACAGGTGATCAGCGTGAGCTGCTTCTTGCTCTGGCCGCTGCGCTTCACCTTCGAACGGCCCGAGATAGGTGGGCTGTATGGCGGGTTGTTCGATGTGCTGATGGGCTTCGACAAGCCTTACAACCAGGCGCCATCGCTGCATATCGCCTTGCTGGTGATCATCTGGGCGATGTTCGCCCGGCACGTGCACCGCCAGCCCTGGCGCTGGGCCATGCACAGCTGGATGGCGCTGATCGGCGTGTCGGTGCTGACCACCTGGCAGCATCATTTCATCGACGTGCCCACCGGCGCGCTGGCGGGGTTTGCCTGCCTGTGGCTATGGCCGCGCCAAGGGCTGTTGCCGTGGCAGCAGGCGCGGCTGGCGCGCGATCGTAAATGTTGGCGGCTTGCGCTCTACTACGGTTTGGGGGCGTTGCTGTGCGCGCTGGCGGTGTTCACGGCAGGTGGCGCATGGCTGTGGTTGGCATGGCCTGGCGTGGCGCTGCTGCTGGTGGCGCTGAACTACAGCGTGTTCGGTGCCGGCGGTTTTCAGAAAGACACGCAGGGGCGCTTGTCGGCTGCTGCCTCCTGGCTGATGGCGCCCTACCTGATCGGGGCGTGGATCAACTCACGGCTATGGACCTGGCGCCGTCCGCAGCCAGACGCGGTATGTGACGGTGTATTCCTGGGGCGGCTACCTGGGCGTGGCGAAGGTGGGCAGTTCGCTGCCATCGTCGACCTTTGCGCAGAGCTGCCGCGCCGTTCGGCCGGCACTGGCCCCTTCGCGCAGCAGGGCTATCGAGCGCTCGCCACCCTGGACCTGATCGCCCCCGACAGCACCCTGCTGCACGACGCCGCCGCCGCCATCGAGCAACTGCGCCCTCAAGGCCCCTTGCTGGTCTGCTGCGCCTTGGGTTACTCGCGCAGCGCCAGCGCCGTGGCGGCGTGGCTACTGCTCACTGGCCGCTGCCCCGACGCAGAGCAAGCCGAGCAGCGGGTTCGCCAGGCCCGCCCTGGCGTGGTCTTGCACCCCGCCCATCGGCAGGTGCTGCAACAGCTAGGCGCGCAGCGATGAGCCTGCACCTGATCGCCAGCCTGCTGGCCCGTGGCCGTCAGCTGGAGCACCTGTCGGACGGCATCACCCTGTTGGCCCTGGGCTATGGCCTGGCCCCCTTGCTGGGCGCACAACTGCCTGCCCTGGCCAGCCTGTTGTGCGCCGTGTTGCTGGTGCTGGGTGTGCTGCACAAGTACTGGGCCATCCGCGTCGCGCTGGACGCCGAGCTGTTCGCCCGCCTCGCCAGCAGCCCTGACCTGCCAGCCGACACCCAGGCCCTGGACCGCGCCCTGTTCGACCTCAACCTCAAACCGCATGCCACCGACAGCCGCGACTGGCCCGCCCGCAGCCACGCCGCGCTGGCCCTGCTGCGCCGTCAGGCCGCGTGCCTGGGCCTGCAACTGTCGCTGACCTTGGCTACCCTGCTGACACTGCCTTTTACCGGATGACTACCGCCCCATGCTTGCGACCCTGACCGCCTTCGTCATCACCTCCGCCGCCCGGCTGATCACCGGTGCCCGTGCCTTGTGGCTCGGCTGCACGCCGTTGCCGGTGCAACGCCTGTACTTCGCCAACCACAGCAGCCACGGCGACTTCGTGCTGCTGTGGGCGTCGCTGCCAGAACCCCTGCGCAAGCGCACCCGCCCAGTGGCCGGAGCCGACTACTGGGCAAAGCCCGGCATCCGCGATTTTCTCATCCGCAAAGTCTTCAACGGCATATTGATCGAGCGACAGCGCACAGAAGGCCAAGGCAGCCCCCTGCAGCCAATACTCGAAGCGGTGGCCCAAGGCGACTCGTTGATCTTCTTCCCGGAGGGCACCCGCAACCTTGGCGACGAACCGCTCATGCCGTTCAGAAGCGGGCTGTTCCACCTGGCCGCAGCCAACCCCGAGGTCGAGTTGGTGCCTGTGTGGATCGCCAACCTCAACCGGGTCATGCCAAAGGGCCGCGCCCTGCCATTGCCGCTGCTGTGCACATTGAGCTTCGGCGAACCCCTGAACCTGCACGCTGATGAAAGCAAGCAGGCCTTTCTGCAGCGGGCCAGCCAGGCCCTGCTGAACCTGGCGCCGAAGGATGCCTGACATGGATGACAACACACTTTCCCTGTTCGCCGGCATCGGCGCCCTGCTGCTACTCGCCAGCGTGATCGGCCGCCTGCTCAAGTGGCGTGCCGGCCCGGCGCCGCATGCGGTGATCGACAACCTCAATGCCCGCATCAACGCCTGGTGGGTGATGGTGCTGGTGATCGGCATCGCCTTCGTATTTGGCAAGTACGGCGTGATCGTGCTGTTCTATGGCGTGTCGTTCTACGCCCTGCGCGAGTTCATGACGCTGACCCCGACCCGGCGCAGCGACTACCCGGCGCTGGTCGCCGCGTTCTATGTGGCGCTGCCGGTGCAGTACCTGCTGATTGCCATGGACTGGTACGGCCTGTTCAGCATCTTCATTCCGGTGTACCTGTTCCTGCTGCTGCCGATCCTGGCCAGCTTCGGTGGCGATACCACACGCTTCCTGGAGCGCGCATCGAAGGTGCAGTGGGGGCTGATGATCGCGGTGTACTGCGTTTCCTCCGTGCCCGCGCTGATGACGCTTGATATCCCGGGTTTCGAGGGCCGCAACCTGCTGCTGATCGCCTGGCTAATCCTGGTGGTGCAGATCAGCGACGTGTTGCAGTACGTGTGCGGCAAGCTGTTCGGCAAACGCAAGGTGGCGCCCAACCTGTCCCCCTCGAAAACCCTCGAAGGCCTGGTCGGTGGCGTGGCACTGGCCACTTTGATCGGCGCCCTGCTGTGCTGGATCACCCCGTTCAACTTCTGGCAGGCGGCCCTGATGGCCCTGACCGTCAACGCCATGGGCTTCTTTGGCGGGTTGGTGATGTCGGCGATCAAGCGTGACCGTGGGGTGAAGGACTGGGGGCACATGATCGAAGGCCACGGCGGCATGCTCGACCGGATGGACTCGGTGTGCTTTGCGGCGCCGGTGTTCTTTCACTTCGTGCGGTACTGGTGGGCTTGAGTAATGAGCGGCTCTGACACGCCGGGGCCGCTATGCGGCCCATCGCAGGCAAGCCAGCGCCTACAGGTGCCGCGTATACCCTCGGAAGACCAGATATAGCGCGGTCAGGCACCTGGACGTCGAGCCCAGGCAACTGCGGCCCGGCCGATAGCCCTATGGTGACGGGTCATTCATCCAGTCACCAGGAGTTGTGCCATGTCCGATTTCATCACCGTCCTGCGCGAGACCTGCCCGACGCCGGTCGTGGACGCCACCAAGTGGAAGCGCATCGGCGGCGATCCGCACACCGTCAACCTCAATGCCTACCTGTCGGCCGACGGCAGCAAGATCATGGGCACCTGGATCTGCACCCCGGGCAAGTTCGAGGTCAACTACGACAAGTGGGAGTTCTGCCACTTCCTCGATGGCTACTGCATCATCACCCCGGAAGGCGAAGAGCCGAAGCACCTGAAGGCAGGTGATGTATTCGTGATCGAACCCGGGATGAAAGGCACCTGGGAAGTGGTCGAGACCGTGCGCAAGTACTTCGTTTTCGCCTGATAGCCAAGCCCTGCTTACGCAGGGCACCTTCAGCATCCGTAAATCCTGGGCAAAAAAAATCGCGGAGCAGGTGCCCTTCCCTCTGGTGCGCAGTTACAGAGGGAAGGCCGCCTGGCCCGCGATGAAGTCCACCTCGCTCGTCAATCCTTTTTGCGGTACCCCTCGACGATGGCCGAGAAGTCCTTGCCACCCTCCCCGCGCAGGCTCATCGCCTGATACAACTGCTGGGCCACGGCCCCGAGAATCACCGGCTGGTGCGCCTGACGGGCAGCCTCGGTAGCCAGCCCCAGGTCCTTGAGCATCAACTCGGCGCCAAAGCCGCCGGTGTACCCGCGTGAAGCAGGCGCGGTCTCGATCACGCCGGGCCATGGGTTGTACGTGTCTGAGCTCCAGCAACGGCCGGTCGAGCTGTTGATGATGCCGGCCAGCACCTGGGTGTCGATGCCCAGTGCATTACCCAAGGCCATGGCCTCGGACACGCCGATCATCGAAATGCCCAGCAGCAGGTTGTTGCAGATCTTGGCAATTTGCCCGGTACCCACCTCACCGCAATGCACGATGTTGCGGCCCATCTGCTCCAGCACCGGTTTGAGCGTGGCGAACAGCTCGGCGCTGGCACCGACCATGAAGGTCAGGGTGCCGGCCGCCGCGCCGCCGGTGCCACCGGAGACCGGTGCATCGCCCATGTCGACGCCCTTGGCCGCTGCGGCCTTGGACACCTCACGGGCGGTCTGCGGGTCGATGGTGCTGCAGTCCACAGTCGGTGTGCCGGGGCGTACGCCGGCCAGCACGCCGTCATCGTTCAGGTAGACGCTGCGCACATGGGCTGCGGCCGGCAGCATGGTGATCACCAGTTCGCTGTTGGCCGCTGCTTCCTTGGGTGAAGGGCTGACCTGCCCGCCCAGTTCGGCGAGCTCGGCCAACACGGTCTTGTTCAGGTCGAACAGGTTCAGCTGATGCCCGGCCTTGATCAGGTTGCGGGCCATGGGCGCGCCCATGTTGCCCAGGCCGATGAATGCGATACGCATGGCGAACTCCTTAGCGCAGGCTGATGGTGGTGTTCACACCGTCATTGACGCTGTCGTCATCGAACCAGCGGGCGGTGACGGTCTTGGTCTGAGTGTAGAACTGCACCACTTGCTTGCCGTACGGGCCGAGGTCGCCGAGCTTGGAGCCGCGCGAGCCGGTGAAGCTGAAGTACGGCACCGGCACCGGGATCGGGATGTTGATGCCGACCTGGCCGATGTCGATCTCGCTCTGGAACTTGCGCGCCGCCGCGCCGCTCTGGGTGAACAGGCCAGTGCCGTTGCCGAACGGGTTGCTGTTGACCAGGGCGATGGCCTCATCGAGGGTATCGACCTCCAGGGTTACCAGCACCGGGCCGAAGATTTCCTGGGTGTAGACCTGCATGTCGGTTTTAACCCCGGAGAACAGGGTTGGGCCGACGAAGTTACCTTGCTCATAGCCTGGCACTTTGACGTCGCGGCCATCGAGTTCGAGCTTGGCGCCTTCCTTGATGCCGCTTTCGATCAAGCCCAGCACCCGCTCCTTCGCACGCTTGGAGACCACCGGCCCGACGTCGGTACCCGGCTCGGACCCTGCATTGACCTTGAGCTTGCTCGCGGCCTCCTTGATGTCCGGCAGCCACTCGCGGGCCTTGCCCACCAGCACCGCCACCGAGGTGGCCATGCAACGCTGGCCGGCAGCACCAAAGGCCGCGCCGACCAAGGCGTTGACGGTCTGGGTGCGATTGGCGTCAGGCAGTACCACGGCGTGGTTCTTCGCGCCCATCATCGACTGCACGCGCTTGCCGTGCTGGCTGCCCAGGTTGTAGACGTGGGTGCCGACTTCGGTGGAACCGACGAACGAGATCGCCTTGATGTCCTGATGGGTGCAAATCGCATCCACCACCTGCTTGCCACCGTGCACCACGTTGAGCACACCGGCCGGCACGCCGGCTTCGAGCGCCAGCTCGACCAGCATCATGGTCGACAGCGGGTCCTGTTCGGAAGGCTTGAGCACGAAGGTGTTGCCGCAGACGATGGCCATGGGGAACATCCACAGCGGGATCATGGCCGGGAAGTTGAACGGGGTGATGCCCGCGCACACGCCGATGGGCTGGCGCAGGGTGTAGGTGTCGACGCCGCCGGCTACGTTCTCGGCGAATTCGCCCATCTGCAAGGTGCCGATGGACGCCGCATGCTCGACCACTTCCAGGCCGCGGAAGATATCGCCTTCGGCATCGGCAATGGTCTTGCCCTGCTCGGCGCTGAGGGTCTGGGCGATGCGTTTGGAATGTTCGCGGATCAGCGCCTGCAGCTTGAGCATGATGCGCATGCGCGCGCCGATCGGGGTGTCACGCCAGGTCTTGAAGGCGCGATGGGCAGCCGCCACGGCAGCGTCGACTTCTTCGACGGTGGCGAACGGCACCCGCGCCAGCACTTGCTGAGTGGCCGGGTTGACGATATCGCGCCACTCGTCGGTCTTGGATTCGACCCACTGGCCATCGATCAGCAGCTTGACCTGCTCGACCTTGGTCTGGTCGGGGGATTGAGGTGCGTTCATCTGGGTTCTCCTTGGAATTATTGTCGGGTCGAGATCGCCAGCGCCGTGCAAACGCGAGGTGGCGTCCTGGGGCTTGTTTCGAGTATAGATGTGCAAACATCCAACAAGAACGCACAAAAAAACCGGATCATCATGCAAAAAGACCTCACATCCCTCAGCTCGCTCAACTGGGACGACCTGAAGTTTTTCCTCGAAGTGGCACGCACCCGCAAAGCCAGCAGCGCCGCCAAGCGCCTGAGCGTCGACTACACCACGGTGTCACGGCGCATCACGTCGCTGGAGGGGGCGCTGGGCACGCTGTTGTTCGAGAAGTCCCGGACCAACGGCTTCGTGCTTACCGCCGAAGGCCAGCGTTTGCTGGGCTATGCCGAGTCGATCGAGAGCACGCTGCACATGGCATGCGAGCAGGTGTCAGGCTCGGGGGTGGCGTTGTCGGGGCATGTGCGCATGGGCTGCACCGAAGGTTTCGGCAGCTTCTTCGTCACGCCGCAACTGAGCCACTTCGTCGATGCGTATCCGGCCATTTCGGTGGATATCCTGCCGCTGCCGCACTTCATCAGCCTGTCCAAGCGCGAGGCGGACATCGTCATTGCCCTGGAACGGCCCGAGCACGGCCCTTATGTGTGCTGCAAGCTGTGCGACTACCGGTTGCGGCTGTATGCGACCCAGGCGTACCTGGATAACCACGCGCCGATCCGCCAGGTGGGGGATTTGGCCAAGCACCCCTTCATCAGCTACGTGGATGACCTGGCGTTCAGCTCCGAGCTGCTGTACCTGGCCAACCTGATCCCCAATGCCAACGCGCATTTGCGCAGTACCAGCGTGATTGCGCAGTACACCGCAGCATTGCAGGGGCGTGGGCTGGCGATTCTGCCGTGTTTTCTGGCGGCGCAAGACCCGCGATTGGTCACGGTGCTACCAGAGCAGATCGAGGTGACGCGGCAATTCTGGATGTATTGCCGGGAAGATTTGCGCAAGTTGAAGCGCATTACCCTGCTGTGGGATTACATCCGTGGGGTGACCGAGGCGAATGCGCCGTTGTTGATGGGGGAAACCCGTGAGATGCGGTTTGCTCAGGAATGATGCAGCCCTCAGCAACGGCGCCGTACAGGTAGGAGCTGGCTTGGCCTGCGATGGGCCGCAACGCGGCCCCAGTTTGATGCCTTCCTCTTCGTCTCAAGGATTTGGGTGGCAGTCGTGCACGGTTTTCGAGGGCCAAGGCGAGGGCTGCGCCTGCAGGGACCGAGTCGGTCTGCAAGAGATCGCTCAGTACGACGCGACAACAATCGACACCCGTCGATTCTCGGTGCGCCCGGCACTGCTGCGGTTGTCCGCCACGGGTTGGGTACTGCCCAGGCCGCGGGTCTGGATGTTCTGCGCAGGCATGCCGATACCGATCAGCGTTCTGGCCACACTCTGCGCCCGGCGCTCGGACAATTGCTGGTTGTAGGCCGCCCTGCCCGACGCATCCGCGTGCCCATCCACTCGCACACCCTGGATACCAACCCCCAGCAGTGCTTTGCCAATACGCTCGACAATCGCCTGGCTCTGGCTATTCAGGCCGTCCAGGTCACTGCCGAACAGTACCTTGCCCGACAGATCGAAGGCCCAGCCTTCATCCGTCGGGGCAAAGCCTTCGCGCTTGAGCACGGCGATCTGCTCGGCAGTCAGGCCCTTGGGCGGTGTGCTCTGGCAGCCGGTCAGCGCGAGCAAGGTGAGCAGCAAAGCCCAAAGGGGGAAACGCAAACGATGAATCACGGGTTCAACTCCTGTTTTTGATTTCGGCGGCGGACCGTTCCGTCTGCGCCACTTGCCACTGGCCACGGCGTTTTCGCTTGGCCTGGTACATTGCCGCATCGGCGGCGTCGAGCAGGCTGGCAGGGTCAGTGCCATCGACCGGGTAATAGGCGATGCCGACACTCAGCGAGGTGGCAATGCTGCTGCCACTGTCCAACTGCACCGGCAGCTTCATGCTGGCGACGATCTTCTCGGCGATGAGCTCGGCGTCTTCACGCGAATGCAGCGGCGTCAGCAACACCGCAAACTCGTCACCGCCCAGGCGCGCCACCAGGTCGTGCTCACGCAGTTGGGCGCGGATGCGGTCGGCAACGCTGATCAGCACCTCGTCGCCTACGGCATGGCCCAAGCTGTCATTGATCTGCTTGAAGTGGTCACTGTCGAGGAACAGCACCGCCAGGTGATCCTGCTGGCGCGCAGCATTGCGCAGGCAACGGCTGAGGCGCCCTTCGAAGAAGGCGCGGTTGGGCAGGCCGGTCAGGCTGTCATGGCTGGCCTGGTGGGCCAGGGTCTGGTTTTCGCTCTGCAGGTGGCTGTGCCACACCTCCAGTTCATCGAGCAAGGCGTTGAAGTCGTTACCCAGCTCGTTGAGTTCGGCGATCGGCGCCTCCGGCACGCGACGGTCGAAGCGCCGTTCGCGCCGCGCGGCATGAGCAACGCTGGCCAAGCCGCGCAATGGCCGGACGATGTCGCCGAGCAGGCGCCGCGACAAGTACAGGGCGATGACTGCGCTGAGCACCATGCACAACAGGATCCCGCCCAACCCGCCGAGCAGGAACAGCAACAGGCTGCGGCCTTGGCCAATCAGCTCGATGTGCCCGACCTTTTGCTGCTGGTGATGGATCGGCAGGTTGACCGGTTCGTCCAGCAGCGTGGTGGCGACAAGGGTTTCCAGGTGGGCGAGCATGCCGCTGTCGTTGCGTTGCCAGTGGGCCAGTTGCTCACCGTCATTGTTGAACACCTTGGCGTCGGCCACCTCTTCGGTACTGGCGATCAGCGCCAGCGCCTCATTGGCTGCGACGCGGTCGTCGAACACCACGGCGGCTTCCACGGTGTAGGTGATCGAGCGGGCGATCAGGTGCAGGTTGTGGTTGGCATAGACCTGCAGGGCAAGCACGCCCAGCACGGTCAGCGAAACACCGACCAGGCCTACGGCGAGCAGGGCAACATTGAGGTGCCCACGGCCGAGCACCGAACGCAGGGTCGGGCGCATGCGCTTGTTGGCAGCTTTCATGGCTGCGCACCTCGGCGCCGGGACAATTGCAGCACGCTGGGGTGGATGCGTACGCCCGAACGGGCCACGGAGTCGAGGTTCACTTCAAAGGCGACCTGCTGATCGCTGACCCGCAGGCAGAACAAGCTGCCGACGGTACAGGGGTCGTCGGCCTCGCTGATGCTCAATACCGGGTGACCGCTGACGCGCTGGAACAACCGATCGCGTTGGCCTTGATCGAGCTTGCCGATGTAAATGGCATCGCAGGCCTGGGCGACTTGTGCATCGTCAGCCAGCAGGCGACGCACCTGCAAAGGCCGCCCGGATTCCTGCACATGCCCTTTGATCAGGTCGTCGGCGTACTCGGTAGGGCCGACCAGGCACAGGCGCAACGGCGCAGGTTCGGCTGGCCAGCGTGCGTAGCTGAAGATTCCCAACACCACCTGGGTGACGGCCTTGGCGCGTTGCTGTGCTTGCACAGCGGTGGCTGAGGATTCCGCCCAGGCAGGGCCTGCCGGTAGCGACAGGGCGGCCAGCAACAGCGAAAGCATACAGCTCGTCAATCGCCTCCCGGCCACGGTCATGTGGGAAATCTCTCGAAGTCCTTTCAGATATTGGCGCAACGATAGCACATGGCCGCCAACCCTGACTTGCGTGGCTTTTGTAGGAGCGGCCTTGCGTCGCGAAAGGGCTGCGCAGCGGCCCCGGCGATCTTGTTGCAACCACAGAACCTTGTTGCAACCACAGAACCTTGTTGCAACACAGAACCTGGGGCTGCTGCGCAGCCCTTTCGCGACGCAAGGCCGCTCCTACAAAGGCCGCGCCGCAATGATGGCAGCAGTGGGCGATTCAGACCTGTTCGAGCATCAAGCCGGAAATCCGCCGTACCTTGCGTGACACCGCCTCTTCGAATATGCCCTGGCGTGGCTCGATCAGGCTGAAGCAATGCTTGGCCCGGGTGATGCCGGTGTACACCAGCTCCTTGGTCAACACCGGGTTGAGGGCATCCGGCAGCACCAGCGCGGTATGGCTGAACTCCGAGCCCTGGGACTTGTGCACGGTCATGGCGAACACGGTTTCCACCTCGTTGAGCCGGCTTGGCAAGACAAAACGTACTCCGCCGTTGCCATCGTTACGCGGGAAGGCCACCCGCAGCAGCGGCTCGCCCCGCTCATCCGGCAGGCGCAAGGCGATGCCGATGTCACCGTTCATCAGGCCCAGGCCATAATCGTTGCGCGTCACCAGCACGGGCCGGCCCTCGTACCAGGGCTGCTGGGCGTCGATCAGCCCGGCATTGTGCAGCACCCGAGCCACCCGCTCATTGAGGCCCTCCACCCCCCAAGCGCCCCGGCGTACCGCACAGAGCAGCTGGAAGTCCTCGAAACCGTGCAGTACCTTGCTCGCCCATTGCTCCCACAGTGGGTCGTCATAAGCGGTGCCAGGTGCCGGCCGATAACGCCCCAGGGTCCGCAGGTAACTGCGATAGCCTTGCGGGCCCTCGGCGCCGCGGTTGAGGCCGTCGAGCAGCAAACGGTCGAAGGCCCGGTCCTGTTCGTTCTTAAGCGACAGGCCATTCACATCGGGCGGTGGCAGGGCGAGCAGTTTGCGCGCCGCATGCGATTCCTGACGGTTGACCAGCCGAGCCAATTGGCCAATACCGCTGCCCTCGCCGAAGCGCCGGGAAAAACGCAGCATCACCACTTGCTGCGCCAGCGGATTGCGCTGCGCATCACCGGCCACCAGCCCACTGCCCTGCAGCGACTGGCCGCCGATCTGCTCCAGCCACGCCTGGGTCGCGGCCGAGTAGCAACCGTCCTCGGCATCCCGGCACAGGTCACCCAGTACCGCACCCGCCTCGACCGAGGCCAACTGGTCTTTATCACCCAGCAAGATCAGCCGCGCGCGAGGTGGCAGCGCATCGAGCAGGTTGGCCATCATCTCCAGGTCGATCATCGAGGCCTCGTCCACCACCAGCACGTCCAGTGGCAACGGATTACCCGCATGGTGGCGGAAGTGCCGCGACCCTGGGCGGCTGCCCAGCAGCCGGTGCACGGTGCTGACCTCGGTGGGGATCTGCCCGCGCACGGCAGTACTGACCTGCAGCCGCTCGACCTGCTGGCCGATGGACTCGGTCAGGCGCGCCGCCGCCTTGCCGGTCGGCGCGGCCAGGCGAATGCGCAAAGGCCTGCCCTGCTCCACCGCCGGCGCCTGCAGCAAGGCCAGCAACCGCACCACCGTGGTGGTCTTGCCGGTGCCGGGGCCGCCAGTGATGATGCTGAAGCCGGCCCGGGTCGCCAGGGCGCAGGCAAGCTTTTGCCAATCGACCTGGCCAGCCAGGGCGCCTTCGTCGAACAACTGGCCCAGGCGAGCCGGCAAGTCGCTGGGCGCTGCCTCGTGCTGGCTCAGGCGCTGGCGCAGGTTGTGGTCGATGCGCCGCTCGTAGCTCCAGTAGCGGCGCAGGTACAGACGCTCGCCACTGATCACCAGCGGCCGCGCCTGCTGGCCGGGTGTGTCACCACTGGCCACCAGTGGGCTGGCCGCGATGCGCTGACGCCAGGCCTGAAGGTCCAGACCGGCAAGCAGTTGCGAAGGCAACAGCAAGGGGCCGATCAGGGCGTCACCTTCCGGCGGCAGCGACAGCGCGAAGTCTGGCTCGGCCAGGGTCTGCTGCAGGTCCAGGCAGACATGCCCATGGCCCAGCTGATGGCTTGCCAAGGCTGCCGCCAGCAACAGCAACGGATCGCTGCCGGGCGCACGTTCTTCGAGAAACGACACGAAGGCACGGTCGAGGGCACGCAGCCAGCCACGCTCGACCCAACGGTCCAGCAGTAGCAGCAGGTCGCCGCTGTCGCGCTGCGGCGCGAGGGCCAGCAGGTGCTCGGCATGCAAGGGGGTGGGCAACAGGTCGGTGAGGCTTCGGCTCATGGCGCGGCTCCGGCAAACAGGTCCTGCTGCTCGGGCGCAGACTCACCCCGGAACAGTGCATCGAGTGCTTCGATCAGCACACGCGGCGGCTTGGCGAAGTACACGCCATGGCCGCTGCTGCTGGCACCACGCAGGAAGATGAACAGGGCGCCGCCGACATGGCGGTCGTAATCGTAATCAGGCAGCCGGGCGCGCAACTGACGGTGCAGGGCCAGCAGATACAGGACGTACTGCAAGTCGTAGCGATGCTCGAGGATGGCTTTTTCCATGGCCAAGCTGTCGTAAGCCTGGACGTCCGGGCCCAGCCAGTTGGATTTGTAATCGGCCACGTAATAGCGCCCGTCCAGTTCGAAGGCCAGGTCGATAAACCCCTTGAACATGCCGTTGAGCAACGTCGGTTGCGCCGCCGGGCGCGCATGGCCTGGGTGGGTGTGGCGCGCCACCAGCCGATCGAGCTGTTCGGCGTCGACCTGATGGCTGGCGAACCAGAACTCCATTTCGATCTGGTAATGACGCAACTGCGCAAGGGTCAGGCTTACTTCCTGGCCCAGGACAGGCATTGGTTCGTTCAGCAACTGGTGCAGCCAGGGCGTCAGCGTCGCGATCCAGCCGGTCCAGTCACGCCGATTGCAGCGCTGCCCGACGGTGCGTTCGATCAGTTCAAGGTTGCCGCTGACCTCGGCGAAGCCTTCCCGGCCGGCCCACTCCAGCAGGCCGTGCAGGAAGGTGCCGGGGTTCGGCCCCCGCGGGAAGCGGTGGATATCGCCGCCTTCTGCCGGCAACTCGCGCAGTACCTGGGCGTCGACCACTTCGTCATCCAACAGTTGCTGGGCCTGCGAGCTGTCGGCGCCGAGAGTCTGCTCGCCGACGCGCAGGGCACTGTAGGACGCGATCCACCAGTTCTCGGCGGCCGCCCGCCGGGGTTTGCGCGCAGGCAGCAGCTCACGTTCGGCATGCGGCATGCGATACCCCTGATCATCGGCCAGCGGCAGCGGCGGGCAGGCAATGTACGGGCAGGCCGATGCCAACGCCTGCAGCCAGCCCGCCAGTTGCTCGGAACTCGGCAGGGCAAGGCCACCGCCCAGCAGGTAACCGAGCGCCGAACGGTGCAGTTGCGAGTGCTTCTGGTTGCCGCGCTTCAGGTCGGCGACGCCAAGCCAGCAGGCATGCTGGGCGCGGGTCAGGGCAACATAGAGCAGGCGCAGGTCTTCGGCCAGGCGCTCGTCATCGGCCCGGGCGATCTGCTCTTGATCAGGCGTAAGGGTCAGGTGGGCGTTGCCTTGGCTGTCATGCCAGGCCAACGGCAGGCGCGTACCGTCTACCGGCTTGCTGGTGCAGATGAACGGCAGGTAGACCAAGGGGTATTCCAGGCCCTTGGACTTGTGGATAGTCACCACCTTGACCAGTTGCTCATCGCTCTCCAGCCGCAGGATCTGCTCTTCGCCGGCCTGGCCGGAGCTGGACAGGTGCTCGGCCAGGTGACGGATCAATGCCTGCTCGCCATCCAGCTCACCTGCCGCCTGTTGCAGCAATTCGGCCAGGTGCAGCAGGTTGGTCAGCACGCGCTCGCCGTCACTGCGGGCGATGAGCGTGCGCGGCAGCTGGAAGTCATGCAGCAGGTGCCGCAGCATCGGCAGCACACCCTGGCGCTGCCAGGTCTCGCGGTAGCGACGAAAACGCATGACCCAGTCTTCCCACACGCGCTCGTCCTGGTTCAGCTTGTCCAGCGCGGCCAATGACAGGTCGAGGGTGAGGCTGGCCAGGGCGGCCTTGAGCAGGCGCTCCGAGTCCGGTTCGGCGCAGGCCTTCAGCCACGCCAGCAGGTCATGGGCCTCCTGGGCGGCGAACACCGAGTCCTTGTCGGACAGGTACACGCTGCGCACATCCCGAGCAGCCAGCTCGCCACGGATCATCTGGGCTTCGTGGCCGTCGCGCACGAGGATGGCGATATCCGATGGCAGGCAAGGGCGCAGTTCGCCTTCGCCGTTACGGAAACCCGCCGTGCCCTGCTGGCCACCGTTGAGCAGGGCGACGATATGGCTGGCGCAACTGGCCGCCAACTGCTGACGGTACAGGGTGCCCGAGACCGGTTCTTCGCTCTGCAGTTGCCAGCATTGCAAGGCTGCACACACCTCGCCATCCACCAGCAGCTGTTCACCACGGCCTTTGGCACGCACCTCGATGAACGGCAACGGGTTGTCATCGGCTTCACGGAACAGGAACGCCCCTCGCCCCTGGCTTCGCGTCTCGGCCTGGAGGAACACCTGGTTGACCGCCGCGACCATCGCCTGGCTCGAGCGGTAGTTGGTGTCCAGGCTGTGTAGGCGCCCGGTGGTGGCACGCCGGGCGGCAAGGTAGGTATAGATGTCGGCGCCGCGGAAGGCATAGATCGCCTGCTTGGGGTCGCCGATCATGAACAGCCCGGTTTCGGTGCGGTTTTCGGTGATCTGGTAGATCCGCTCGAAGATGCCGTACTGGACCGGGTCGGTGTCTTGGAATTCGTCGATCAGTGCCACCGGGAACTGCTCACGAATCAACCCGGCCAGGCGCTCGCCGGCCTCGCTGGCCAGGGCATGTTGCAGGCGCAACAGCATGTCGTCGAAGCCCATTTCGGCGCGCCGACGCTTCTCCACTTCAAAACGCGCCGAGACCCAGCTGGCAGCATGTTCAAGCAGCCGCGCATCCGGGCTGGCCAGCGCCTGCAATTGCTGCTGCAGCGTCTGCATGGCACGCAGCCCCGGGTGATCGGGTGGCTCGCCTGACTTCCAGGCCTCGGCCATGCCGGCCGGGGTCAGGCGGGTGAAGCCGGTACCCAGGTCGAGTTCGACGATGTGTTCGTCGGCGGCCCATGCGCTCAGCTTGTCGAACCAAGGTTCGAAGTAGCGTGCCTGCATCTTGCGGCCGTCGGCCAGCTTGGCGGCCACGGCATCGCGGCAGATCTGCCGCAGCTCATCGGCCCACTGTGCCCAGGGCGCCTTGAGCTGGGCCAACTGCTCGGTACGTTGCGCAAGCGCGTCTTCAATCAACGCCTCGGGTTCTTGCTCGTGCTGCTGGGCCCGTACCCGACCGAACAGCGGGCGAATGCGCGGCAACAGCGCGTCGGGGCTGCCCCAGTGGCCACGCACCCAGGCCAGCGCCTCACCCTGCATGCCATAGCAGAACCGCCGCCAGTAATCGCGCATGACCTGGCCAAGCAGGTCGGTGTGATCGGTCTCCAGCGTCTGGGTGAACAGGCTGCCGCTGTCGAACGCGTGCTCGCGAAGCATGCGCTGGCACCAACCGTGGATGGTCGACACCGCCGCTTCGTCCATCCATTGCACGGCGATTTCCAGGCGGCTGGCGCAACGCGGCCAAGCTTCTTGCGGGTAATCGCTGCGCAACTGATGCAGCAGTGGGTCGGCCGCTTCAAGCTCGCCACGGAAGAACCGCGCCGCTTCGGCCAGGCGGGCCCGTATGCGTTCGCGCAGCTCTTTGGTGGCGGCGTCGGTAAAGGTCACCACGAGGATCTGCGGGGGCAACAGCTCACGGCCGAAAGCCTGTTCGCCGCCGTGGCCGAGGATCAGCCGCAGGTACAGCGCCGAGATGGTGAATGTCTTGCCGGTACCGGCGCTCGCTTCGATCAGCTGGCTGCCATGCAGGGGAAAACTCAGTGCCAGGGGACGGTCCAGCGTCATGCGCCACTCTCCGGGTTGCCCAGGGCCTGCCAGGGTGCGTTGAACAATGGGCGGTACAAGGTTTCGCACCAGCCTTCAAAGGTTTCGTCGGCGCTAAGCGCGGCGAAATCACGGAACTGCCGGGCCAGGGCAATACTTTCGCTGCGCTCGCCGAAGCTGTTGCGCTCGTCACCTTCATAGGCACGGGCCGCTGCGGCCAGCGCCTTGTCGGCATCGTCCTGGCCCAGCCAGGCAAAGGCGGTCTTGGCTGCCACCGACAGTGGCGCGTTCATTGCCGCCTGGCGCGCTACCAGCAGGTCGCCGAGCAGCTGCGCCGCCTCACCTTGCGGCAAGGGCGCGAGCAGCAGGGTCAGGTCACTGGCCACCAGCGCACTGTTAAGCGGGTAACCCGCAGCACAGGCGGCCAGGTGCATGACCCAGGGCGCGATCAGCCGGTGCCACTTGTAGTTGTTGCGCCCGGCGCTGATGGTGTTCGGTACCGTGGTGATACTGAGCAGGCTTTGATCTTCTGCCTGGTAAACCCGGCCCAGCCAGCCTTCGAGGCGATGCCTGCCCTGTTCAAAATGAACAGGCAATGCGCCTTCGACCAGGTGAGGCCAGCGTTGCAACAACTGGCGATGGCGTTGCAGCAGATCGGGCAGCGGCTGGATCAGCTCGGCCTGCAAGAGCTGCCCGAAACCGGCAAGGGGTAACAGGCCACAGGCTTGCAGGCGGCGGGCCTGCGCCTGCAAGGCAGGCTCGGCATGGTCCGGGTCAGCCAATGCGGCATTCAACAGGCTTTCGGCGGCACCATAGCGTTGCAAGGTATCGAGCACGAACGGCTCTTCATCCGGGGTCGGCGCCTCCAGGGCCTCGAAGAACACCTTCAAACGCTGGCTGAAGAAGTGCCGCACCGGGTGGCGAAGAAAGTCGTGCAGTTGCGTCAGGCTCAGCGCTTCATCATCGACGTAGGGCGGCAGATCGGGATCGGGCTGCGCGACCGCCTGCCCGGGCAGATGCAGCACCTGCCACTCATGGGCGAAGCTGAACAAAGGGCTGCCCTTCTGGAAGTAACGCGGGCTGAACGGCTGTAGCGGGTGCTCCTGCGTCAAGGCATGCAGCAACCGCTCGTCCGGCCCAAACCCTGGGCCCGCGTCGGTGCCGGCCAAACGCCAACCTGCAGCCACATGGTCGCGTAACTGGCCGATAAGCACTGAGGCCGGGCGCTCACTGTTGTCGCGGATACTGCGCCCGACCCAGCTGACATACAGCTGATCGCGTGCCGACAGCAGGGCTTCGAGCAGCAAGTAACGGTCATCCTCACGGCGCGAGCGATCACCGGGGCGGTAGTCGCTGGCCATCAGGTCGAAGTCCAGCGGCTGCTGGGCGCGGGGGTAGTCACCATCGTTCATGCCCAGCAGGCAGACCACCCGGAAGGGGATGGCGCGCATGGGCATGAGGGTGCAGAAGTTTACCGAGCCGGCGAGGAAGCGCTGGGACAGCTTGCCCTGATCCAGGCCAGACAACCATGCTTCGCGGACCACGGTCAGCGGTAGCGAGTCCTGCAGGCCGACGGTTTCGCACACTTGCAGCCAGGCATCGCGCAAGTCCTGCAGCTGCATCAACAGAAACTCGTCGTGCTCACCTTCAGCCAGGAAGAACACCTGCAACAAGGCATTCAGGCGTTCGCCCCACTGGGTGACAGTCGCGGGCTGGGCCAGTGCCTGGCACGCCACATCCAGGGCATCCAGCAGGGCCACCAGCGGGCCGATCAGTGCAGCATCCAGGCCGCCGATTTCGTCATAGGGTTCAATGCCATCACAGCCCTCACCTACGCCAACGGCATAACCCAGCAGCATACGCCGCAGGCCGAACCGCCAGCTGTTCTGCTCCAAGCCTTCCGGCAAGCCCAGGCTGGCGCGCTGCTCGGCATCCAGGCCCCAACGGATACCGGCGCCTTCGATCCAGCGATGCAGGGTGGGCAAGTCACTCTCACGGATGGCGAAACGGGCGCGTACCGCCGGCACGTCGAGCAGGTCGAGCACTTCGCTGACGGCGAAACGGCTATCCGGCAACTTGAGCAGGTGCTCCAGGGCAATCAGCAATGGCTCCCGACCGCGTTGGCCTTGATCGGTGAGGGTGAACGGAATGTAGCGTGGGTCATGACGCTGCAGCTGCCCGAATACGGCGCGGATATGGGGCGCGTAGGTGTCGATTGCCGGCAGCATCACGATCACGTCGCGCGGGCGCAGGGTAGGGTCGGCGCTGAAGCGTGCCAGGAGCTGGTCGTGGAGAATCTCCACCTCGCGTTGCGGGCTGTGCGCGACGTGAAAGCGCATCGAACGGTCCTGCCCGAGGTTAACTTGCGGCCAGCGCTCACGGGTTTCGGCGAGCGGGCGCAGTTCAAGGATGTCATCTTGCAGCTGGTTGAGCAGCGTGGTCGGCGAACCCTCGCTGAACAGGTCGATGCGCCCCTCGCTGAACACACCGCGGTAGCTGCCCGGGTCGTCATAGCTGTCGAGCAGGTTGATGTAGTCACGGCCCTGCTTGCCCCAGGCGGCCAGCAGCGGATGCGCGTGCTGGTGCAGGGATTGGTCATCCAGCAGCAGCGGCATGCCCTGCTTGCGCTGTTGGCGCTTGTACTGATGGCGCAGCAGGTCTTTGTCGGCGACGATATCGGCCCAGTGATGGCGGCAAGGGTTGTGAACGCAAAGCAGTACTTGGCTGAACCGGGCCAGCCCAGCCAACGCCTCCAGTGCCTGAGCCGGCAGGGAAGAGATACCGAACACGATCACCCGCGATGGCAGGCCCGCAGGGGCTTGTTCCAGGCTGTTGATGCGCTCGATGAAACGCTGATGCACGCCCGCGCGACTCTGCGCCATGCCTTGTTCGCCGACATCTTCCAGCAGGGCGCGCCACAGCTCGGCCTGCCAGCGATTGCCAGGGGGCAGCGCTTTACGCTCGCCCCGAGCGGTATTGAGGACGTGATCACCGCCCGCCCAGTCCTTGAGCCAGTCAGCTCGGTAGACCTGGTATTGGTCGAACAAGTCGGCGAGGCGCTCGGCAAGCTGATAACGCTTGCGCAGGTCGCTATCGTCGGTAAGAAAACGCCGCAAGGGCTCGAAGTGCTCGCGCTCGATCAACGACGGCAGCAAGCGCATCAGGCGCCAGGTCAGCGGCGCCTTGTCGAGCAAGGACACCTCAGGGATTTCATCGCGGCCCAGTACCCGACGGTAAAGCTGCCACATGAAACTGCCGGGCAGTTGCACATCGATCGCGGCCGCGATGCCACAGCCGCCCAGGTCACCCTCTTCAGGGTCTTCAGCCAGCGCCAGTTTCAGCCACTGGGCAATGCCGTTGCTTTGCACCAGGGCAATTTCGTTTTCCAACGGCGCTAACGGGTACCGACGCATCCAGCTCACCACCAAGCTGCGCAAGTCGTCTAGGCGGTTGCCATGCACGATCATGAAGCCGGGCTGAAGGGTGGTGGTGTTGACCATTGAGCATTCCCTGGAAGGCAGTGGGTTCTGATGCGGAACCATATCACGGGGCATGCCCGGGCTTATGGCGAGCATGGCGACAATTCTTTTCCAGCCGCAAAGACAAAACCCCTACCTGCTCGCGCAGATAGGGGTTTTGCGAAATGAATCTTGACGATGACCTACTCTCACATGGGGAGACCCCACACTACCATCGGCGATGCATCGTTTCACTACTGAGTTCGGGATGGGATCAGGTGGTTCCAATG
>NZ_FYDW01000023.1:0-14955 GCF_900187555.1 Pseudomonas sp. Irchel s3f19 | reverse complement strand
CACGCCGCCTTCGGTTACCGAAGGATTCGCGGTCAGGGTCGCAGTAGTGTTGTCGACCGAGTCGTTGATCGTGGTCTGCGCCGGGGTCGGGTTCGGCGTCAGTTGCTCGAAGTTACCGCCGGTAGCGTCGGTGATGGTGGTGCTGACAGTCGAGCCGTTATTGTAGACGTCGTTGTCCGGGGTCTGGAAGTCAACGCTGCCCTGGGTCTTGCCGGCTTCGACGGTGATGGTCTGGCCGTTCGACAGGGTCACGGTAACCGGAGTCTGGGCAGGGTTGCTCAGGGTCACGGTGTAGGTGATCACACCGCCTTCGGTTACCGAAGGATTCGCGGTCAGGGTCGCAGTAGTGTTGTCGACCGAGTCATTGATCGTGGTCTGCGCCGGGGTCGGGTTCGGCGTCAGTTGCTCGAAGTTACCGCCAGTAGCGTCAGTGATGGTGGTGCTAACGGTCGAACCGTTGTTGTAGACGTCGTTGTCCGGGGTCTGGAAGTCGACACTGCCCTGGGTTTTGCCGGCTTCGACGGTGATGGTCTGGCCATTCGACAGGGTCACGGTGACAGGCGTCTGGGCAGGGTTGCTCAGGGTCACGGTGTAAGTGATCACGCCACCTTCGGTTACCGAAGGGTT
This sequence comes from Pseudomonas sp. Irchel s3f19, assembly GCF_900187555.1. NCBI lineage: Bacteria > Pseudomonadati > Pseudomonadota > Gammaproteobacteria > Pseudomonadales > Pseudomonadaceae > Pseudomonas > Pseudomonas sp. Irchel s3f19. The sequence continues at coordinate 14,328 of NZ_FYDW01000023.1, read as the reverse complement.
CGCGGTCAGGGTCGCAGTGGTCACATCGACCGAGTCATTGATCGTGGTCTGCGCCGGGGTCGGGTTCGGCGTCAGTTGCTCGAAGTTGCCGCCAGTGGCGTCAGTGATAGTGGTGCTGACGGTCGAGCCGTTGTTGTAGACGTCGTTGTCCGGGGTCTGGAAATCAACGCTGCCTTGAGTCTTGCCAGCTTCGACAGTGATGGTCTGGCCATTCGACAAGGTCACGGTGACAGGCGTCTGGGCAGGGTTGCTCAGGGTCACGGTGTAGGTGATCACGCCGCCTTCGGTTACCGAAGGATTCGCGGTCAGGGTCGCAGTAGTGTTGTCGACCGAGTCGTTGATCGTGGTCTGCGCCGGGGTCGGGTTCGGCGTCAGTTGCTCGAAGTTACCGCCGGTAGCGCCGGTGATAGTGGTAGTGACAGTCGAGCCGTTGCTGTAGACGTCGTTGTCCGGGGTCTGGAAGTCAACGCTGCCTTGGGTCTTGCCGGCTTCGACGGTGATGGTCTGGCCGTTCGACAGGGTCACGGTAACCGGAGTCTGGGCAGGATTGCTCAAGGTCACGGTGTAGGTGATCACGCCGCCTTCGGTTACCGAAGGATTCGCGGTCAGGGTCGCAGTGGTGTTGTCGACCGAGTCGTTGATCGTGGTCTGCGCCGGGGTCGGGTTCGGCGTCAGTTGCTCGAAGTTACCGCCGGTAGCGCCGGTGATAGTGGTAGTGACAGTCGAGCCGTTGTTGTAGACGTCGTTGTCCGGTGTCTGGAAGTCAACGCTGCCCTGGGTCTTGCCGGCTTCGACGGTGATGGTCTGGCCGTTCGACAGGGTCACGGTAACCGGAGTCTGGGCAGGGTTGCTCAGGGTCACGGTGTAAGTGATCACGCCACCTTCGGTCACCGAAGGGTTGGCGGTCAGGGTCGCAGTGGTGGTGTCGATAGTATCGGTAATCTGCGTAACCGCCGGCGTTTGCGGCAGGGTCACTATCAGACCGTTCCCCCCGGTGGCACCCGTCACGGTCGTCGAGATCTGCCCGCCGTCGATATACGGCGTGTCATTCGCCGGGATGGTGACATTGACGCTACCGCTGGTCTGCCCTGCCGGAATGACGATCACCGCTCCGTTGGACAGGGTCACGACCAGGTTGGACGTCGGCGCCTGGCCAACTGTCGCGGTATAAACGATTACGCCACCCGCTTCGGAGATGGAAGGGGTGGCGTTGAGGACAAGCGCGGTGGAGACATCGGTCGGCGTGGTGGGCGGTATGACCTGCTGATTGCTGTTGCTGGTGTCCAGCGCGCCAACGTCTTCAGACTCCAGCGCCGCGGCAAAGCCTAATGGGCCGGTAGGGAAACCGATGCTCGTGTCGACCCTGCCCGCTGTCTCCTCAAGCATGACAAAGCTGTGGCCACCCCCCAGCGCGCCACCACCGCCCGCCGCTGCCGGGCCTGCTGCCGTGGCTTCAAGCTCGGTAGTCGGGTCGACACCCGCAGCGATTGCCTGCTGCAGCTCTTCGACCGACGGTGCAGCCTGCGCAGTGGCCTGGCCCAGGTCGGTGCTGCTGTAGGGCGCATCCGCGCTCCACTGGCTGTCACGGCCCAGGTCGAGCAGGCGACCATCGGCCAGCTCGAGCGTCACCGCGCCGCCCGGGCCGGTGAGTACTTCCTCACCCGCCAACAGGCGATCACCTTCGATGAGTACACGCCGGATGCCCTCTGGGGATACCGCAATAACCTGGCCGACAATGCTTTTGACGATGGCTACAACGCTGCTCATTGGACTCTCCGTGTGACCCGGTTAGGGTACTTCCCTGCCAGAGCGGCGCTGTTGTAAGCCACTTCAGGCGGATCTGTGTCGATTAATATGATGAGGATTTGACGTCAAAATTACGTCTATAACTGTTTGGAATTAACTATCTGCCAAACTATTGACCTTATACTCGCCATCCTAAACAATCGGCAATGTAATGTCACATTGATATTTGCACCTTTGCCACCCCTTCCTTTAGTACTAATCCAGGGCCGGTCGGAAGCCCGCCCATCGGTCAGTTCTGGCGCCATTTTCCTGGCCCTGAAAAGCTTGAACCGTGATTCAGGACAACAGCGCTTTCGAGAACTCGCCAAAAATGCGTGCTTCACTGTTTACCGTTCTTCCCATCACCCTAGCCGCCACCTATTCACAAGCACAATCCTTGCCCGAAGCCATGCAGACCACCCTTGATAGCCCGCAGGCCATAACAACGAATGGCAGGCTATGCTGCGAATGAACTTCAACCTTTACACTGGCGTCAGCGACAAGCCTGACCTGGAGTCCAAGCTGTAACCTTCACTAAGCCAGCGTCGTCTGGTAGCGGTGAAGAACATACAATTGTTTACTCAGTATCGAATCAAGGCGACCATTGGCCACTGCTCAAGAATCAGGGTGTCGTAGCCCCGATGGCCACCGTTGTGCAGAACGATCTGAAACCGAGGGTGAGCCTGTCAGGCCTGAACTGAGGCACACCCTGCCCCACCCACCGCAAGGATGAAGAGAGCGCCGCGTGGAATCCGAAGTCAGTCGAGTCCAACTCAGCCACGATCCACGCAGTCAGCATGACGATCCCTTGCTGGATAGCCTGCTGAGCCTGTGTGTCCTGCATCAGAAACCCGCCAGCCGGGTCATGCTGACCACCGGCCTGCCACTGCCTGCCCAGCGCCTGAGCCCCGAGCTGCTGCCCCGTGCCGCGGCCCGGGCAGGGCTGCAGGGGCGGCTGCTGCAGCGCAAGCTGGAGCAGATACCCAGTATCGCCATGCCGGCCATGCTGTTGCTCAAGGAAGGCCGCAGCGCCGTGCTGCTGGGCTGGGAAAACGAAGACACCGCGCGCCTGCTGCTTAGCGAGAGCGATGGTGGCGAGGTGCATGTCAGCCGCGAAGCGCTGCTCAGTGACTACAGCGGGCGCGTGTTCTTCGCCCAGCCGCAGCACAAGTTCGACGTCAACCACGGCAACCTCATCCCGCGCGCGAAATCCTGGTTCCGCGACACCCTGCTGCGCAGCAAATGGCTGTACATCGATGCCATCGCCGCCAGCCTGGTAATCAACCTGATCGCCCTGGCCGCGCCGCTGTTCGTCATGAACGTGTATGACCGGGTGGTGCCCAACCAGGCAACCTCGACCCTCTGGGTGCTGGCCGTCGGCATCGCCGGCGCCTACGTCTTCGACCTTATCCTCAAGGGCTTGCGCGGCCTTTGCCTGGACCTTGCCGGCAAAAAGACCGACTTGATCATTTCGGCGACCTTGTTCGAGCGTATCGTCGGCATGTCGATGAAGTACCGCCCGGCGCGGGTCGGCAGCTTTGCCCAGAACATCCATGAGTTCCAGGGCTTGCGCGACTTCCTCGCCTCCTTGACCCTGACCAGCCTGATCGACCTGCCGTTCACCCTCCTGATCCTGATCGTCATCGCCATCATTGGCGGGCACCTGGTGTGGATCCCGATCATCGCCTTCCCGCTGGCCCTGGGCATCGGTTATGCCTTGCAGCGGCCGCTGATGGCGACCATGGAGCGGACCATGGCCCTGGCCTCGGAGCGCCAGTCCAGCCTGATCGAGACCCTGGCTGGCCTGGACGCCGTCAAGGTCAACAACGCCGAAAGCGAGCGCCAGTACATGTGGGAGCAGACCCTCGGCACCCTCAGCCGGTTGGAGCTGCGCGTGAAGGTGCTGTCGAGCCTGGCGATGAACATCACCATGCTGATCCAGCAGCTGGCAGGCGTGGCGATGATCTGCGTGGGTGTCTACCTGATCATCGACGGCAACCTGAGCATGGGCGGCCTGGTCGCCTGTTACATGCTCAGCGGCCGCGCCCTCGGCCCGCTGGGCCAGCTCAACGGCTTGCTGGCCCGCTACCAGCAGGCCAAGGTAACCATGGTCGCCACCGACCACATGATGGACTTGCCGCAGGAGCGCAACTTCGAGGAGCGGCCGCTGAGCCGCCGGGTACTGCAGGGCAGCATTGAGTTCCGCGGGGTCGAGTTCACCTACCCGAACCAGCAGAACCTGGCCCTGAAGAACATCAACCTGACCATCCGCCCCGGCGAAAAGGTCGGCATCATTGGCCGCAGCGGCTCGGGCAAGAGCTCCCTGGCCAAGCTGGTCGTGGGCCTCTATGAAGCCGACGGCGGGTCACTGCTGGTCGATGGCGTGGATATCCGCCAGATCGACGTCAGCGAACTGCGCCACAACATCGGCTATGTGCCGCAGGACATCCAGCTGATGGCCGGCACCCTGCGCGACAACCTGGTCAGCGGCGCACGTTACATCGAAGACGAAATGATCCTGCAGGCCGCAGAACTTGCAGGTGTTCATGAGTTTGCCCGGCTGCACCCCGACGGTTATGAGCTGCAAGTGGGCGAGCGTGGCCAGAACCTCTCCGGCGGCCAGCGGCAGAACGTTGCCCTGGGCCGTGCATTGCTGCTCAACCCGCAGATCCTGCTGCTCGACGAGCCGACCAGCGCCATGGACAACACCGGTGAAGAGCGCCTCAAGCAACGCCTGCAGGCGGTGATCGAGAACAAGACGGTGCTGCTGGTGACCCACCGCGCCTCGTTGCTGTCGCTGGTGGACCGGCTGATCGTCATCGATCGCGGGCAGATTGTCGCCGACGGCCCGAAAGCCGCGGTCATGGATGCGCTGAAGAAGGGGCAGATCAGTGTTGCATAAGCTCGATATGGGGCAGTTCAAGGATGGCCTGCGGCGCTACTTCAAGGGCTCCGATTCGCTCGGCGGGCAGCCGCTGCCCGAGGTCAACAAGGCGCTGATCGAGGATGCACCGCGGGTGGTGCGCCTGACCATCTGGGGTGTGATCGCGTTTTTCGTATTCCTGATCGTCTGGGCCAGTGTGGCGCCGATCGATGAAGTCACGCGCGGCGAAGGCAAGGCCATTCCGTCCTCCAAGGTGCAGAAGATCCAGAACCTCGAGGGCGGCATCGTCGCCGAAATCTACGCCAAGGAAGGGCAGATCGTCGAAATCGGCCAGCCCCTGCTGCGCCTGGACGAAACCCGCTTCGCCTCCAACGTCGGCGAAACCGAGGCCGACCGCTTGGCCATGGCGCTGCGCGTCGAACGCCTGAGTGCCGAGGTCGAAGACCGTCCGCTGCAAATCGATGAGGCCCTGAGCAAGGCCGCGCCCAACCAGGCAGCCAACGAGCAATCGCTTTACCAGAGCCGGCGCCAGCAACTGCAGGACGAGATCGGTGGCCTGCAGCAGCAGCTGGTACAGCGCCAGCAGGAGCTGCGCGAATACACCTCCAAGCGCGCGCAGTACGCCAACAGCCTGCAACTGCTGCGCCAGGAGATTGCGATGTCCGAGCCCTTGGTAGCCCAGGGCGCAATCTCCCAGGTCGAAGTGCTGCGCCTGCGCCGTGCCGAAGTGGAAAACCGTGGCCAGATGGATTCCACCGCGCTGGCCATCCCGCGTGCCGAGGCGGCCATTCGGGAAGTACAGAGCAAGATCGAAGAAACCCGTGGCAAATTCCGCAGCGAAGCGCTGACCCAGCTCAATGAGGCACGCACCGAGCTCAGCAAGGCCACGGCCACCAGCAAGGCGCTGGACGACCGGGTTCACCGCACCATGGTCACCTCACCTGTGCGCGGTATCGTCAAACAGCTGCTGGTCAACACCATCGGTGGAGTGATCCAGCCGGGTAGCGACATCGTCGAGGTCGTGCCGCTGGACGACACCCTGGTCATCGAAGCGAAGATCCTGCCCAAGGACATCGCCTTCCTGCATCCAGGGCAGGAAGCGACGGTCAAGTTCACCGCCTATGACTACACCATTTACGGTGGCCTGAAGGCCAAGCTGGAGCAGATCGGTGCCGACACCATCACCGATGAAGACAAAAAGACCACGTACTACCTGATCAAGCTGCGCACCGATCGCAGCCACCTGGGCACTGACGAGAAGCCATTACTGATCATTCCCGGGATGGTGGCGACGGTGGATATCATGACCGGCAAGAAGACCATCATGAGCTACCTGCTCAAGCCGATCATGAAGGCCCGCTCGGAAGCCCTGCGCGAGCGTTAACGCCACGCACGGCTGTGTGTGTGTAGGAGCGGCCTTGCCGGGGCGCCGGACCGGTCGGAAAGGGTCGCAAAGCGGCCCCGGCGATTTTTGCTGCGCCACAGAACCTGGGGCCGCTCCGCGACTACACGGGGAAGTATCAGCGCCAGGGTGCAGGTTCACCCACCAGCTGCCCCTGAATACCACCCACGCCCATCTCCCGCAGCACCAACCGCTCGCCTTCCGTCTCGACCCGCTCGGCAATCAACGGCAGGTCGATACTGTGTGCGGCGCGTTGGATCGCTTCGATGAACAGGCGCTTGTGCTGCTCATGGTCGATGTTGCGGATATAGCTGCCATCGATTTTCAGGTACGCCAGGCCCAGGTGTGCCAGGTTGCCAATCATGCTGAAACGGCCGCCGAAGCGCTGCAGCGCCAGCCCGAAGCCAAGCGCGTGCAGGCGTCGGGTCAGTTGCTCGAGGGCAGACTGGTCGGGCAGCTGCTCTTCGCCGATCTCGAACGTCAACCGCGGGCCCAGCGCCGCATGCTGGCTTAGCAGCTCGTAGACGCGTTGCAGCGCCTTGGGGTCGGCCAAGGTTGCCGCGGACAGGTTCAGCGCCAGCATCTGATCATGGCTGCGCAGGTGAGCGAGCACCTTTTCCAGCACCAGCACATCCAGGCGCGGCATCCAGCCGAAGCGCTCCAGCCAAGGCAGGAAGCGCCCGGCGGGCAGTGCCTCGCCTTGCTCATCGTGCAAGCGCGAGATGACTTTGTGGTGCAACACCCGTTGCGCTGTTTCGCAGTCCACCACCGGCTGGAAAAACAGCTCGAAACGCCCATTGGCGAATGCCTGGTCGAGCCGCTCATGCCAGGCATGATGGCTATCGCCCGCTACCGCAGCTGCACCCTGTTCGAGACAGACCCAGCCGGGTGCCGGCTGGTTTTCGGCAAGAGCCAGGGCTTCGTCGGCAAGTTTCAGCAATGCCTGTGGCGCATCGCCGGGGCTGAAGGGCGCGAGGCCGATGCACGCGACCGGGCTGACATCACTGGCGCCAGTCTCGTGCAGGCTCTGCAGGGTGGCCTCCAACGCCTGGGCAAGCTGTACGGCCTCCTCGTGCACCATACCCGGCGCCAGCACGGCGAACTCGCCCCCACGGCTGCGCGAAATCAGGTCTTTGGTTTCTGGGTAGCTAGCACAGGTACGGCGCAGTTGCTCGCCCACCGCCTGCAACAGCTGGTCGGTACGCTGCCCGCCCAGGCGCGCGTTGAGGCCTGCCAGCCCCTGCACCCGCAGCAACAGCAAGTAACCGGCCCGGGCTTCCTCCATGTTGCTGACGCGGGTGTTGAGCTGCATCTCGAAATAGCGGCGGTTGGACAGCCCGGTGAGGCTGTCCTGGTAGGACTCGGCGCGCAACCGCTCACTGCGCTCGGCCTGCTCGGTGAACAGCGCCTTGAGCTTCTCGACCATCTGGTTCATCGCCTGCACCACACGGCGCAGCTCGGGTGTGCGCGGTAGGTCTGGCAGGCTGAGGAATTCGCGCCGGGCGATGGCATGGGATTGCTCGACCATGTAGTCCAGTGGCCGCAACTGGCGGCGCAGCAACAACGCGCCGAGCACCGCACTGGCAGCACCACACAGCAGCAACCAGCCCAGGCTGCCCAAGGCGCTCTGCCAGAGCTTGGCGATGGCGAACATCGGGTGGCTGATCACCTCCACCCGGGCGGCCTGCTGCCATCCGCGGCTGACAATGGCATCACCACCGGCCGCTTCAAGGCCAATGAGGTGGACGAACCAGGCCGGCACACCCCCTCGGTCAGGCTCGGCATGGCGCTCCACCAACACGGCATTGGAACCCAGGTCGACGACCTTGATGCTCGCATAGTAGCCACTGTCGAAGATCGAGCTGACCATCAGTTCGACCATCGCCGGGTCGTCGATGTTGGGTGTAAGCGACAGCGCCAGGGCAGTGGCTGCGTCCTGGGCGTGCGAACGCAGCTGGTTGACGTACTGGCTGCGCGAGCTCTCCAGGCTGACCATGAAGCTGCCGCTGAAGGCGACCACCAGGAACAGGCAAATGGCCAACAGCAATTGTTTGAACAGTGACATCTGTGCTCCTTCAGTAAACCGGCTCGGCCGGGAACCCTTCGGCCTGCATTTTCTTCAGCAAATCCTGCCAGCGTGACAGCCGCTTGGTATCGCCTACCTTCTTGTTGCCGGCGGCGCCTGTCAGCCACAGCCCCTCACCATTGAAGGCATACACCGGCAGCAGGTCGGGACGCTGGCTCGCCGGCTTGATGGCATCCATCAGGCTGTCGAGCACCAACGGTTGAGCCTGTGGGTTTGAATAGTAGGTCAGCACCATGTGCGCTCGGTTTTGCCGCAACGCCTTGACGTAGGTGATACGCAGCTTTTCGCTGGGGATGCCCATGCGCCGTAGGCTGAAATACTTGGCAATAGCGTAGTCCTCGCAATCACCTGCCCCCTTGATCAGTGCCTGGACCGGCGTGGCCCAATAATCGACCTCATGCCACAGATCGATATCTTCGACGTAGCGCAGTTGCTGGTTGAAGAAGCGGTTGACCACCTGCAGCCGCTCCAGCTCGGTGGCCTGCTTCTGCGTGGCCATCAGGTTCTGCCAGGCGTCGATACGCCCCTGGCCTGCGCCAAGCGGGCCATACAGGGCCTGCGACTTGCGACTGATCTGGGAAAAATCCCAATCCGCGTGCAAACCGCCCAGTAGCAAGCTACCCAGCAGCGCGGCAAGGCCGACACGTCGCACAGCGGTTTTGAACATCCAGGATATCGCCACTGCGAAGACCTGTTCAGACCAGTCGAAAGCAGCGATGGTGCGGCCTCGCTGTGCAAAAGACAATGGCATCCTGCAATCACGCAACCTGGGGATGGGCCATACTAACTTTATGGCTATCTCGTTGTATGTGCCGCTTCCTTTGCCAAGCGACTTCATACACCATAGCCGCGGCCTTGGGTCACCCGCTCCAATGCGGCTGACGGTTTGACAAGCCCCCTTGCCTGTTACTAGTGTCATTGGATCCAACTTTCGTTATGGTCGAGGCAGACTCCGCGTGGCCGAGAAAATTAAACTGAGCAACGTGCTGGCTAGCGAACAGCTACCCCCACACCTGGCACGTGCTGTTATCGAAGAGCGCCTGCGCAGCGCCATTCTTGATGGGCGACTACCGCCAGGCACCGCTGTGCGTCAGCAAGAGCTGGCGACCTTGTTCGGGGTCAGCCGCATGCCTGTGCGCGAGGCCTTGCGCCAACTTGAAGCACAATCGCTGCTGAACGTGGAGATGCACAAGGGCGCTGTGGTTGCGCCGTTGATCGGCGAGGACGCGGTGGACACCTATGCCCTGCGTGTTCTGCTCGAAAGCGAGGCGCTGCGCCAATCCATTCCGCTGCTTGATGCCGACGACATCGCCCGTGCCCGCGGCTACATCCTGCAACTGGAGCATGAGACCCGCCACGCCGAACTCGGCCGCCTCAACCGCCTGTTCCACATGACGCTGTACAGCAAGGCGTCAAACAAGAAGCTGTTGCGCCTGATCGAGAACGAACTGAACGAAGAAGAGCGTTTTCTGCGCTTTCATCTTTCCTCCATGGGGTTGGGGAAACTCACCCAGGACGATCACAACGCGCTGGTGGATGCGGCCAGCGACAAACTGGTGGATGAAGCCATCGCCGTGCTGGAGAAGCACTTGAACTCCGGCGCGCACGTGATCAGGGCTTACCTGGATTCGCAGTTGGCACGATAACAGGCCGGCATGAGACGGTTGCAAATTAGCCCGGCACCGCAAACAATGAGACTAATTATCATTCATGTCCATTGAAGCCAGCGCCCTCCTCCATGCCTTCCAATGACTCCGTGCAAACGCTCTACAGTGACCACCACGGTTGGTTGCATGCCTGGCTGCGCAGCAAGCTGGGCAATGCCGCCGATGCCGCGGACCTGGCCCAGGACACCTTCGTGCGGCTGTTGCAGCGTCGCGAGCAAGTACAGCTGAACACGCCAAGGGCGTTTCTGCGGACCGTGGCACGTGGGCTGGTGATCGATCACTGGCGCCGTGAAGAACTGCACCGGGCCTACCTCGAAGCCCTGGCTCACTTGCCGGAAACACAGGCCCCCTCGGCCGAGACCCGCGAAGTGCTACTGGAGCTGCTGGAGCGTATCGCGCGCATGCTCGAAGGGCTCAAGCCAAAGGTGCGCCGCGCCTTTCTGCTGGCCCAGTGCGATGGGCTGAAACACCAGGCCATCGCCGAGCAGATGGGCATATCCGTACGCACCGTCGAGCGCTATATCGCCGATGCGCTTTACCATTGCTACCTGCTGCGCTTTGAAGACGAGCGATGACAGTAGTCGCGCCGTCGGCCAAAGCGGTCAAGCAAGCCATTCAGTGGCTGCTCAGGCTGCGAGAGAGCGGTAGCAGCCCTGCCCTGCTGCAGCAATGCGAGCAGTGGCGTAGCGCGCGGCATGAGCACGAACTGGCCTGGCAACGGGTGATACACCTGCACCAGGACCTTGACCTGCGCACCATCCCCGGCGCTGGGGTTGCCTTGCACACCCTGGAAACCAGCCAGCGGCGCCTGCACCGGCGCCAGGCGCTCAAGTTGCTTGGCGGCGTCGCCCTGGTGGGCTCCGCCACCTGGCTGGCCAGAGACCTCGATAGCGTCAGCGCCTGGGCTTCGGACTACGCCACTGCTACTGGCGAACGGCGGCGATTGCACCTGCCCGATGGCTCATTGATGCAACTGAACACGCGCAGTGCGGTGGACCTGGCCTTCGACCAGCAGCAGCGTTTGGTTCACCTCAAGCAAGGGGAGCTGATGCTCACCTGCAGCGAAGCGCAGGATCAGACGCGCCCCCTGTTGGTACAGACGCAAGAGGCCTTGCTCGAAGGTTTCAATGCTCGCTTTGTGGTACGCCAGGATATCGCCTGCACCCGCGTCAGCGTCAGCCAGGGAAAGGTGGCGATACACCGGCCGGGGAATGGCCAGGTGCAATGGATCGACAGCAGCCAGCACTGGCGCCTGGATGCCAGCGGTGCACAACGCCTGGATCGCGTGGATATGGACCCCATGGCCTGGAGCGAAGGGCTGATCGTGACCCGCGACATGCGCTTGCACGATTTTCTCGCGCAAGTGAGCCGCTATCGCCATGGCTACCTGGCTTGCAGCGATGACATTGCCGATCTGCGCCTGTCCGGTGTGTTCCGCCTGGACGACCCGGAGCAACTGCTGCAACTGCTGCCAAAAACGCTCCCGGTCAGGCTTCGCCAACGCACACGTTGGTGGATCCGCGTCGAGCACATGGCCTGACTTCACCCCTGCGGGGATATTTTTGGCGGGTTTTGGGCATCGATCCGGCTAGGACAGTAAGCAACGCCTTCTGCCCTCAACCTTTCAACGGACGCTTTCATGCCCATTGTCTCTACCTCTACACACCGCACTAACGAGAATGATTTTCGACCTGTCTTGAATTCAGCCAGCCTGCGCAAGGCCGTTCGGGCAGCCCTGTTCGGTACCGCACTGGGTATCAGCGCCCTGCCCCTTCAAGCCTTGGCCGCTGAAGCCGCGCAGGTCAGCCAGCAGTATGCGATTGCGCCCGGCGAACTGAACGATGTGCTCAACCAGTTTGCCCGTCAGGCGGGGATCACCCTCTCCAGCACACCGCAATTGACCAATGGGCTGCAATCCCGTGGCTTGCAAGGGCAGTACTCGGCCGATCAGGCGCTGCGCCAATTGCTCAATGGGAGCGGCCTGGAGGCCGTAAGCCAGGGTGGGCACAGCTATGTGCTGCGGGCCCAGCCAGACAACGCCGCACTGTCGCTGCCAGACACCGATATCCGCAGCTTCTCCCTGGGCAATGCCTTGGGCAGCATGGATGGCTACAACGCCACCCACAGCCAGGTGGCGACCAAGACCAGCATGCCCCTGGTGGAAACCTCACAGTCGGTCTCGGTGGTGACTCGCCAGCAGATAGATGACCAGGGCTCGCAGACCGTCGCCCAGGCCATGCGCTATACGCCTGGGGTGCTGACCAACCCCTATGGCGCCACCCACCGCTACGACTATGTGGCCATGCGCGGTTTCAACGACGGTTCGGTCGACAACATCTACGTTGACGGCCTGAAGTCCATGGGTGACAACGGCACCTACAGCACCATGCAAGTGGACCCTTACTTTCTGGAGCGCATCGACATCCTCAAAGGGCCCTCTTCGGTACTCTATGGCCGCAGCTCGCCAGGGGGCCTGGTGGCACTGACCACCAAGAAGCCCCTGTTTACGCCCTTCCATCAGGTGCAGGCCACCGTCGGTACCCAAGGCCAGCGTGGCATGGGCTTCGACTTCAGCGGCCCGGTCGATGACGACAAGCGTATTGCCTATCGCCTGACAGGCTTGGCGGACAGCTCTGATACTCAGTTCGACCATAACAAGGAAGAACGCTACGCCATCGCACCGGCTATCAGCATCGACTTCACCGAAGACACCTCGCTGACGCTGCAGGCATACCTGCAGCACGACCCCAATGGTGGCTACCACGGGGGTAACCCGGCTGACGGCATGCTGCACAAGCGCAACGGGCTGCGCCTGTCAGACCACTTCTTTGAAGGTGAGCCTGGGGTCGACAACTACGAGCGTACCCAGCAGTCGTTCAGCTACCAGTTCGAGCACCGTTTCAACGACGTCTTCACCGCCCGGCAGAACTTCCGCTACCAGGATTCTGACGTAACGATGGACCAGGTGTATTCGGCCGGTTGGGCCGACGCCGACAGCAACATCCTCAACCGCGCCTACACCGGGGGCGACGAGCGCCTGCATTCGTACATCATCGATAACATGCTGCAGGCGGAGTTCTTCACCGGCGCGGCCAAGCACACCTTGCTGCTTGGCACCGACTACCAGCGCCGCAAGGCCGACGTGGAATGGCGTTACGGCACGGTCGACCCGCTGGATGCCGGCAACCCTCAATATGGCAATGGCAACCTCCAGGTACTTGGTGAAAACCGCTATCAGCGCCGCCTGCAGCAAACGGGTGTGTACCTGCAGGACCTGGTTGAGCTGGACCAATGGCGCTTCTCGCTGGGCTTGCGCCAGGACTGGGTGAAGGTCTCCGAGGAGAATCGCGACAGCAACACCAAGGTCAACGATCAGCGCTCCAAGTTCACCACCCGAGCGGGCGTGCTGTACTTGTTCGAGAACGGCTTGGCACCCTATGTCAGCTACTCGGAGTCGTTCAACCCCAATACCGTGTCCGACCAGGAAGGCCGGCCGTTGGCACCGACCGAGGGCACTCAGTGGGAAGCGGGTATCAAGTACCAGCCGCCCGGCAGTGACAACCTGTTTACCGCGTCGGTGTTCCGTATCGAGCAGGAGAACCTGGCCTCCAAGCAGCCGAACGAAGACTTCTACCGCCCGGTGGGTGAAGTACGCTCACAAGGCCTGGAGCTGGAGGCGCATGTTCAGCTGACCGACAACCTCAAGCTGTTGGGCGGCTACACCTTTACCGACATCGAGTATGCCAAGACGATGCCGAGCTTGGTGGCAGCAAACCTGGACAACAAGGGTAATTCGCCCACCCAGGCACCCAAGCAGATGTTTTCGCTGTGGGCCGACTACAACTTCCGCCAGGGGCCGCTGGACGGCCTGCGACTGGGCGGTGGGGTGCGTTATGTAGGGTACAGCTGGGTGGATGCGGAAAACAGCATGAAGGTGCCCTCCTACACACTGTTTGATGCCTCGATCGGATACGACCTGGGCAAGGTTGGCCTGACGGGGGTGGATGTGCGCCTGAACGCCAACAACCTCACCAATGAGAGCTACGTCACCTCATGTGCCAGCCTGAACTATTGCTACATGGGTGAAGAGCGCAACGTCAGCGCAACGGTCAGCTATCAATTCTGACCCGAAAAGACAAAGCCCCTGTCTGCGATGCAGACAGGGGCTTTGGGTTTGAATCTTGACGATGACCTACTCTCACATGGGGAGACCCCACACTACCATCGGCGATGCATCGTTTCACTGCTGAGTTCGGGATGGGATCAGGTGGTTCCAATGCTCTATGGTCGTCAAGAAATTCTGTGTGCCGGCCCGTCCTGAAGACGTGCCCGCGAATTTCTATGGCTTCTACTTAAAGACAAAACCCCTACCTGCTCGCGCAGATAGGGGTTTTGCGAAATGAATCTTGACGATGACCTACTCTCACATGGGGAGACCCCACACTACCATCGGCGATGCATCGTTTCACTACTGAGTTCGGGATGGGATCAGGTGGTTCCAATG
>NZ_FYDW01000024.1:0-13562 GCF_900187555.1 Pseudomonas sp. Irchel s3f19 | reverse complement strand
CGCTGAGCGAGAAGTGGATCAAGCGGCAGGCACATGTCAGCGTTAAAGATCTGGAGGCGTCGATCGAGTACTACCTGGAAACCTACAACCAGAACCCGAAGCCATTTCGGTGGCACAAGAAGGCCGATGACATCCTTGCCTCAGTCGCTCGCGCGGCGCGAGCGCTGGGCAAATGATTTTCAGTGGTATTTCTGAAACACCACACTAGGAGGCATTGCCGATGCGCCATCCGTTGCTGTCCGGTCTTGCGCTGTGCCTGGTGCTGGCGTTGGCGGGGTGCCAGGCCAGCCTGCCGCCGTTACCGGGCTGGCAGAGCCCCGAAGGGCGTGCCCACGCCCAGCTTGGGCAAATCACGGACCTGGCCAGCGGCCGGCTCATCAGCCCTGAGCAACTGGTCAGGCAGTTGGCCGACGCGCCACGTGTGCTGGTAGGGGAGAAGCATGACAACCCCGATCATCATGCGTTGCAGTTGTGGCTGTTGCGCGCCCTGCAGGCTCAGCGCCCCCAGGGCAGCCTGCTGCTGGAGATGCTGCAGCCCGAGCAGCAGCCGCTGGTCGACAAACTTGAGGCGCAGCAAACGCTGCCTGCGGACCTGCCCAAGGCACTGGCCTGGGAGGATGGCTGGGACTGGCAGCTGTACGGGCCTATTGTGACGCACGCTTTGCAGGACGACATTGCGCTGTTGGCCGCCAACCTTTCGCCCGCTCAGATGCGCCAAGCCTATCGCCAGCCGGCGGCGTTGTCGGGCGCGCGTTCCAATGCCCCAGGGGTGAAGGCCGCGCTGCTTGAGCAGGTGCGTACCGGGCACTGCGGCCTGCTACCGCAAAGCCAGTTGCCAGCCATGCTTGCGGTCCAGCAGCAACGTGACCGGCGCATGGCCGAACGCTTGATGGCGGCACCGCAGCCGGCCTTGCTGTTGGCGGGCGCTTACCACGTACGCAAGGACCTGGGGGTGCCGTTGCATCTGGCCGACCTCTGGGCTCAGGGGCGCAGCGCGGTCGTGCTGTTGGCCGAGGTGGGGGAAGAGGTCGAGGCGGGTATGGCCGACTATGTCTGGTTCACGGCGGCGGTGCCTGAGCAGGACTATTGCGCTCAACTGCGTCAGTAAGGCCAAACGACAGGCAAAAAAAAGACCCGGCAAAAAGCCGGGTCAATAACCGTGATTAGCCTGATGAGGAGATAATCTGAGAGTCCGAACCAGGGGCTTTCAGTTTATCCAACCAGTCTCGCGACCAGTTGTGATAATCATAACGATTCTCATTTCGGAGTCAATCCCCTGCACAGGTTTATTTTGAATTTTTTTGCGGAGGTCTTTTTTCATCCAGTTGTTGATTGAGCGCTTCCTTTCGTTCGATCGGCAAATCATTCCAGTGCATGTCCAGCAACGCGCCTTCTATGGCGTACAACAGCACTTTAGAGGCCCGGAACCCTCGCGTTTTTACAGCCTGGTACGCACCCACCGCGCCCAGGCGGCGCAAATCCGACGCACTGTGGATACCGGCTGCGTGCAACCACTGCGCAGAGGTCTTGCCAAGATTCTTCAGATGCTGCAATTCATCGTTCATCGAGCCTCCTTGCGATGGCTGAACGGGTCTTGGGGATAAATCGCGAGCAGGTCAGAGAGGAGTGTAGCGGGGCTTGGAAAATGCGCGGCTTTTTGCCATCTGTGGCGACGAACAGCCCTGAATACGGGGCCTCCTGGCTTTTCAGTAGCCGCCTCTTTTGGTGTGGCAGGGCCCCAGTGGTGCGGGTTTACCCGCTACCACAGGGGCCCTGCGAGGATTACAGGCCCGGCAAGCGCTGACGCACCTGTTCGATCACCTGGTCCATGCTGGCACCTTCCTGGGTGTCGACGCGCTTGCTGACCAGCAGTTCTTCCTCGCTCAACGCATCACGGCTGGCCTGTTGCGCCTTGACCACCTCCAGGGTGGCGTCCGACGGGTCGCTGTTTGCGGCTTGGCGCCGGGCCAGCCAGCTGGCAATGACCGCTTCCGGTGCGTGGCAATCGAGGATCAAGAAGGGGACGCCCGTCTGGTTGGCGACATCTGCCGCCGCCTGGCGCTGTTCACGCTTGAGGTAGGTGGCATCCAGCACGACCGGGAAGCCCGCGCGCAATACCGTCTCCGCTACCTCGTGCAGGCGCTGGTAGGTGGCGGCACTGGCATCCTGGTCATAGATGCCGGCAGTCAGCTGGCCGACGTTTGCTTGCTGCTGTTCGCCGAACAGGCGCTTGCGCTCGACATCGGAGCGCACGCGGATCGCGCCCAGGGCCTCGACCAGGCGCATCGCCACGTGGCTCTTGCCCACTGCCGAGACGCCATGGGTGATGGCCAACAGCCGCGAAGGGATGGCGCTGTAGCTTTCCGCCAGGTTGGCGTAGTTGCGGTAGGTGCGCAGGGTCGTGGCGCGTTGCACGCCATCGGCATCGGCCGGCATGCTGAACAGCGCCACCTTGGCGCGCACCAAGGCGCGGTAGGCCTTGTAGAAGTTCAGCACTTCCAGGCCTTCATAATCGCCGGTCAGTTCCAGGTACTGGCTGACGAAGCGCCGGGCCAGGCACTTGAGGCCGCGGTCTTCCAAGTCCATGGCCAGGAAGCCGGTGTCGGCCCAGACGTCGGTCATGCGGAACGGTTCGTTGAACTCGATGCAGTCGAAGATCACCACCTTGCCGTTGATCACGGTGGCGTTGCCCAGGTGGATGTCACCGTGGCATTCACGGGTGAAGCCATTGGCCTTGCGGGCCGCGAACAGGCCTTGGAGCCGCTCGAAGCTGCTACGTGCCCAGGCCTGGAGGTTGTCCAGTTGCTGCAGGTCGGCCTTGTCGGTGAGGAATGGGCGGATCTGTTCGAAATTCTGCTCGACCGGGGCCATCACGCTTTCAGGTGAGCCGTAAGGTTGCTCTGCCGGCACCTTGGGCGTCTGCAGGTGGAATTCGGCAACCTGCCGGGCCATCTGGTCGATGTGCTCGGCGTTGAGCTCGCCGTTGGCCTGCAAGGTGCTGAGCATCTGCCCTTGGGGGAACTGGCGCATCTTCAGTGCGTACTCGATGGCCTCGCCCTCGCCGCCGATTTGCGGGGCTTCGGCACTGCCGGTGATCGGCAGTACTTCAAGGTACAGGTCCTCGGTCAGGCGCTGGTTCAGGCGCAATTCTTCGTTACAGAAATGCGCGCGCTGATCCAGTCGGGTGAAGTCGAGGAAGCCGAAGTTCATTGGCTTCTTGACCTTGTAGGCGTACTCGCCAGTCAGCAGGACCCAGGAGATATGCGTCTCGATGAGTTGGAACCCATCCACGGGGTGAGGGTAGAGGGCTGGGTTCTGCAACGCAGTAATAAGAGCTTGGCTCACGGGAAATCCTTCCGAGGGCAGGGAATTCGAATGCGCCATTATGGTCAATGGTGCCGTCCCTGCATACCGCCGGGGGCGCCTGCCCAGCCTTTACAAAGTGCGTATAATCCGCCGCCATGACTCGAACTCGAAACGCTCGTACCCCTCAGAAACGCCCGACCGGCCGCTCTCGCGCCTGGCTGGGCTGGGCTTTGAAGCTCAGCCTGGTCGGCCTGGTGATCATCGCCGGCTTCGCGGTTTACCTCGATGCTGTCGTCCAGGAAAAGTTCTCCGGCAAGCGCTGGACCATCCCGGCCAAGGTGTATGCCCGGCCGTTGGAGCTGTTCGTCGGCCAAAAACTGAGCAAGAACGACTTCCTCACCGAACTCGACGCCCTTGGCTATCGCCGTGAAAGCGCGGCCAACGGCCCGGGCGCAGCGGCAGTCAACGGTAATACCGTCGACCTCAATACCCGTGGCTTCCAGTTCTACGAAGGGATGGAGCCGGCGCAGTTCGTGCGCGTGCGCTTCTCTGGCGATTATGTCGCCGGGCTTTCCGGCGCCAACAACGGCAAGCTCGATGTGGTACGCCTGGAGCCGCTGATGATCGGCGGCATTTACCCGAAAAACCTCGAAGACCGCATCCTGATCAAGATCGATCAGGTGCCGCCGTACCTGCTCGAAACCCTGGTGGCAACCGAGGACCGCGACTTCTACAGCCACTTTGGCGTGTCGCCCAAGTCCATCGCCCGTGCGGTGTGGGTCAACACCTCGTCCGGGGCCATGCGCCAGGGCGGCAGTACCCTGACCCAGCAGTTGGTGAAGAACTTCTACCTCACCAGCGAGCGCAGCCTCAGCCGCAAGCTGACTGAAGCGATGATGGCCGTGCTGCTGGAGCTGCATTACGACAAGCGCGAGATCCTTGAGGCCTACCTCAACGAGGTATTCGTCGGCCAAGACGGCCAGCGTGCGGTGCATGGCTTCGGCCTGGCCAGCCAGTTCTTCTTCAGCCAACCGCTGTCAGAGCTCAAGCTGCACCAGATCGCCTTGCTGGTGGGCATGGTCAAGGGGCCGTCCTACTACAACCCGCGGCGTTATCCTGACCGCGCCCTGGCCCGTCGTAACCTGGTGCTCGACCTGCTGGCCGAGCAGGGCGTGGCGAGCAAGGACGTGATCGAGGCGGCGAAGAAGATGCCGCTGGGCGTGACCAAGCGCGGCAGCCTGGCAGACAGCTCGTTCCCGGCGTTCCTCGACCTGGTCAAGCGCCAGTTGCGCCAGGACTACCGCGACGAAGACTTGACCGAAGAAGGCCTGCGTATCTTCACCAGCTTCGACCCGATCCTGCAGATGAAGGCCGAAACCTCGATGAACGAGACCTTCAAGCGCCTGGCCGGGCGCAAGGGGGCTGACGAGGTCGAGTCGGCGATGGTCGTGACCAACCCGGAAACCGGGGAAGTCCAAGCGCTGATCGGCAGCCGTCTGTCGGGCTTTGCCGGCTTCAACCGGGCCATCGACGCAGTGCGGCCGATCGGTTCACTGGTCAAGCCGGCGGTGTACCTGACCGCCCTGGAGCAGCCCAGCAAATACACCCTGACCAGTTGGATACAGGACGAGCCGTTCTCGGTCAAAGGGGCCAACGGCCAGGTCTGGCGCCCGCAGAACTATGACCGCCGGCCCCATGGCACCATTTATCTGTACCAGGGCCTGGCCAACTCCTACAACCTGTCGACGGCCAAGCTCGGCCTGGAAGTGGGCGTGCCCAATGTGATCAAGACCATTGGTCGGCTGGGCGTGAATGTCGATTGGCCAGCCTTCCCGGCGATGCTGCTGGGGGCCGGTGGTATGTCGCCGATGCAGGTCGCGACCATGTACCAGACGATTGCCAATGGTGGTTTCAACACGCCGATGCGCGGTATCCGCAGCGTGCTGACCGCCGAGGGCGAACCGCTCAAGCGCTACCCGTTCCAGATTCAGCAAACCTTCGACCCGGGTTCCATCTACCTGGTGCAGAACGCCATGCAACGGGTGATGCGCGAAGGTACCGGCCGTTCGGTGTACAACGTGTTGCCGCGTTCGCTCACCCTGGCCGGCAAGACCGGTACCAGCAACGACTCGCGTGACAGCTGGTTCTCCGGCTTCAGCCAGGACCTGCTGGCGGTGGTGTGGATGGGCCGCGACGATAACGGCAAGACGCCGTTCACCGGTGCCACTGGCGCCCTGCAGGTCTGGACCAGCTTCATGAAGAAGGCCGACCCGTTGCCGCTGGACATGCCGCAGCCGGACAACATCGTGCAAGCCTGGATCGACCCGTACAGCGGGCAAGGTTCTGATGGCAGCTGTCCGGGAGCGGTGCAGATGCCGTATATTCGCGGCAGCGAACCGCCCGCCGGGGCAACCTGTGGCGGTGAGCAGAATCCGGCAGAATCGGTCATGGACTGGGTCAAAGGCTGGATGAATTAAGCGCGAGCTGCATTGATGAGGTGTGAAGTGAATAAGTGGCTGTTTCCTGCCTTGACGGCGTTGGTTGTGCTTCAGGGTTGCTCCAGCGTCCAGCGTGGCAATATCCCGGTGGTCGACTCGAGCACGCGCGTGTCCAACAGTGAACGCGTAACGGCCAACCGCTCGGCGGCTGGCATGAACAGCGGCACCTCACAAGCGCAAACGCTGCCTGAGGACTCCGGCGTGACCGTGATGATTCCGCAGGGTGCCGGTGCCTCGGGCATCCAGACGTTCCCGGCCGCCAATGGGGCGGCACCGATCAGCGCCATGCCGATTACCCCTGGCCCGGTCTCCACCGGGCCGATGACCACCAACCCCAACCCGATTGCCGACGAACCGTTCGACATCGCGTCGATGAACAGCCCGGCGAAAGCCAGTAGCGCGCCGACCGGTATTCCGCGTAGCACTGCCGCAGCCGGTGGGCTGTCTGCCGATGAACAGCTCGACGGGCCAGTGCTGGCGCTGTTGACCACTGCCCAGCAACAACAGGGCAGTGGCGACTTCAATGGTGCTTCGTCGAGCCTGGAGCGTGCCCAGCGTATCGCGCCGCGCGAACCGCAGGTGCTGTTCCGCCTGGCCCAGGTGCGCCTGGCCCAGGGTGATGCCGCGCAGGCCGAGCAGTTGGCCCGCCGAGCCCTGACCTATGCCAATGGCCGCCCTGACCTGCAGGCCGAACTGTGGAACACCATCGCCCAGGCCCGCGAGAAGCAAGGTGACAGTGCCGGTGCGGCGCTGGCGCGGCAGAAGGCACGGGTGAACTCGTAATGATCAAGCAACGCATTTTGGACATCGCCGACCACCTGCTGCTGATCGAGCGTGAACTGAAGGTGCAGGGCTGGTGGGGCGATGAGCCGCCCAGCGATGAAGCGCTGGCCAGCACCGTGCCCTTCGCGGTCGACACCATGAGCCTGGAGCAGTGGCTGCAATGGATCTTCCTGCCGCGCATGAAGATCATCATTGAGCTAGGCCAGCCGCTGCCTAACGCGTCGGGCATTCTGGTAATGGCCGAAACGGTGTTCACCGATCGCCCGGAGCAGAGTCGCGAGCTACGGCGCCTGCTAGCAGAGTTCGATCAATTGATCGCTGCTTGAGCCTGATTTCTTCTCTTTTTCCTTCAAGGGCCGCAGATTGTGGCCCTTTTTTATGGAAATCTTATTAATTCTGCTGCTGGTATCCTTTTTAGTGGTGGCAGGAATTCATCTTGAGGAAAAATTGGCAATAATTTTTCTTGACTTGTAGCCGCCAAATCACAAGAATCCAACTTCCGCTGTAGAGGGACTGCCAGAAGCAGACCCGCTAAGCAGATCATGAGGCGCACACCCGCGCCGACCTGTAACACCCCGCAACGCGTTACCTCGCGCTGGGTGGGAAAACCCCGCAACACTCTGGGGCGCTCCCAATACTTGCTCAGTCAGTGCTGACGTTCGCTCGTGCTCTGCTTGGCAGTAAACCTATTAAGACCCGTCCACTAGGGACGGTATTCTGGCGTTTTAGAGGTGAACAACGTGGAGCTTTTATCTGGCGCTGAGATGGTCGTCCGCTTCTTGCGTGACGAAGGCGTTAAGCACATCTACGGGTACCCTGGCGGTGCTCTTCTTCATGTTTACGACGCCCTGTTCAAGGAACCGGAAGTCGAACACATCCTGGTTCGTCACGAACAGGCTGCGACCCATATGGCGGACGGCTACGCCCGTGCCACCGGCAAGGCCGGTGTGGTGCTGGTAACCTCCGGCCCGGGTGCGACCAATGCCATCACCGGCATTGCCACCGCCTACATGGATTCGATTCCGATGGTCATCCTCTCCGGCCAGGTGCCTAGCACCATGGTGGGTACCGATGCCTTCCAGGAAACCGACATGATCGGTATCTCGCGGCCGATCGTGAAGCACAGCTTCATGATCAAGAATGCCACCGAGATCCCTGAAGTTCTGAAAAAAGCCTTCTATCTGGCGCAATCCGGCCGTCCCGGCCCGGTCGTGGTCGACATTCCAAAAGATATGACCAACCCGGCCGAGAAGTTCGAGTACGTCTATCCGAAGAAGGTCAAGCTGCGCTCCTACAGCCCGGCGGTACGTGGCCACTCCGGCCAGATCCGCAAGGCCGCCGAGATGCTGCTGGCTGCCAAGCGCCCCATTGTCTATGCCGGTGGTGGCGTGATCCTCGGCGGTGGCTCCGAAGCCCTGACCGAAATCGCCAAGTCGCTGAACCTGCCGGTTACCAATACCCTCATGGGTCTGGGTAGCTACCCGGGTACCGACCGTCAGTTCGTCGGCATGCTCGGCATGCACGGCAGCTTCACGGCCAACATGGCCATGCACAATGCCGACGTCATCTTCGCCGTCGGCGCGCGCTTCGATGACCGCGTGGTCAACGGCCCGGCCAAGTTCTGCCCGAATGCCAAGATCATCCACATCGACATCGACCCGGCGTCGATTTCCAAGATGATCAAGGCCGACGTGCCTATCGTGGGCCCGGTCGACAGCGTCTTGAACGAGATGCTCGGCATCCTCAAGGAAATCGGCGAGCAGCCTGACAAGGCCGCCGCAGAAGCCTGGTGGAAGCAGATTGACGAGTGGCGTGGCGATGGCGACCTTTTCCCTTACAACAAAGGGGACGGCAGCGTCATCAAGCCGCAGACCGTGATCGAAACCCTGTGCGAAGTGACCAAGGGCGATGCCTTCGTCACCTCCGACGTTGGCCAGCATCAGATGTTCGCGGCGCAGTACTACCGCTTCAACAAGCCTAACCGCTGGATCAACTCCGGTGGCCTGGGCACCATGGGCTTCGGTTTCCCGGCGGCCATGGGCGTCAAGCTCAACTTCCCGGATCAGGACGTGGCGTGCGTCACTGGCGAAGGCAGTATCCAGATGAACATCCAGGAGCTGTCTACCTGCATGCAGTACGGCCTGCCGGTAAAAATCGTCAACCTGAACAACGGTGTATTGGGCATGGTCCGCCAGTGGCAGGACATGGCGTACAACGGCCGTCATTCGCACTCCTATGTCGAGTCGCTGCCTGACTTCATCAAGCTGGCCGAGGCCTATGGCCATGTGGGTATCCGCATCACCAGCCTGAAGGACCTCAAGCCGAAGCTGGAAGAGGCGTTTGCGATGAAAGACCGCCTGGTGTTCATCGACATCGCGGTTGACCGTACCGAGCACGTCTATCCGATGCAGATCAAGGATGGCTCGATGCGTGACATGTGGCTGAGCAAGACGGAGCGTACCTGATATGCGGCACATCATTTCCCTGCTGCTGGAAAACGAACCCGGTGCCTTGTCTCGCGTCGTTGGCCTGTTCTCCCAGCGTAACTACAACATTGAAAGCCTGACCGTGGCGCCGACCGAAGACCCGACCCTGTCGCGTCTGACGCTGACCACCGTTGGCCATGACGAAGTGATCGAGCAGATCACCAAGAACCTGAACAAGCTCGTCGAAGTGGTGAAGCTTGTCGACCTGTCGGAAAGCGCTCATATCGAGCGCGAACTGATGCTGGTCAAGGTCAAGGCCACCGGAGCCCAGCGCGCCGAAATCAAGCGCACCACGGATATCTTCCGTGGCCAGATCGTCGATGTGACCGCCAGTGTGTACACCGTGCAACTGAGCGGCACCAGCGACAAACTGGACAGCTTCATCCAGGCCATCGGCACCGCATCGATTCTCGAAACCGTGCGCAGTGGCGTCACCGGCATTGCCCGTGGCGACAAAGTGCTCAGCATCTAAATTCAAAAATTAGCGATGGCTCCGCAGGGGCCGAGATATAACCAGGGGTATTTTCATGAAAGTTTTCTACGATAAAGACTGCGACCTTTCCATCATCCAGGGTAAGAAAGTCGCCATCATCGGTTACGGTTCCCAAGGCCACGCCCAGGCGTGCAACCTGAAAGACTCCGGTGTAGACGTTACCGTCGGTCTGCGTAAAGGCTCGGCCACCGTTGCCAAGGCCGAAGCCCACGGTCTGAAAGTTGCCGACGTGGCTACCGCTGTCGCTGCTGCCGACCTGGTCATGATCCTGACCCCGGACGAGTTCCAAGGCGCTCTGTACAAGAACGAGATCGAGCCGAACATCAAGAAAGGCGCCACCCTGGCCTTCTCCCACGGCTTCTCTATCCACTACAACCAGGTTGTTCCGCGTGCCGACCTCGACGTGATCATGATCGCGCCGAAAGCCCCGGGCCACACCGTGCGTTCCGAGTTCGTCAAAGGCGGCGGCATCCCTGACCTGATCGCTATCTACCAGGACGCTTCCGGCAACGCCAAAAACGTTGCGCTGTCCTACGCTGCAGGCGTCGGTGGCGGCCGTACCGGCATCATCGAAACCACCTTCAAGGACGAGACTGAAACCGACCTGTTCGGTGAGCAGGCTGTTCTGTGTGGCGGTACCGTCGAGCTGGTCAAAGCCGGTTTCGAAACCCTGGTCGAAGCTGGCTACGCGCCAGAAATGGCCTACTTCGAGTGCCTGCACGAGCTGAAGCTGATCGTTGACCTCATGTACGAAGGCGGCATCGCCAACATGAACTACTCGATCTCGAACAACGCCGAGTACGGTGAGTACGTCACCGGCCCAGAAGTCATCAACGAAGAATCCCGCAAGGCCATGCGCAACGCTCTGAAGCGCATCCAGGACGGCGAGTACGCGAAGATGTTCATCTCCGAAGGTGCCACCAACTACCCATCGATGACCGCCAAGCGCCGCAACAACGCTGCCCACGGCATCGAAGTCATCGGCGAGCAACTGCGCTCGATGATGCCTTGGATCTCGGCGAACAAGATCGTCGACAAAGCCAAGAACTAAGTTTCTCGCAACATGAAAAACGCGGCTTCGGCCGCGTTTTTTCGTTTAGGCAGCCGGCATCTGGTATAAAGCAGACCAGTGGCCTGCCGTCAGAACCTGTTTCGCAGGCCCGTGTCGAACATATTCCACCCTGTTGCAAGGTACCCTACATGAGCGAACGTCCCGAAGAGCCGAACAAGCCCTCCGACGCCGAAAGCCTGCTACCTGTCGATGAGCACATTGAAGAAGGCCATGACGCCGAAGGGCGCAAGGTCCGGCATCGCGGCATTTATTTGCTGCCCAACCTGTTCACCACCGCCAACCTGTTCGCCGGCTTCTATTCCATCATCAACTCGATGAGCGCGCAGAGTGCGCTGAGCGCCGGTGACCCGCGCGAGGCAAGCAAGTACTTCGCCTTCGCCGCCATCGCTATCTTCGTTGCCATGGTGCTCGATGGCCTTGATGGCCGTGTAGCACGCATGACCAACACCCAGAGCGCCTTCGGCGCCGAGTACGATTCGCTGTCGGACATGGTCGCCTTCGGTGTGGCCCCGGCGCTGCTGGCCTTTGGTTGGGCACTGGGCGACATGGGCAAGGTCGGCTGGATGGTCGCCTTCATCTATGTGGCGGGCGCCGCTCTGCGGCTGGCGCGCTTCAACACCCAGGTGGGTACCGCCGACAAGCGTTACTTCATCGGCCTGGCCAGCCCGGCCGCTGCCGGGGTGGTTGCAGGTACCGTGTGGGCCTTCAGTGACTACGGCATCCAGGGCTCCAAGCTGTCGTTCCTGGTGGCGCTGCTGGTTGCGGCTGCCGGCATGCTGATGGTCAGTAACATCAAGTACAACAGCTTCAAGGAGCTCGACCTCAAAGGGCGCGTGCCGTTTGTGGCTATCCTGGCTGTGGTGCTGGTATTCGCGGTGGTCTTCAGCGACCCGCCCCGCATTCTGCTGCTGATCTTCCTGGCCTACGCGGCGTCTGGGCCGATCCAGTTCCTGCTGCGGTCTCGCCGTCGTAAGTCGTGACAATGATTTAATGATGGAATAACCCTCCGGCTCCATAGTCTTACTGGTACATCCGTTATCCAGTGCTGTGGAGCCGTCCATGCTCATCAAGCTACCCAGGTCGTCCGAGTGCAATGCATCGGAGATCACCCCCGAAGGTCTCTATCTCTCTCGTCGCAGCTTGCTCGGTGGTTCGCTGGCAGGGCTAGCCCTGGGCGCACTGCCAGGCCTGGCGCATGCGGCCGAGGCCAGCCGTTACGCTGATGTCGAGGCGGGCGCCGCACCAGGCTGGTTCAGCGACAAGCTGGCTGCCACGCAATGGCAGGCGGTAACGGTCAAGGGCGAGGCCATCACCCCGTTCAAAGATGCGACCCAGTACAACAACTTCTATGAGTTTGGGCCTGACAAGGGCGACCCAGCGGCCAATGGTAATAGCTTGAAGACCGAGCCGTGGTCGGTGGTGGTCGATGGCGAGGTTGGTAAGCCAGGGCGCTATGCCCTCGAAGACTTCGTCAAGCCGTATCAGCTCGAAGAGCGCATCTACCGGTTGCGCTGTGTCGAGGCCTGGTCAATGGTCATCCCCTGGCTTGGATTCCCGCTGGCTCAGGTACTCAAACAGGTAGAGCCGACATCGAAAGCGCGCTACGTGCGATTCGAGACGTTGAAGGACCCGGAGCACATGCCCGGGCAGCGCTCAGGCTTTGCCTTGATCGACTGGCCTTATAGAGAAGGGTTGCGCCTGGATGAGGCGATGCACCCCTTGGCGATTCTGGCGGTGGGCATGTATGGCCGCGAGCTGGCTAACCAGAATGGCGCGCCGCTGCGGCTGGTGGTGCCGTGGAAGTATGGGTTCAAGAGCATCAAGTCGATCGTGCGTATCAGCTTGGTGGCCGAGCAGCCGCAAACCACCTGGGAGGGGCTGGCGCCAGACGAGTATGGCTTCTATGCCAACGTCAACCCGGAAGTCGATCACCCGCGTTGGAGCCAGGCGCGTGAACGCCGTTTACCCAGTGGCCTGTTCAGCCCCAATGTGCGGCAGACCCAGATGTTCAATGGCTACGCCGATGAGGTGGCGTCGCTGTATACCGGCCTCGACCTGCGGAAGAACTATTGATGCGTTATCCCTGGTTGCGCCTGGCCATCTTTATAGTGGGGTGCGCGTTGCCGCTTTGGTGGTTGTATGAAGCGGCGATGAGCCTGCTGGGGCCTGACCCGGGCAAGATCCTGATGGACCGGCTGGGTTTGGGTGCGCTGACGTTCTTGCTGGTGACGTTGTGCATGACGCCGTTGCAGCGGCTGACCGGGTGGTCGGGCTGGATCGTCGTGCGCCGGCAGCTGGGGCTGTGGTGTTTTGCTTATATCGTGCTGCACATCCTTTGTTATCTGTTCTTTATTCTGGGGTTGGACTGGGGGCAGTTGGCTGTCGAGCTACGCAAGCGGCCCTACATTTTTGTGGGTGCGCTGGGTTTTCTTGGTTTGCTGGCCCTGGCGGTCACCTCCAATCGGTACAGCCAGCGGCGGTTGGGGGCCCGTTGGAAAAAGCTGCACAAGCTGGTGTATGTGATTCTGGGGTTGGGGTTGCTGCATTTTCTGTGGATTGTGCGCTCGGACCTGCGGGAGTGGGCTATCTATGCGGGCATTGGTGGCTTGCTGTTGGTATTGCGGATTCCCGCAGTAGCGCGGCGCGTGCCGCGGTCGGTGGGGCGGCGGGGGAGGGTGGCTTCGTAGGGGGGGCTTTCTCGTCGTTGGGTTTGTGGGGGGCAGAAGTGTTCGCCACAGCAGTTTCAGCGCCTATGAGATCGAGCGCCGCCCGCGCGGCGCTCGATCTCATAGGCGCTGAAAGGGTAATGGCGGGCACCTGTCAGCCTTGATGCGGTCTTTTCTGCGGTTATTTCACTTTAATGAACATTAAGGGTTGACGCGATTTCGAATCCCCTTATAATGCGCCCCACTTCCAGCGTAGTC
>NZ_FYDW01000025.1:0-12932 GCF_900187555.1 Pseudomonas sp. Irchel s3f19 | reverse complement strand
ACAGGAGCTGGTACGGATACCGTGCGTACCACGTTAGCCAGCTACAGCCTGGGTGCAAACCTTGAGAACCTGACCTATACCGGCGTGGGCAATTTCGTCGGTGGCGGTAACGCGCTGGACAACATCATGGTCGGCGGTGCTGGCAACGACCTGCTCAATGGCGGTGCGGGTGCCGACCGCCTGGTGGGTGGTCTCGGCAACGATAACTACGTGGTGGATAACGCCGGGGATCTGGTGATCGAAGCCACGGGGGCCGGTACGGATACCGTGCGTATCACGCTAGCCAGCTACAGCATGAGCAGCAATGTCGAGAACCTGATCTATACCGGGGTGGGCAACTTCACTGCTAGCGGTAACGCGCTCGACAACATCATCAGCGCAGGCGCTGGCAACGACTTGCTCAATGGCGGTGCAGGTGCTGATCGCCTGGTGGGTGGCCTCGGCAACGATACCTACGTGGTGGATAACACCGGGGATCTGGTGATCGAGGCCGCGGGGGCCGGTACCGATAGCGTGCGTACCACGCTAGACAGTTACACCCTGGGTGCCAACGTCGAAAACCTGACCTATATCGGAGTGGGCAACTTCGTCGGTAGCGGTAACACGCTGGCCAACACCATCAACGGGGGCACTGGCAACGACAGCCTCGATGGTGGCCTGGGCAATGACATCCTGAGCGGTGGGGCGGGCAACGACACGCTGTTCGGTGATGATGGCAACGACATCTTGTCAGGTGGTAGCGGCAGCGACTTCCTCAACGGCGCGATTGGCGATGACAGGGTCAACGGCGGCGCGGGTGATGACACGATGATCGCCAGCGATGGCAACGATACCTTCCAGTTCGGTGCGGGGTCTGGCGCCGACCTGATCATCAACTTCGATGCCAACCTGGTGGGCGGGCAGGACTTGCTGGATATCT
The DNA here is from genome assembly GCF_900187555.1 of Pseudomonas sp. Irchel s3f19. Classification (NCBI taxonomy): domain Bacteria; kingdom Pseudomonadati; phylum Pseudomonadota; class Gammaproteobacteria; order Pseudomonadales; family Pseudomonadaceae; genus Pseudomonas; species Pseudomonas sp. Irchel s3f19. The sequence continues at coordinate 12,013 of NZ_FYDW01000025.1, read as the reverse complement.
CCGCGTTCAACATCACTGCGGCGACCTTCGCGGGCAACGTCACCATCGCCGATGTCGGTGCCGATACGCTGGTCAGCATTGGCGCTACCGACTCGATTCGCCTGGTAGGGGTTGCCGATGCCACGACTGTGACGGCAGCGGACTTCGTGCTGGCGGGGTGAGTCGCAAAGGTGAGGGCAAGGGATGCCCTCCAGGCTTGACATTGGGGCTGCTTCGCAGCCCATCGCGACGCAAGGCCGCTCCTACAAGAGATCGCATATTCCTGTAGGAGCGGCCTTGCGTCGCGATGGGCCGCAAAGCGGCCCCAACTCACTCCCGGTCTAACGCGGCATGCAGTCTCAGCTCTTCATCGATGAACGCCGCAATCATCGCCCGGTACACCCGTTCCACCACGTCGGGCGATGCCCCGGTATCACCGGCAATGGCACGCACTTTGGCAATCACCTGCTCGACCCGCGCCGGTGCGCGCACCTCGTCGCGGGTCTTCTTGAAAGTCGCCGCCTGGGCGACCAGTTGGCCACGTTGGGCAAGCAGTGCGACCAGGTTCTGGTCGATGTGATCGATGCGCGAGCGAACGTCCTCGATCGAGGTGCAGCGTACGTCCATGTGGCGGGCTCCTTGAGGGTGTCGCAGCACAGTAGCACAGGCACGCTCGAATGCAGCTCAATGCCCCACCAGCTCACCCAGCAGCCGCTGCTTGTAAGCCTGCAACACGGTACTGTCACGTTCGCGCGGGTGCGGCAGGTCGATGCGCAGGTCTTCGCGGATTCTGCCCGGGTGGGCATCCATCACGATCACCCGGTCGCCCAGGTACAGCGCTTCCTCGATGTCATGGGTGACCATGATCACGGTGCAGCGCTCCTGCACCCAGATGCGTTGCAACTCCTGCTGCAACCTTACCCGGGTCAGGGCATCCAGGGCGCCCAGCGGCTCGTCCAGCAGCAGCACCTTGGGTTTGTTCACCAGCGCCCGGGCAATGGCCGCGCGCTGGGCCATGCCGCCGGATAGCTGGTGCGGGTAAGCCTGTTCGTAACCGCTCAGGCCTACCAGGGCGATATGCTCGGCTACCAGGCGGTCCTTGTGTGTCGCCGGCATGGTGTGGTTCTTCAAGGCCAGGGCGATGTTCTGCTGCAGGGTCATCCACGGGAACAGGCGGTGGTCCTGGAACACGATGCCGCGTTCCAGGCCCGGCCCGTGGACGGGCTGCTGGTCGAGCAGGATCTGCCCCTGGTAGGCTTGGTCGAGGCCGACGATCAGCCGCAGCAAGGTGGACTTGCCACAGCCACTGGCGCCGACAATGCTGACGAATTCGCCGGGCTGGATGTTCAGCTCGATGTCCTTGAGCACCTGCATCGGCTTGCCCTTGAGCGCGTAGCTTTTGCTCAGGCCGCGAATGCTCAGTGCGCCGTGGGTGGCGGTGGTGGGTAAAGCGTGGGCGATGGCGTTCATGATCGGGCCTTTCAACGGGTCGGGCGCCAGCGCAGCAGGCGGCGGGAGAGGAGGGTGCAGAGCCAGGACATCAGGTAGCCGCACAGGCCGATGCACAGCACGCAGACCACAATGATCTCCATGCGTGCGCCGGCCTCGGCGTTCATCATCAGGCTGCCAAGGCCTGCCCCCGAGGACAGGAACAGCTCGCTGCCCACCGAGGTCACCCAGGCGAACGCCAGCGCCTGCAAGACGCCGGCGGCGATGCCCGGCAAGGCGGCGGGCAACAGGATCAGGCGCAACTGCTGTGCGCGGCTGAGCATCAGCACCCGGGCGGCTTCGCGGTGCTGGCCCTCGACCTGGCGCAGGCTTTCGAAGGTGTTGAGCACCATCGGGTACAACGCCGCCAGGCTGACGATGAGCAGCTTGGCACTTTCGCCGTTGCCAAAGCACAAGGCGATCAACGGGATCCAGCCCAGCATCGGTACCTGGCGCAGGGCGTGGAACAGCGGCGCGATCAGGCGGTTGGCCGGTGCCGACAGGGCCATCAGCGCCCCCAAGCCGATGCCACCGACAATGCCCAGCGCCAGGCCTGTGCAGGTTCGCAGCAGGCTCGCCCACAGGTTGACCAGCAGCTCGCCGCTGCCCAGCAACTCGACCCAGGCCGCACCCACCTGGGCCAGCGGCACAAAGGCATAGGCGCCAGCGGCGTCCTGGCGCGAGGCATACTCCCACGCTACGAGCAGCAGCAATGGCAGCACCAGGCCACGAAGACTCTTCAGGTTCATCAGCAACTCCTTAGCGGCTCTGCCAGCGGGTAAACCGTCGCTCGACGCGACGCAGGCCGAAGTCCAGGGTAAAACCAATCACCCCGGTGATCACCACCCCGACCATCACCACATCGATACGCAGCATCTGCCGGCCCATTTCGATCATCTGCCCCAGCCCACTGTCTGCAGCCAGGAGCTCGCACGCCACCAGCACCACCCAGGCGCGGGTCAGGGCCACGCGCACGCCGGTGACGATCGCGGGCACGGCAGCGGGCAGGGCGATAAGGCCGACCAGCGTGGTCCAGTGCAGGCGGTACACCGCTGCGACTTCAAAGTGGCTGCGCGGGATGGCGCGCACCCCTTCACAGGTGGCCAGGGCCACGGGGAAGAACGCGGTCTTGGCGACGATGACGATCTTGAAGGTTTCATCGACGCCGAACAGCAGCACGAACATCGGGATCAGGGCGATGCTGGGGATTTGCCGGAGGGTGTGAAACAGCGGCGCGCAGTAGGCCTCCACGGTTTTTGACAAGGCCAGGGCGGTGCCGAATGCCAGGCCCGCCAGCGCACCGACGACAAAGCCCAAGGCCAGGCGCGAGAGGCTGCCAGTGAGGTGCTCCTGCAGTTCGCCGGTGGCCAGCAGGTCGGTGAAGCTGTGCCAGACCTCCAGCGGCGGGATCAGCAGGTTGGCAGGGAACAGCCCGGCGTTGGCCAGCAGGGCCCAGAGGGCGAGCAGGGCCACGGGGGAAATCAACCAGGAGAGGAGCGAGAGCAAGCGCATGGCAGGCCTTGGGGGAGCAGACGATGGAAAGGGCTATCGCAAGAGCTGTGCCAGGCGGCCGGGGCCCGGAAATACGGCGGCTGAGGAAGGGGTGATGCTGGAGCAGCACAGGACTGCTGCTCCAGCAGCAGGCTGCCAGCAACATGGGGTCTTCGCGGGTGAACCCGCGCCCACAAGGATCAGAAGTCGTAACTGACGCTTGTGTAGTAGAACGCCCCCTGCGCGCCCTCGGGGCTGGTGATGGAATACTTCGGCACCCCATACAGCTGCGCGCCTTCCAGCTTGTCCGGGTGGCTGTCGAACAGGTTGATCGCGCCCGCCGACAAGGTCAGGCCCAGGTCAAAGCGGTACGACACATCCAGGTCGGTCACCCATTGCGCGCCGAAGGTCTGGTCCAGCGTCGGGTTGGCGGCGTTGCGGCTCTGCCACTCGCCATAGCGTCGCTGCGCCACGGTGACGCTCCAGCCGTCGTACAGCCAGTTGGCGCTCAAGGTCAGCTTGTCTTTGGGCGTACCGTCCTCGATCAGGCCCTGGGTGTTGCGGCCGATGATCTGGTTGCCGGGGATGCTGCCAACATCGTCCAGCCCGGTGATGCGGGTATTGTTGCGTGCATAGCCGCCATTGAAGTCCAGGCGCCCCCAGCGGCCCACGTCCAGTTGGTAGTGGCCGGCCAGTTCGAACCCGTCGGTGCGGGTGTCGGCGATGTTACTGTAGAACGCTGCGCTCTGGATGTTGGCGTAGGGCGTACCCGCGAAGATCGGGCCGACCACCGAGGCCGGCAACTGGTCGGACAGGGTGATGCGGTTGTCGATGTCGATGCGGTAGGCATCGAGCGTGACCGAGGCATTCGGCAGCGGGCGCCAGACCAAGCCTACGGAGAAGTTGGTCGACTCCTCGGGCTTGAGCGACTTGCCGCCCAGCAGCGCTGCCTCCGGGCTGTCGGCGCGCAGGGTGCGTTGTTGCACCTCGACCCAGTTGCCACTGCCCGGCGGCTGCTCGACCACCTGCACACTGAACGACGACAGCCCGCTCTGCACCAGCGACGGTGCGCGGTAGCCGGTGCTGGCGCTGGCCCGTGCGGCGATTTGCGGGGTGAAATCGTAGCGCAGCGACAGCTTGCCGTTGGTGGTGTCGCCAAAGTCCGAATAATGCTCGCTGCGCACCGCGACGCCAGCCTGGAATTTCTCGGTCAGCTGGGCTTCGACATCGAAGTAGGCACCGATCACCCGGCGGTCGAGCGACACGGCATCGACCTGGGTGATGCCTGAGTAATAGCCCGGAATCCGTCGGCCAGAGACTGGGTCCAGGGTGTTGAACAGCGGCCCGTTGGACCAGCCGGCTGCATCACCTGCCGTCAGGTCGTAGTTTTCCTGGCGCCAGGCCAGCCCTGCCGAAACGGTCAGCGGCTTGAACAGCCAGTCGTTGGCGAAGTCGCGGGTCCAGTCCAGGGTCAGGTTGGTCTGGTCGGCCTCGCGGCGGCCGGTGTAGATCGTCGATGGGCTGGCGTTGCCCCAGCTGGGGTTGATCGCGTCGCGGTCGGTAGAGTCGACGCGGTTATTGCCGTAGTTCAGCGCCAGGTCGAAGTGGCCCAGGGTTTCGTCTTCGAAGCGCAGGCCGCCGGTGACGGCGTAGTCTTCCAGGCCATAACGGGTCACCGGCAGACGGCCGTCGGGGTAGCGCGCCAGGGCCACGCTGCCATAGTTGTTGCGCAGGGTGGTGGGCGGGTCGAAGAAGTTCTCGGCATCGGTGTTCTTGTGCGCGTAGGTGGCGAAGCCGTAGGCGCTGAGGCCCTCGGTGAGGCCCATCTCGGCGTTGGCGGTGAAGTTGTACTGGTCGGAAACGTTGCCCGAGCCCCAGCGCCAGTTGCGGTAGCGGTTGTTCTGCTCGCGCGGGGTGTCGATGCTGGTCGAGCCGGGGTAGAACAAGCGGTTGTCGTCACGGGTATCGCTGGCCGGGTCCTGGCTGCCGGCGTCGAAGGCCAGGGTCAGGAAGCCGTCGTTGGGCAGGGCAAAGCCTTTCCAGCCGCTGAGCTTGCGCTGCAGGCCGTCGCCCTTGTTGTAGCCGCCGAAGCGGTAGCCGGCGTTGCCGCCTTCATCGCGCGCCTTGAGCACGATGTTGATCACCCCGGCGATGGCGTCCGAACCATACTGGGCAGCAGCGCCATCGCGCAGGATCTCCACCCGTTCGATGGCTGACAGCGGGATCAGGCTGAGGTCCACCGCTGCGGCACCGCGGGCGTTGACCAGGCCCTGACGGGTGACGTTGGCGCTGGTGTGGCGGCGTTTGCCGTTGACCAGTACCAGCACCTGGTCGGAGGCCAGGCCGCGCAACGAGGCGCCCTGGGCGATGGAACCGGCGAATGCGCCCTGTGGCGACTGCGGGAAGCTGAACGACGGTGATAAGGCGGTGAGCGCGGCAGACAGGTCGCTGGCGCCGGTTTCCTGCAGTTTCTCGCCGCTGAGGACGTCGACCGGCGCGGCGCTCTGCAGGGCAGTGACGTCGCTGCGGTGGGTGCCGACCACGACCACGGTGTCGAGGTTGGCGGCGGGTTCGGCGGCGAATGCGGGCACGGCAAGGCTGCCGATGGCCAGGGCGATGGCGCTTGCCAAGGGGGTGTAGTGGGGCATGGGGATAATCCTTAGTAGGCGTTGTTGCCTTGCGTCGCGATGGGCCGCGCAGCGGCCCCTTTGTGAGAAAAATCAGAACCGGCTGGTGACACTCAGCCCGACCGTGCGCGGGTCGCCGTAGGTGATCACGTACTGCCCGGCAGTGCCGTTGGGCCGGCCATGCACCTGGTAGCGGCGGTCGGTGAGGTTGTTGACGAAGCCGCTCACGCTCAACTTGTCATCAGGGCTGAACCAGGTCAGGCGGGCGTTGGCCAGGGTGTAGTGCGGCTGGCTGAGGGTCTCGTCGGCACTGCTCTGGCGGTCGGCGAGGAAGTATTCCTTGTCGCGGAAACTCACGTCGCCGCCGGCCACCAGCTTGCCGCCGACCTGAAGCGGTATGGTGTAGTCGGCACCCAGCGACACCACGTTGCGTGGCGAACGCACGAAACTGTTGCCGCTGTAGTCACCGGTCACCGCGCCCGTGGTGGGGTTGGTGTTCTTGAAGTCGGTGTACTCGGTGTCGAGGAACGACACCGCCGCGCGCAGGTGCAGGCGGTCGGTCGGTTGGCCTTCGATCTCAAGCTCGGCACCTTTGACCGGACCTTTGGCACCGTTGGTCAAGGCGGTGGTGAGTACACCATTGTTGACCGTCAGCAGGTTCACCTGGATGTCCGAGTAGTCGTAGTAGAAGACGTTGGCGTTGACCGTCAGGCGGCGGTCGAACCACTCGGACTTCAGGCCAAGCTCGTAGGCATCCAGTTCTTCCGGGTCGACCGTGGTCAACTGCGCAAGGCTGGTCGACAGCCCGGTGTTGAAGCCGCCGGAGCGGAAGCCATGGGCGTAGCGGAAGAACACCCGCAGGTTGTCGTTGATGCGGTACTCGGGGGTCAGGTCGTAGGTCCAGGCTTCCCAGGTCTTGTCTTCCTGGCGGTTGCCGTTGCTGCCCACGCCGCCCAGCGGGATCAGCGAGCCGTTGGCCGTGGCGCGGGTCAGTTGCACCAGGTCCAGGTCGATGTCCTTCTTCTCCTGGGTCCAGCGCAGGCCGCCGGTGACGCTGAAATCATCGGTGAAGTCGTAGGTCAGGTTGCCGAACAGCGCGTAGCTGTCGGTGCGGTGGTCATAGCCCAGGTCGCGCAACGCAGTGGTGCCAACCTGGTTCGAGCCGGTGCCGTTGGGCGTCGGGCCTGGGGTGACGATGCGCTGGGCCGAGCTGTCCAGGTCTTCATGGAAGTAGTGGGCGCCCGCCAGCCAGTGCAGCGGGCGGTCTTCCGGCGATGCCAGGCGCAGCTCCTGGGACCACTGGCGGTAGCTGTTGTCGGTGATTGCCGCGCCGTTGACTTCATAGGGGGTGTAGTCGGCGTCGCTGGTGGAGCGGTTGCGGATGTAGTCGTAGGCACTGATCGAGGTCAGGGTGTAATCGCCCAGGTACCAGTTGAAGGTCAACGACGCGCCGTCGTGGTCGAGGCGGTAGTCCTCGTTGACGTTGAGCGCGATATCGCGGCCATTGGGGCGCTCGTAGCCGACGTTGTAATAACGGCCCACCGGCAGCGAGCCGTTGCTGCCGTCGCCCTTGAACTGGCGGCTGTGCAGCTTGAGCAGGGCGTCCAGGTTGGGGTTGAGCTGGGCCAGGAACTGCAGGCGGATCGCCTTTTTGTTCACGTCGCCATAGGTGTTGCCGTCGAAATCGTTGTTCTGAAAGCCATCGCGTTCTTCGGAATACAGCGATACCCGCCCGGCCAGCTTTTCGTCCACCAGCGCGCCACCGATGGCACCGGTGACGATGCGCTCGTTCTTGCTGCCGAAGCCGACGGTACCGTAGCCGTCGGTGTCGAAGGCCGGCTTTTTCGAGATGACATTGACCGCACCGGCGGTGGTGTTCTTGCCATACAAGGTGCCCTGCGGCCCGCGCAGGATCTCGATGCGTTCAAGGTCGAACAGGGGGCCGCCCCCGGCGATCGGTGCATTGAGGTAGACGTCGTCGGCGTAGATGCCCACCGGGAAGACCGTCGCCGCACCGGTATCACCGGTGCCCAGGCCGCGTATGTACCAGCGCGGGCGGCCATCGCCGTCGGGGTTCTTGGCCGAGGCGTTGGGCACGAAGGTGGTGATGTCGCCCATCGAGCGCACGCCATCGGCGGTGATGCTGGTGCCCTTGATCGCCGACACGGCGACGGGCACTTCCTGCAGGGTCTGCTCGCGATGCTGGGCGGTGACGGTGACGGTTTCCAGGGCTGGCTCGGCCTTGGTGTCTTCGCCGGCGGCGACGGCTTGGCCGCCGGTGCTGGCCAGCAGCAGTGCAAGGCTGATCTGGCGGGCTAGTGGATGGCGCTGGTGCATGGTGAATCTCCCCGTATGTAAAGCGTTGTTGGGGAGAGCTAGAGCAGGGACTGTGCCAGGTTGATAAATTATTGATTTATATAGGTTATTTGATTTGATTTGTAGGTTGTTGCCGATCTGGCAGCAGTGGGGTGCTTGGCGGGTGCTGCTGGGGCAGCAGCTGCTCATCAGGAATGCTGGGGCAGCCAAGCGGCCCCCCTGCAATCACACCGCCAACCGCGAAGTCGAGCCGATCACACTCTCCAATACCCTGAAGTCGATCCATTCGCGCACGTCGAACCGGCGCGGTATGAACCCCCACCTGAACAAGAACTCGGTAAAGTCCTGCAACGCGTCGATCGAACGCCCATCCAGCGTCGTGCGCAAGCGCCGGTGGGCATCATCACCGTAAGCTGCCGCTACCCAGTACTCGCTGGTGTTCAGTTCGCGCGCCAGAAAACGCCGGGTCTCCTCCGGGTTGGCCCAGGCCCACTGCTCGGTGCGCAGCACGGTGTCGACCAGTGTGCGGCTGGCATCGAAGTGCTCTTCCAGCAGGTGCCTGTCCACGGTCAAGGTGCGCGGCGTACCGTTGTTGCTGCGGATCAACGGGTCGGGGTGGCTGCCGGTGTCGACCACCACCCGCAGGCCGAACTCGTGGGCCAGGTGTACCGCGTGGGCGCCCTTGAGGAAGATCGCGTCGATGTCGCCGCGCAGCAGGCCGATCAGCTCATTGTTGCGCCGGCTGAAGCGGCTGGTGTCCAGGCTCACTTCGGCGCCGTACAGGTGCTGCTTGGCATCGTCGCTGTAGGTGCCGCCGTAGGGGTAGTCGACCCGTTCGACATCAGCCACGCTCAGGCCTTCGAGCTTGAGCGCGTTCTCCAGCCCGCGCAGGGCCTGCGCGCGGGTGAAGTCGATCTGCACGTTGGCCCACTTGGGCAGGCCGAAGCGGCGGTTTTTCAGGTCGCGGATACTGCGCACACCGCTTTCTTCGGTGGTCAGAATCAGCTGCACCTCGTCGCTCCACGACAGCCCCAGCACCCGGGTTTCGACCCCGCTGGCATAGGCCCAGATCGCCGGGATGTTGCCACCGTGGCGCACGGAGTTCTGCAGGTGATGGTCGTAGTGGGCTTCGCGCACCTCCCGTTCGCTGGACTCGCGTAACGACTGGATGTTGGTGCCGAACGGCGCAAAAGCTTCGGCCAGGCGCCCGGATTGCACGGCAATGCCGAGCCCGGTGGGCACAGGGCTGTGGGTGTACCAGAGAGTTTCCAGTGGCTTGGTCATGGGGTAATGGGCTTCCTGTCCAGGGGGGTGGGTGCCAGCAAGTGGTCCAGCGGTTGGCGGTCGATCCAGTCGCGTACCTCGAAACGGTTCGGGATGAAGCGCCAGCGTTTGAGAAATTCGACAAAATCTTGCAGGGCGTCGATGGCCTGCTCCTCCAGCCGGGTGCTCAGGCGCAAGTGGGCATCGGCGCCGTAAGCGACCGTGACCCAGTATTCGCTGCTGTTGGTTTCCCGGGCCAGGTAGCGGCGGGTTTCGTCGGGGTGCTGATGGGCCCAGCGCTCGGCGCGCAGTACTGACGACAGCAAGGTGCGCACCACCTGCGGGTGCTGCGCCAGCAGGTGGCTGTCCACCGCCAAGGTACGCGGCGTGCCGTTGTTGCTGCGGATCAGCGGGTCGGGGTGGCTGCCGGTGTCGATCACCGTGTGCAAGGCAAAGGCATGGGCCAGTTGCACGGCGCTGGCGCCCTTGAGGAAGATGGCATCGACCTCGCCGCGCAGCAGCCCGGCCAGCTCCAGGTTGCGGCCTTCGCTTTGGCTGCTGGATACCGGTGTACCGGCCACATTGCGCACCGGGCGGTCGCTGAAGGTGCCGTCGTAGTGGTAGTTGACCAACGCCACGTCGCCCACTTGCAGGCCTTCGAGCTTCAGGGCGTTTTCCAGCCCACGCAAGGCCTGGGCGCGGGTGAAGTCGATCTGCGCCGAGGCCCAGTCGGGCAGGCCGAAGCGGCGCCCCTTGAGGTCTTTGACCGTGTGGATGCCACTGTCTGGGCGGGTCAGGATCAACTGCGCCTCATCGGCCCAGGACAGCCCGATCACGCGTGTGTCCCGCCCTTGGGCACGGGCCCAGATCGCCGGAATGCTGCCACCGTGGCGCACCGAGTTGCGCAGGCTGTGGTCGAAGTGCGATTCGCGCACCGCCTGCTGGTCGGCCTCGCGCAGCGACTGCACCTGGGTGCCGAGGCTGGCCAGGTCGTCCTGCAGCCAGCCTTGCTGCACGGCGATGCCCAGGCCGGTGGGTACTGGGCAGCGGGTATACCACAGGGTGTCGAGGGGGTTGCTCATGTGCTTGCTCCGGTCGGCTTCAGGCGTTGGCCTTCAAGGGGGTGGTGGCCGCAGCCTGCTGTACCAGCGGCAGCACTTCCTGGCCAATGCGCAAGGCCTCTTCCAGGTGCGGGTTGGCGGCCAGGATGAAGGTGCTGAAACCGGCATCACGGTATTCGGCCAGGCGCTCGGCGATGTGCTGGTGGCTACCCACCAGGCCCACGGTCGGGCCGGGTTTGGCCTTGGCGAAACCGGCCCACAGGTTGCGTGCCAGGACCAACTCGTCGAACCCTTGCAGGTGTTGGTGGTAGGCCGCCTGGCGCGCGCCGCCGACCGAGTCGGAGCCGCTGACGAAGCCCTTGGCAGAGGCGCTGGCCTTGCCTTCCAGGCGCTCGAACTGCTGGCGCAGTTCACGCCAGGCCTGCTCTTCGGTCTCGCGGGCGAACAGGTCGACGCGCAGGCCGAAGCGCACCGTGCGCCCTTGTTTGTCGGCCAGCTCGCTGACCCGCTCGATATGGGGTTTGAGCTTGTCGATCGGCTCGGCCCAGTTCAGGTACACATCGGCGTGGCGTGCAGCCACCTCCAGCGCGGCATCGGAAAACCCGGAGAAGTACACACCCGGCTTGCGTTCGTGTTGCAGGCCCGCTGGCAGGCTGCCGTGTTCCAGGCGATAGATGTCGCCTTCGTAGGAGAACGTGTCCTGCTGCCACAGGCCCTGGATCACATCGAGGAATTCGCCGGTGCGCTTGTAGCGCAGGTCGTGTTCGAGGAAGTCGCCGTTGGCCCGCTGGCTGGCCGGGTTGCCGCCGGTGATGATGTTCCAGTCCAGCCTGCCGCCGCTCAGGTTCTGCAGGATGGCGGCCTGTTGCGCGGCATAGGCGGGGAGGGTCCAGGTGGCCTGGAACGCGATCAGAAAGCGTATGCGGCGGGTTTCGCGGGCCAGCGCGGCGGCGGCGATCCACGGCTCGGGGCCGGTGGGCAGCAAGGCCCCCTCGAAGCCCGCCAGTTCAGCGGCCTTGGCCACCTGGGCGATGTAGTCGATGTAGGTGAAACCATCGCTGTCGCCATTGGGCAGGCGACCGGGGGCGATGTTGCCGGGGCGGTGGTGGGGGTTGCCGCGGTTATGGCGGTCGGTGGACAACTGCGGGCCATCGGTGCCCAGGGGCAGGCGCCAGAAGAATTCGGTGGTCATGGGGGCTCCTGAAGGGGGCGGTTGTGCGGATGGATAGGCAGGTGCAACCGCTGTGCCATGCACGGCGACAGCCTTATGGGGCAGGGGTTTGCGCAGAGGGCAGAGGGCCGGGTGCTGCTGTGGCAGCAATCGGTAAGCAGTGGATGCTGGGGGAGCAGCATGAGAGAGCCTGCGAAGTGCAGGGGCATTTGAGGTCATGGGGAAGCCAGGTCGCATGGCTTTGGATTTTTAGCGCCTGGGAGATCGAGCGCCGCCCGCGCGGCGCTTCGCGGCGCAAGGCCGCTCCCACATTTGTTTCGGGCCAGTGAGTCCTGTTATATAGGCGCGCGCCCCCTTGTCTGTACGACGCTATATCGAGGCGGGCGCCAAGGGGCCGCGCGCCAATGCTTCAGGCATAACTGGCCCGAAACAAATGGACTGCCCCCAAGAAGTTGGACAAAAAATCCAACCCTTGGGGGGACCGATGGGCAAATACACAGAGCAGTTCAAACTCACAGCCATCTCAGCCTACCTAGATGGTAGCGATGGCTTCCGAAAAGTAGCCCAGCGTTTCGGTATCGACGTCAGTCTGCTGCGCCGGTGGGTCTCCAGCTATC
>NZ_FYDW01000028.1:0-5664 GCF_900187555.1 Pseudomonas sp. Irchel s3f19 | reverse complement strand
AAATGGTGTCAAAGAAGCCGCGAACTCAGGCTTTGCTGCCGCGTTGCGGCAGATCGCGGGGCAAGTCGGATCGCCGCACCGCCGCTCCCACAACGATGAATGACCATACTTTTCGTACAGAACCTAAGCGGCCGCGCGCCTGCACAGCCGCCACGATGACTATGAAGATGATGCCGACCTGGCCAATTGCCCGAAATCCGCATCAACGCTAGAATTGCTAATTATTCGCATTAGCAACCCTAGGCGCCGTTCCCATGACCGCTTCTCCCGGCACTGCTGGCTCCGACCTGGAGAACCTCTACCGCGCCCACCATGGCTGGATCCGCCAGTGGCTGCAGCGCAAGCTCGGCAATGCCCACGATGCTGCGGAGTTGGCGCAGGATGTGTTCGTGCGGTTGCTGACCAAACCCCGGGCTTTCAATGACCACGAGCATGCCCGCGCGTACCTGGGGCGCATGTCGCGCAATGCGTGTGTAGACTTCTGGCGGCGGCGGCGGGTGGAGCAGGCTTATCTGGACGTGTTGGCCGCCCAGCCCGAGCAACTTGCACCATCGCTGGAGCAGCAGGCGGTCATCCTCGAAACACTGGAACAACTGCAGGCGATGTTCGAACGCATGCCCAAGCGGGTGGCCGACGCGTTTTCCATGGCGCAACTGCAGGGCATGAAGCAACGCGAGATCGCTGAGCAGTTGGGCGTGAGCGAGCGCAGTGTGAACAGCTACCTGGCTCAGGCGATGTTCCAGTGCCTGTTGCTGGAAGCCGAACTGGATGATTCGCTGGCATGAGCCGGGGGCAACTCGACCATGGCGTGCTGCAAGCGGCGGCAGGGTGGTTCGCGCGGCTGCACGCAGCAGGGCATGACGCAGCAACACTGGCGCAATGGCAAGCCTGGCTGACCGAGGATGCGCGGCATCGCCTGGCGTGGTCCTATGTAGAAAACATCAACCAGCGCTTCGGCAACCTCGATGGCCAGGCAGAACTGGCCCGGCAGGTGTTCGACAACGCTCGCAGTCACCGGCAGTCGCGTCGTGCCGTGCTCGGCAGCCTTTGCGTAGCGGGCGCGGCTGGCGTGTTGGGGTGGGGCGGCTGGCAGCGCGGTTGGGTGGACTCGCCACGCGCCTGGTTCGCCACTTATCGCACCGGCCTGGGGGACGTGCGGCCGCTTACACTGGCCGATGGCAGTCAGTTGTGGCTGAACGGCGGGACGGCACTGGATGTGCAGTTCGATGAAGGCGTGCGGCAACTGCGTCTGTACCGGGGCGAAATCCTGATCGAAACCGGCGAGGACTCACGACCACTGTTCGTCGAGACGCGGGCAGGGCGGATGCGGCCACTCGGCACGCGGTTCAGTGTACGGGATCAGGGGCTGGCAACGACCTTGAGTGTATTTGCAGGCTCGGTACAGGCAACCTGCGCCGGCAGTGGTGTGCGCACTACGCTGGGTGCCGGGCAAATGCTCGTGTTCGATGCGCAACAGGCAGGCGCATCAACAGCTGCACAGGCTCTGCGCCAGGACTGGAGCCGTGGCGTGCTGGTGGCGGAGGACATGCCGTTGGGCCAGGTAGTCGACGTTCTGCGCGAACACCGTCACGGCCACCTGGGCATCGACCCTGTGCTGAACAACTTGCGTGCGGTGGGTACCTTCCCGCTGCTGGACACCGACCGCACCTTAGCCATGCTCGAGCGTGCGTTACCCATTCGGGTGGTGCGCACCTTGCCTTGGTGGGTCTCCATCGAGGCGCGCTGAAAAAATTTCAAAATTCTTTTTCTGGTTTTGCGACGCTCATGCGCTTGGTGGGATGACGCTACTTCATCCTACTTCCGGAAGGACCCTTTCATGCTGCTTCGCCATCCTGCTTTTTCGCGCCCTCATCCGCTGACTTTGGCCATCCTCCTTGCCCTTGGCAGTCACGCTGCCACCACCCAGGCCGAAAGCAACGGCGCAGCAGTGCAGCGCGCGATGTTCGACATTCCGGCCGGGCCGTTGGCACAGCAACTGAACCTGCTGGCCAAACAGGCAGGGTTGTTGATTGGCGGTGATGCCACGCTCACCGCCAATAAGCAGGGCCAGGTGGTGCACGCCACCCGTGTCGAGGAGGCGCTGGCGCAGATGCTGGCGGGCAGCGGCGTGGAGGCGGTGGGCACCGGCGAGCGGGAATTTCAGCTGGTGCGTCAGGTTGAAAACGCTGCCGGTGCCGTCACCCTGGGCAGCACCACCATCTCCGGTCAGGGATTGGGCGACTTGACCGAGGGCACCGGGGCCTACGCGACGGGGCGTTCGTCGACCGCCACCAAACTGCCGATGAGCCTGCGCGAAACGCCGCAGTCGGTCACCGTGGTCACCCGCCAGCGCATGGATGACCAGAACATGCAAAACCTCGACGACGTCATGCGTAACGCCACCGGCGTCACCATCATCAAGAACGGGAGCGAGCGCTCGCTGTACCAGGCTCGCGGGCAGACGGTCGAAAACCTGCAGATCGATGGCGTGCCGACCAACATCGGCAACCCGTACTCGATGGACACCATTTCCAAGCCCAACACCGACATCTACGACCGCGTAGAAGTGGTGCGGGGCGCCACCGGCCTGATGGAAGGTGCGGGTAACCCGTCCGCCTCGATCAACCTGGTCCGAAAGCGGCCTACGGCCGAGCCTCAGGCATTGATCGAAACCTCGGTTGGCTCCTGGGACAACTACAAGACCATGCTCGACCTGTCGGCGCCGCTGAATGAAGCCGGCACCCTGCGCGGCCGCTCGGTCCTTTCCTACAACAATGCCAACAGCTACCTGGACACGGCCCAGAAAGAAAACCAGCTGTTCTACGGCATCATCGAGGCCGACCTGGATGAGTCGACCCTGGCCACTTTCGGTTTTACCTACCAGAAGGAACGCAACTCCGGTTATGACTGGTCGGGCCTGCCCAGCAAGGAGAGCGGCGCGTTCTACCCGATGTCGCGCTCTACCTCGCTGACCGGTGACTGGAACCACCTGGACAAGCGCAATACCACCCTGTTCGCCGATATCCAGCACACCTTTGCCAACGGTTGGAAGGGTGTGGTGGCAGTCAACCAGATGTGGGCAAAGTCGGATTTCCTGGGTAACTACACCTACCCAGGCGGTGGCACCGACCTGTTCACCCTCAATCCGCGCCACTTTCACTTCGATGACACCCAGACCAGCATCGATGGCTATTTCACGGGTCCGTTCCAGCTGCTGGGCCGCCAGCATGAGCTGATTGTGGGTGGCAACTGGAACAAGGACGACTTCGACTACCACGGCGGGCGCGATGCTAGCTACCGCTACATCGTCGACATGAACAACCTGGCAGCGTTTGACCCACCCACACCGACCGCCCTCAATGTCAACCAATGGCAATACAACCGCACCCAGGAGCAAAAGGGCGTGTATGTGGCCAGCCGGTTCAGTCTCACCGACAGCACGACGTTCATTCTCGGCAGCCGCTTGAGCTGGTACAGCCACGATTCGCTGGATGACACCAATGGCGTGCGTGAACCCTCAGACCATAAGCACTTCTCCAAGAGTGGCGAAGTCACCCCTTATGCGGGCCTGGTGCAGGACCTGAACGAAAACTGGTCGGCCTACGCCAGCTACACCGAAATCTTCAAGCCGCAGAGCGCGCAAGATGCGGATGGCACAACGCTTTTGCCGATGACCGGCAGCAACTACGAGATCGGCTTGAAGGGAGAGTTCCTCGATAAGCGCCTGCAAACCGCTATCGCGCTGTTCCAGGCGGACCAGACCGGCCGTGCCGAGCGCGTGACCTGTGCGCAGACCTGGGCTTGCTACCGGGCGTCCGACAAAGTGCGCAACAAAGGTATCGAGCTGGAGCTGACCGGTGAGGTGCTGCCGAACTGGAACGTATCGGCGGGGTACACCTATACCCAGTCCAAGTACATGGGTGGCGAGCAGAAAGGCGAAGACTTCAACGGCGCATCGCCACGCCATTTGTTCAAGGTTGCAACCGACTACCGCCTGCCAGATACGCTCAACCAGCTGCGTGTAGGTGGCAGCTTCTACGCCCAGAGCAAGATGACCCAGACCGAGGTCGGCAAGGACTACAAGATCCGGCAGGATGCCTACCACCTGACCAACCTGCACGCCATCTACGAGATCAGCCGCAACCTGGAACTGCAGTACAACCTTGATAACGTGTTCGACAAGAAGTACTACCAGACCCTGGGAAATACTAATTACTGGAATTTCTACGGTGAGCCGCGCAATTTCAATGTGGCGTTGCGGGCGAAGTTCTGACTTAGGTAGGCCCGGGAAACCACATATACGAGGCCGGCGGTGGCTGGATGGCGTGTATCAACGGCCTGGTCGTTGAGTAGGCGGCCACGTGCCTTTGAGCATGGGGCAGCGTCGCACGCCGTGCTGACGGTGTTCGCCCCGAGCATGATAGGAACCGTTCAACCCGCTTACCCTGCCACCCTGTCAAAGGCGTAATCCTTGAAAAACTAACCACCCGATCCCATGGGAGCACAGTACATGCCTGTCGGCTTCAGACCCGCTCAAGCCTCGGACGCGCACGATATTGCGCGCTTCTTTCAACTGACATCGGAGGGCATGGCCGATTACATATGGAGCAAGCTTGCCGCACCTGGAGAGGCATTGCTGAGTGTCGGTGCGTCTCGCTATGCCAGGGAGCAGGGCGACTTTTCCTACAAGAACTGCCTGATGGCCACTTTCGAAGGGCGCGTCATCGGCATGATGCATAGCTATGCCTTGCGCGAGACCCCTGACAGGCCTGTCGAGGCAGACCCGGTCCTCGCGCCTTATTCCGATATGGAAATACCCGACACCTTATACATATCCAGCCTGGCCCTGGATGAGGCCTGGCGTAGCCAGGGGCTGGGTGTCCAGTTTCTTGGCCACGCCCAGCAGCGCGCTGAGGCCGCTGGCCTGGATGGGCTATGCCTGATCGATTATGAAGAAAACCACGCTGCACGCCGCTTCTACGAACGTCACGGTTTTCAGATTGTTAAAACCTGCCAGATCGTTCCGCACCCGATGCTGGGCGTAACCGGTGAAGCCTATTTGATGTATCGCCCTACCCACAACGTGCTCGAGAAAAAACCATGAACAAGAAACTGACGGTGTTCCGCGAACTGGATACTCAACCGGTGCGCGACCTTCCCTTTTTTGAAGAGGTCGTGGAAGGCACCCCTCATACGCTGACGTCCAAGTACTATCACGATGAACAGCAAGGTCGCATTTCCGGAGAATGGGAAGCCAGCACCGGCGCGTGGCGCATCGACTACAAAGTTTGGGAGTTCTGCCATGTCCTGAGTGGATGCTGCGTCATCGAGCTTGAGGATTGCGCCCCCATCACACTCACCGCTGGCGACACGTTCATTATCGAACCGGGCGCCAAGGGCAAATGGACCGTGCTGGAAGACATGAAAAAGAACTTCGTGATTCTCTTGCCCGCGAACTAGTGTGGTGTTTCAGAAATACCACTGAAAATCATTTGCCCAGCGCTCGCGCCGCGCGAGCGACTGAGGCAAGGATGTCATCGGCCTTCTTGTGCCACCGAAATGGCTTCGGGTTCTGGTTGTAGGTTTCCAGGTAGTACTCGATCGACGCCTCCAGATCTTTAACGCTGACATGTGCCTGCCGCTTGATCCACTTCTCGCTCAGCG
>NZ_FYDW01000029.1:0-3092 GCF_900187555.1 Pseudomonas sp. Irchel s3f19 | reverse complement strand
AGCTTTTGTCAGATCGTTCTTTAAAAATTCGGATATGTGATAGAAATAGACTGAACACTACTTTCACTGGTAGTGGATCAGGCTAAGGTAAAATTTGTGATGTGCTCTTAACTGAGCAGCATGCGAATTTTCGGCGAATGTCGTCTTCACAGTATAACCAGATTGCTTGGGGTTATATGGTCAAGTGAAGAAGCGCATACGGTGGATGCCTTGGCAGTCAGAGGCGATGAAAGACGTGGTAGCCTGCGATAAGCTTTGGGGAGTCGGCAAACAGACTGTGATCCAGAGATCTCTGAATGGGGGAACCCACTCAGCATAAGCTGAGTATCTTGTACTGAATACATAGGTGCAAGAGGCGAACCAGGGGAACTGAAACATCTAAGTACCCTGAGGAAAAGAAATCAACCGAGATTCCCTTAGTAGTGGCGAGCGAACGGGGACCAGCCCTTAAGTTGGTTTGAGATTAGTGGAACGCTCTGGAAAGTGCGGCCATAGTGGGTGATAGCCCCGTACACGAAAATCTCTTATCAATGAAATCGAGTAGGACGGAGCACGAGAAACTTTGTCTGAATATGGGGGGACCATCCTCCAAGGCTAAATACTACTGACTGACCGATAGTGAACTAGTACCGTGAGGGAAAGGCGAAAAGAACCCCGGAGAGGGGAGTGAAATAGATCCTGAAACCGTATGCGTACAAGCAGTGGGAGCCTACTTGTTAGGTGACTGCGTACCTTTTGTATAATGGGTCAGCGACTTATATTCAGTGGCGAGCTTAACCGAATAGGGGAGGCGTAGCGAAAGCGAGTCTTAATAGGGCGTTTAGTCGCTGGGTATAGACCCGAAACCGGGCGATCTATCCATGGGCAGGTTGAAGGTTAGGTAACACTGACTGGAGGACCGAACCGACTACCGTTGAAAAGTTAGCGGATGACCTGTGGATCGGAGTGAAAGGCTAATCAAGCTCGGAGATAGCTGGTTCTCCTCGAAAGCTATTTAGGTAGCGCCTCATGTATCACTGTAGGGGGTAGAGCACTGTTTCGGCTAGGGGGTCATCCCGACTTACCAAACCGATGCAAACTCCGAATACCTACAAGTGCCGAGCATGGGAGACACACGGCGGGTGCTAACGTCCGTCGTGAAAAGGGAAACAACCCAGACCGTCAGCTAAGGTCCCAAAGTCATGGTTAAGTGGGAAACGATGTGGGAAGGCTTAGACAGCTAGGAGGTTGGCTTAGAAGCAGCCACCCTTTAAAGAAAGCGTAATAGCTCACTAGTCGAGTCGGCCTGCGCGGAAGATGTAACGGGGCTCAAACCATGCACCGAAGCTACGGGTATCATCTTATGATGATGCGGTAGAGGAGCGTTCTGTAAGCCTGTGAAGGTGAGTTGAGAAGCTTGCTGGAGGTATCAGAAGTGCGAATGCTGACATGAGTAACGACAATGGGAGTGAAAAACTCCCACGCCGAAAGACCAAGGTTTCCTGCGCAACGTTAATCGACGCAGGGTTAGTCGGTCCCTAAGGCGAGGCTGAAAAGCGTAGTCGATGGAAAACAGGTTAATATTCCTGTACTTGCAGTTATTGCGATGGAGGGACGGAGAAGGCTAGGCCAGCTTGGCGTTGGTTGTCCAAGTTTAAGGTGGTAGGCTGAAATCTTAGGCAAATCCGGGATTTCAAGGCCGAGAGCTGATGACGAGTTGCCTTTAGGCGACGAAGTGGTTGATGCCATGCTTCCAAGAAAAGCTCCTAAGCTTCAGATAACTGGGAACCGTACCCCAAACCGACACAGGTGGTTAGGTAGAGAATACCAAGGCGCTTGAGAGAACTCGGGTGAAGGAACTAGGCAAAATGGCACCGTAACTTCGGGAGAAGGTGCGCCGGCGAGGGTTAAGGACTTGCTCCGTAAGCCCATGCCGGTCGAAGATACCAGGCCGCTGCGACTGTTTATTAAAAACACAGCACTCTGCAAACACGAAAGTGGACGTATAGGGTGTGACGCCTGCCCGGTGCCGGAAGGTTAATTGATGGGGTTAGCGCAAGCGAAGCTCTTGATCGAAGCCCCGGTAAACGGCGGCCGTAACTATAACGGTCCTAAGGTAGCGAAATTCCTTGTCGGGTAAGTTCCGACCTGCACGAATGGCGTAACGATGGCGGCGCTGTCTCCACCCGAGACTCAGTGAAATTGAAATCGCTGTGAAGATGCAGTGTATCCGCGGCTAGACGGAAAGACCCCGTGAACCTTTACTATAGCTTTGCACTGGACTTTGAATTTGCTTGTGTAGGATAGGTGGGAGGCTTTGAAGTGGGGACGCCAGTTCTCATGGAGCCATCCTTGAAATACCACCCTGGCAACTTTGAGGTTCTAACTCAGGTCCGTTATCCGGATCGAGGACAGTGTATGGTGGGTAGTTTGACTGGGGCGGTCTCCTCCCAAAGAGTAACGGAGGAGTACGAAGGTGCGCTCAGACCGGTCGGAAATCGGTCGTAGAGTATAAAGGCAAAAGCGCGCTTGACTGCGAGACAAACACGTCGAGCAGGTACGAAAGTAGGTCTTAGTGATCCGGTGGTTCTGTATGGAAGGGCCATCGCTCAACGGATAAAAGGTACTCCGGGGATAACAGGCTGATACCGCCCAAGAGTTCATATCGACGGCGGTGTTTGGCACCTCGATGTCGGCTCATCACATCCTGGGGCTGAAGCCGGTCCCAAGGGTATGGCTGTTCGCCATTTAAAGTGGTACGCGAGCTGGGTTTAGAACGTCGTGAGACAGTTCGGTCCCTATCTGCCGTGGACGTTTGAGATTTGAGAGGGGCTGCTCCTAGTACGAGAGGACCGGAGTGGACGAACCTCTGGTGTTCCGGTTGTCACGCCAGTGGCATTGCCGGGTAGCTATGTTCGGAAGAGATAACCGCTGAAAGCATCTAAGCGGGAAACTTGCCTCAAGATGAGATCTCACTGGGATCTAGAATCCCCTAAAGGGCCGTCGAAGACTACGACGTTGATAGGTTGGGTGTGTAAGCGCTGTGAGGCGTTGAGCTAACCAATACTAATTGCCCGTGAGGCTTGACCATATAACACCCAAGCAATTTGCTC
>NZ_FYDW01000030.1:0-3432 GCF_900187555.1 Pseudomonas sp. Irchel s3f19 | reverse complement strand
ATTGCTCACGGGGGCTTCCTCTACTCAGGCACGCTGGATGATCAGTTCGCGGCCGACACGGGCCTCGACCTTGGCATAGCGCCACAGCTTGTACGGCCCCTCGCCCACGGCCGTGGTGCGGAACAGGTTGCAGGCGGCGTGCACGGTTTCGATGTCCGGTACGTCAGCCAACAGGTAGGTGGTCCAGGGAAAGCCGTCGGACGGGCCGACCATGCCCTGGTCATCGTCCATGTTGCCCAGCACGTTCACCCCGGCCAGGTCGTGGATGCTATTCCACATCGCACTGAAGGCGGCCCACACCTGAAGCTGCTCCTCGCGAGGGGCATCGAAGAAGTTCTGGTTGATGCCCATGCAGAACAGCACGCGCAAGGTTTTCTTATCGCTCATGACAAATATCCCGAAAGTTACAGGTAGCCCGGAAGGGGCTGTTTACCGAAGAACATCGCCCCGGCGTTCTGGTAGGTGACGTCGCCCATGAAGGCGTGCTGGGTCACCACCTGCGCATCGTTGACGCAGCGGGCCAGCGGGCTTTCGTTGTAGATGCCGGTCATGCCCGAGAGCATCTGTACACTGCGCGCCACTTCGGCGGCCACGCGGGCGGCATGAGTGGAGGACAGGCGCAACAGGTTGGTGACCTCGACCGGTACCGGGTCGCCCGCCAGGACGTGCTCCCAGGCGCGTTCGATGGACTCGTAGAAGAACGCGCGAGCCGAGCGCAGCGCCGCCTCGGCCTTGGCCACATCGACCTGGGCCAGCGGCCGGTCAGCCAGTGCCGGGGCGCCGGTGACCGAAATGCGCCCACTGGCCATGCCCGACAGTTCGTCGAGCGCGGCGCGGGCGATGCCCAAGCCGACCACCGAGAGCACCTGGGTGGCGAACGACAGCGAGGGGTAACGGAAAAACGGCTCGTCCAGGTTGGGCTTGCCACCGCGCACGAAGGTCCATTGCTCGCCGACCACCACGTCCTCGACCACCAGGTCGTGGCTGCCGGTGCCGAGCAGCCCGACGGTGTCCCAGGTCTGCTCGATGCGCGCTTGCTGGCGCGGCATCACTGCCAGGCGTGGCAGGTCAAGCTTGTCGCCATTGCGCGGGGCGATGCCGACACCGACGATGTCAGCGCCCATGGAGCCGCTGGAGTACTTCCAGCGGCCGTTGACCTTGAAGCCGCCGGGCACGATCTCGGCGGGCTGTGGCGGGAAGATGCCACCGGCGAACACCGTGTCGGGGCTGTTGCCGTAGATCTCGGCGATGGTTTCCAGCGGCAGCGCCGCCAGGTACACAGGGCTCATGCCGAAGCTGGCCACCCAGCCGGCGGAGCCG
Organism: Pseudomonas sp. Irchel s3f19; assembly: GCF_900187555.1. Classification (NCBI taxonomy): domain Bacteria; kingdom Pseudomonadati; phylum Pseudomonadota; class Gammaproteobacteria; order Pseudomonadales; family Pseudomonadaceae; genus Pseudomonas; species Pseudomonas sp. Irchel s3f19. The sequence continues at coordinate 2,112 of NZ_FYDW01000030.1, read as the reverse complement.
TCTGCATGGGCGATGCGTTCGACCATTTCACAGAAGGCACCCGGCGAGCATTCAAGCCCACCGAAGCGTTTGGGCACCAGGGCGCGGTACACGCCATGGGCCTTGAACGCGTCGATCACATCGCGGGATATGTGGCGCTGGCGGTCGAACTCACCGAGGCGAGCCCGATCACGAACACCGTCAAGCAAGGCCTCGAAGGCAGGGCCAGAGGCGAGCGCCGACACAGGCGCGGCACGCAGGCAAAGCGATTCCATGGACTTTCTCCGTCTCAGGCGCGGTTTTTGTACTGATGCTTGTGGGGGGTGTTGGCTGGGCTCGGTGAAGGCAAGCACTGGCCATGCAGAGGGGCGTAGGCAGGTTTGGGCGGCATGGTCTGTCTCTCTTGTTTTAGGTGCCGGTGACAAATATTTGCGGCGATTTACGTGAATTGTCAATTGAATTTTCACGCTAAAACCCACGAAAAATCTGCTAGCAGCACCCAGAAGCATCCAAAAAAAACCGCTTATCTATCTGATTTAAATGAATTTAAAGGCAGAGATAGGCTGACCTGAACAGCGCAAAAAAAACTAAAGACCAACGCTGATATCACGAAAAATTTTTAGTGCCTTTTTCACATGATTTCTGCCAGAAAAAAACGCGTGTAGGATGGCCTGGCATGGAGCGCGACAACGCCGGCCAACCCACGCCGAGCAGACAAGAAAAACATCAAGCCAGCGCCCCACCAGGATCGATGGGGACACGCCAATGCCTGCCGTGATTACCCCGAGGTCGAGGTCATGCCCACCCGCCATATCGATCTGCAGGACCATCGCCTGCGCTACCTGCACCTGAGCCATGACAAGGGCTCGATGCGCGCCGCTGCCGAAGTGCTCGGTGTCGCCACCTCATCGGTCAGCCGGCAGATCGCCCGGCTGGAAGAAGAACTGGGCATCGAACTGGTCCGCCCCGGCACCCATCGCATCAGCCTGACCGCCGCCGGCGAAGCGGCCGTGGACTACTACATCGAGCGCACCCGCCAGCACGCGCTGCTGGTCAACCGCCTGGACGAACTGCGCGCCCGCCAGCAGGCGTCGACGGTGATCGCCATTGGCGAAGGCCTGCTGGGAGCCCGGGCGATCAATTCGTTGCAGGGCTTCTTGCATGCGCACAATGCGCACAAGGCCGAGATCATCAGCGCCCCGTCCTTGGAGGTGCAGCGCATGGTGCTGGCCGACGAGGCGCATCTGGGCGTGGTGTTTGCGCCCAACCCTGCAGCCCGCCTGACGCGGCTGTTCAGCCTGGCGCAGCCACTGCGGATGATCGTGCACCGCGACAGCCGCATGGCCGAACGCTCCACGGTCAGCCTTGCCGAAGTGGCCCGGGAATCGCTGGTGCTGCCCGGTGCCAATTTCCGCGTGCGCGAGTTGGCGGATGCCGCGTGCAAGGACCAGCCGTTTGCCATTGTGCCGACACTCACGTCCAACTCCCTGGCGGTGATTCTGGATTTCGTGCGGTCGGGGCTGGGGGCCACGTTGCTGGCTGAGCTGCCGATCATCGACGAGCTCAAGAGCGGCACCTTCAAGGCCCTGGCCATTGATTGCGAGGCGATGAACGCGACCGATATCCAGATCGTCACGCGCCGGGGCCGTACCCTGGATGGCATGAGCCGGGAATTGGCGACCGAGATGGCCAAGGCGGTGCGTATGGCGTTGTGATGTGTGCCAGGGTGCTTGCCGTTGTTTTTGTGGCGCTGCGGAGATCGAGCGCCGCCCGCGCGGCGCTTCGCGGGGCAAGCCCGCTCCCACATCTGTTTCGGGCCAGTGAGGTCTGTGGCATTTGCGCGCGACCGCCTTGTTTGTCCGACGCGATATTGAGGTGGGCACCAAGGGGCCGCGCGCCAATGCCTCAGGAATAATTGGCCCGAAACAGATGTGGGAGCGGGCTTGCCCCGCGAAGCGCCGCGCGGGCGGCGCTCGATCTCCGCCGCGCCACAAAAACAACGACGTACGCACCGCCCGCGCCCGTTGCACAAAACGCAACGACATTGATCGCCCCTGTCATTGAGCCCCACCCCCCTGCCCTTTAGCGTTGCTCCCATAAGAAAACGCCCCATAGGTGACCCCCGTGAGCAAC
>NZ_FYDW01000031.1:0-2399 GCF_900187555.1 Pseudomonas sp. Irchel s3f19 | reverse complement strand
TGAAATTCGAAGGCATCTACACCCCGGCAATCACTCCGCTGGCTGCGGACGGTTCGATCGACAAGGCGGCGTTCGCCGAAGTGCTCGATTACCTGGTCGAATCGAAAATCCACGGCGTGATCATCGGTGGCTCCACCGGCGAGTACTACGCCCACACCGCGCAAGAGCGTATCGAACTGGCCGCCCAGGCCAAGGACGTGCTCAACGGCCGCCTGCCGCTGATCATCGGCACCGGCGCGATCCGCACCGAAGACTCGGTGGCGTTCGCCAAGCACGCCAAGGAAATCAAAGCCGATGCGCTGCTGGTGGGCACCCCGCCGTACGCGCTGCCGACCCAGCAGGAAATCGCCCTGCACGTCAAAGCGGTCGACGCTGTCGCCGGTCTGCCGATCATGCTCTACAACTACCCAGGCCGCATGAGCGTGAGCATGGGCGAAGCGTTCTTCGATGCGGTCGCCGATGTGAAAAACATCGTCGCCATCAAGGAAAGCTCTGGCGACATGGCCCAACTGCACCGGCTGGCCATCCAGCGCCCGAACATCCAGCTGTCGTGCGGCTGGGACGACCAGGCCCTGGAGTTCTTCGCCTGGGGCGCCCAAAGCTGGGTGTGCGCCGGCTCCAACTTCATCCCGCGGGAGCACGTGGCCCTGTTCGAGGCCTGCGTGGTCGAGAAAGACTTCGACAAAGGCCGCCGCATCATGAGCGCCATGATGCCGCTGATGGACTTCCTGGAAGGTGGCAAGTTCGTCCAGTCGATCAAGTACGGCGTGGCCCTGAACGGCCTGAGCACCGGTGGCGTGCGCAAGCCGCTGTCCGAGCTGGACGCTGCCGAGAAGCAGGCACTCGAGCGCGTGGTCACTGAACTCAAGCGCAACATCGCCCAGATCACCGGAGGTGCCTGAAAATGGCTGAATTACTGAGCAAGGCACAGTACGCGGCCATCGCCGCCGACCTGCAACTGCGTACCCAGGCGTTCATCGACGGTGAATTCCGCGATGCTGTCTCGGGCCGCACCTTCGTCACCACCAACCCGGCCACCGGCAAGCAACTGGCCGAAGTCGCCGCTTGCGACGTGCAGGATGTCGACCTTGCCGTGGCAGCAGCCAAGCGCGTGTTCGAAGACGGTTCGTGGTCCAAGCTGCAACCGGGTGAGCGCAAGCACATCCTGCTGAAGTTCGCCCAGTTGCTGGAAGACCACAGCCATGAGCTGGCGGTACTGGAAGCGTTGGACAGCGGCAAGCCGGTCAGTGAATGCCAGAACGTCGACGTGCCGGAAACCATCCACACCATCCGCTGGCACGCCGAGCTGATCGACAAGATCTACGACAGCACCGCGCCGACCGGCAACGCTGCCGTGACCATGGTGGTGCGTGAAGCCATCGGTGTGGTCGGCCTGGTGCTGCCCTGGAACTTCCCGCTGCTGATGCTGGCCTGGAAGATCGCCCCGTCGCTGGCCGCCGGGTGCTCGATCGTGGTCAAGCCGGCCAAGGAAACCACCCTCAGCGCCCTGCGCGTGGCCGAACTGGCCCACCAGGCTGGCGTACCGGCGGGTGTGTTCAACCTGGTGCCTGGCGGTGGCCGTGAAGTGGGCGAAGCCATCGGCCGCCACATGGACATCCCGATGGTCAGCTTCACCGGCTCCACCGACACCGGCCGCCTGTTCCTGAAATACGCCGCCGAGTCCAACCTCAAGCGCATTGTCCTGGAGCTGGGGGGCAAGAACCCGGCCGTGGTCATGAATGACTGCGAAGACCTGGACGAAGTGGCTCAGTTCGTCACCGCCGGTGCGTTCTGGAACATGGGCGAGAATTGCTCGGCCTCTTCGCGCCTGATCGTGCACAAGGACGTCAAGGACGAACTGCTGACCCTGATTGGCAAGCACTTGAAGGACTGGAAGCTGGGCGACCCGCTCGACCCTGAAAACCGCCTGGGCGCGATGGTCAGCAAATCGCACTTCGAGAAGGTGAAGTCTTATCTGGAATATGCCGCCGAGCAGAAGCTCAACGTGGTGCAGGGCGGTGAGACCGAGCAGGGCGTGTTCGTGCAGCCGACCATCGTTGACGGGGTTACGCCTGACAATCGGTTGTTCGTCGAGGAAATTTTCGGCCCAGTGTTGAGCGTAACGTCGTTCGAGACCATTGACGAAGCGATCGAGCTGGCCAACGACACTATCTACGGCCTGGCCGCTTCGGCCTACACCGGCAGCCTGCGCAATGCCTTGCGCCTGTCACGGGAAATCCGCGCGGGGGTGGTGACGGTGAACTGCTTTGGCGAGGGCGATGCGTCGACGCCGTTCGGTGGCTACAAAGAGTCCGGCTTTGGTGGGCGTGACAAGTCCATCTGGGCCCATGACCAGTACACGGAGTTGAAGACCATCTGGATCAACGCTGCGTGAGCTG
>NZ_FYDW01000032.1:0-1687 GCF_900187555.1 Pseudomonas sp. Irchel s3f19 | reverse complement strand
CTGATCCCCGCCGTCAACCTGACGGTCGACCCGGCCGCGCTGGTGCAGCACGACCGCGTCCACACCTCCCTCTACACCGACCCGGCCCTGTTCGACGCCGAGCTGCAGAAGATCTTCCACAGCACTTGGGTCTGGGTCGCCCACGACAGCGAAGTCCCGGACGCGGGCAGCTACAAGACCACCTTCATCGGCAAGCAGCCGGTGATCGTGGTACGTGACCGCAAAAAGGCCATCAACGTGCTGCTCAACCGCTGCCGCCACCGCGGCGCCACGGTCTGCGAGCACAAGAAGGGCAAGACCAACAGCTTCGTCTGCCCCTACCACGGCTGGGGCTACGCCCTTGACGGCTCGCTGCGCGGCATCCCCCACCCGGAAAGCTACGGCGATTGCATCGACAAGGCCGAACTGCCACTGGTCAGCCTGCGCACCGAAAGCTACGCCGGCATGGTCTTCGCCACCTTCAAGGACGACATCGAGCCGCTCGAAGACTTCCTCGGCGCGGCCAGGAAGTGGATGGACCTGTTCATGAAACAGGGCGCCGGCTACGGCATCAAGGTCCCCGGCGAGCACCGCTTCCGCTTCCCCGGCAACTGGAAGATCCAGCTGGAAAACACCACCGACGCCTACCACTTCCCGCTGGTGCACAAGAGCTTCCTGTCCTCGGTCGACGAGCAGACCCTGGAGCTGTTCGACTTCGTCAAAGGCCCCGGCTACGTCGAGGACCTGGGCAACGGCCACAGCGTGATGGTGATGATCCCCGAGCTGGTGGACCTGGAAGCCGACCTCGACAAGCCGATCCCGGAGCGCTTCGAGGCCCTGGCCGCCGAGCTGCGCGACGAGGGCATCGACGAGCCACAGGTGCGCCGCATCGTGCGCGCCGTCGGCGGTTCGGGCTTCAACCTCAACCTGTTCCCCAACGTCGCCTGCTCGATGGCGTTCTTCCGCGTGCTGCAGCCGATCTCGGTGACCGAGACCGAAATCCATCACTCGGTGATCACCATGGACGGCGGCCCGGCCGCAGCCAACCGCTACCGCCTGCGCCTGCACGAGCACTTCCAGGGCCCGATGGGCTTCGGCACCCCGGACGATTCCGAAGCCTGGGAACGGGTGCAGAAAGGCGCCCGGGCCGGTGAAGACCTGTGGATCATGCTCAACCGCGGCCTGCCCGGCGAGACGCCCAGCGCAGACGGCCTGGTGTCCGACGTGAGTGCCGAAACCGGCATGCGCGCGGCCTACCAGCAGTGGAAAAAGATGATGTCGGCGTGAGCATGGAGAACCCTATGAACCTGCAATTGCTGCAAGAAGTCACCGCCTTCATCTGGCAGGAAGGCGACATGCTCGACCACGGCGAGTACGACACCTGGCTCGGCCAATGGACCGAAAAAGGCACGTACATCATTCCCATCGACCCGAAGCAGAGCGACTACGAGAACACCCTCAACTACGCCTATGACGACCACCACATGCGCGGCCTGCGGGTGCAGCGGTTGATCGGCGGCGAGTCGATATCCACCAGCCCGCAACCGCGTACCGTGCGCACGCTGTCGCGCTTTCGGGTGCTGAGCGACGACGGCGTCAACGTCACCGTGCGCTGCGCGCAGAACGTGCGGGAATTTCGCAAAGAAAGCCTCAAGCACTACAGCGCCGACCTGACCTACACCCTGGTGCGGGCGGCGGGCGGTTTCAA